>JBLHWO010000256.1:0-4974 GCA_047629215.1 Cellvibrionaceae bacterium | reverse complement strand
ATTTGATTTGGCGTTGCCCACTCTAAAAAGAAAGCCACATTAACATCAGCAAACGCGGAGGTAGCAATTGACGAGGCAACGACAGCTGCGGCTGCACAGGTTGCAAATTTTTTCATTGATTTCATTTGAATTTCCTCTTCGGTTTTATAGTTTTATAGTTTTTTAAGTCTAATGTTTCAAAAACATTTAGGCAGTTTGTTGATAGTGGTGGTGAGTAATAAAAGCCTCTTATACCTTCACATTTCGTCTAGTCACTAAATAAAGCCAAGTTAAGACAGACGCTAGAGCCAATATCAGTTTTTTAACTTCATTTATGCTATAACGACGATATCGCATGCCATAGCGACGCGAGGAGCTTAAACCAGTCGTTGATAGTTAGCAATGCGATTAAAAGGCCTCCTCCTAACGTCAAAGATCTGTTGTCAAGGTAGGTATCTAAAAACATCACTTTTGCGTCGTTTAATTAAACGTTATTTTTTATACGGCATTAATGTTAGTTACGGGGCGTAAAGAGTATCCAGAGAGACTGAATTTAATGGCTTTCTGCCACTTGTAGTCTATTTTTTAGCCTCTTAATTCTTCCATTCAAACCGTATTCTGAATTAAGTTTTCATCAATAGATTGGAAGGCAAAGTAACAATTTAACGCAAGAACTTTATAACAATAATTAATAATAGGCAAAGTAATTGGCATAATTTAGTCCCAATTGATTGATATGATTATGTTCAAAATTAGTATTAACAGTATAAATTGGCCTGTCTTATTCAGTAAATTCAACACTCGTAATATCTACCTAAAGGCATTTTTTCAAATAGTTATCAATTTTAAAACTTTAATAACAACCAACCTGAATCAAACTACCATTCGAGTTACGCATTCCCTCATATTAAAATGGCTCAACTAAATGCAACTGAAGTTTCCTAGAAATTTTTCAGCCCGCGTATAGAGAAGAAGTATTTTAAGCGGTTTGCCCTATTTACGGGCAAGCCCTCCATTTAATTCAAATTGGACTGGTTATGCTATCGCACTCATTTGAGAAACTAGGAAACTTCAGCTAAATGCAATATCTAGCATTTTAATGGTCAAGTATTTCTGTAGGGACTCTAAGCCACATTGAGTAAAATTTGTTTTTTCTGTACTGGGGCCATATTACCGATAGAAGAATGAAGTCGTTTATTATTGTAATACCGAATGTAATGCTCTACAGCTGACACCACTGATTGATGATTTATGAATATCAGTCCATTGAGATATTCACTTTTTAAACTTCTAAAAAAACGTTCCTGAACTGAATTATCCCAGCAATTGCCTCGGCGACTCATACTTTGATTGATACCGTGTATCGAAAAAGTTTTATTAAATAGGTCTGCCGTATATTGAACACCTTGATCAGAATGGAACATCAGCTGAAGCGTGTCTGGGGCCTGCATTTTTATCGCATTCAATAGCGCCTGTCGGGCGAGTTGTGCGTCCGGTGTCTGTGATAAGGCGTAACCAGCGATCTCCCGGGAACCTAAATCAAGTACTGTCGCCAAGTAACTCCAACTGCCATGGTGGCGTATGTAGGTAATATCTCCCACCCGATGCGTATTGGCCTAACTCGGGTTGAATTGACGATTCAGCTGATTGGGTATATTAGGCCGTTGCTTACCTGATGGATAATAGTGTGGTTTTTTCGGTTCTTTCGCAATGATGCCAACGGCTTTCATAAGTCGTGTTATTTTGAATACACCCATCTGGATACCTTCATTATTAAGCGCAACTCTCATCCGTCTTCTGCCGTAAGCCTGGAAATTTTCTTTGTGTATTACTTTCATCTTATCAAGATATTGAGCGGTTTCTGGCTTGTCTATTGGGTGATAGTAATAGCTCGCTATTGGCACATTCATGAGTTGACATATCTGCGATGTGTTTAGATGACTCTCCGCCTTTTTCATTGTCCTAATCACTATTAATGCTGGATTGTCGCGAATGAAAAAGGCAGTGGCCTTTTTTAACAAAGCAACATCCGATCTTGACGCAGCTAACTGATACTCTAACTCTTGAATGCGTGGTTTATCCGTATCAAGCGCGATCTTCCCTTCAACTACTTCACCTCTCGCTGTTCTGCAAGAAATTGTTTATTCCAGCGTGATAGCGCTGTGGAACCAGCACCAGATAAATCCATCACTTGCTGATTCGTATAATTTTCTTCAGCCATTAATTTAGCGTATTCAAGCTTTTGAGCTGGTGTGAAAGTCTGTCGCACCTTTCTGACTTTACTGGTCATTTCTTATCCTATTCTGATGGTAAATAGGCTATCAAGTCCTACAGGTTTATTAAACCATAACAAGGTGATTCTGAAAATTGACATCAGTGGATAGGGCTTTTATCCTTCCTATACTTAACGTAGGATCTAGAGTACATATAATGATTTACCTTATTCCCCAATAGACTTAAATAAGAAATTAAGGATGCAACTTAATTATTAAGAGTGCCTGTCTTTGCATAAAGCTCAGTAGCAAGCCGGTGGTTTTTTTGGAACAAAAAGCGTGACGGAATCTGAGGCGGCGAGTGTGGATATAATACTATTAGCAATCCACCATTCATTGGCGTATTAAAGAAAACTAATGATTACGGAGAGATATTTTTAACGCCTTGAGTAAAGGTATATTATCAACTCTTTACCCCTTATTTCTTTTTATTACTGTATGGTTCTTTAATTGGGGCCAAAAATATCGATCAATAGGGATTTTCAAGAAACATTTATCCCAATTTGATCCGATCACAAATTTTCTTTAAATGATGAATGAATTTTATTTATGGTCTCAAACAAAAATAATGACGAAAACTCACATAGTAAATCAGATGCTATTAATCACGTGGAAGGCCCTAACGTGGGAAAAACCGAAAGGTCTTTCGTGCTTGGTATTTTTCACATAATTGAGAGGATAATACTGTTCATCGTCATTGTGATGACTATGGGAGCCGTCGCCTTTGAGATTCACACAATTTATGTTGCACAGACGATCAGCCTCGCCGACATACTGTTAATGTTTCTTTATTTGGAGGTTATCGGCATGGTGGGTGTATTTTATTCGGACCGACGCACTGCGTTCGTGTACCCTATTTTTATTGCGATTACGGCACTCGCCCGATTGATTGTTCTGCAGGGCAAAGATATGGCCCCTGAAAATATTCTGTACGAAGCATTCGCCATCCTTATTCTTGCTATTGCTGCAATAGTGCTTATCCGAATGCGCACTGAATAACGGTTGTTAGGAGAGTTCAAAGCACAATAAAATGTGCTCAATAAAATGGACATCCCTATTTTAGAATAAATATTTTTGAACCCAACTATCTGTTGTCAGTGAAGAAAAGTTAACCTAGGTAAGATAATTAATAAATTTAAACAGATTTGGCTTTTTCTAGTGGCACTACACTTTTTTTATCAAACCCAAAACACAGAAATCCGTCGGCCAATCATTTGGACATGTAATTGTTGATTTTTTTGTTTTACGTCAGTTCTGTTAGGTAGGAAAAAACTTTTCACACGCTCGGATACCATGTACCCACAGCCTTCCAAGCTGTTTACAGGCTTGTTTTATGTGATATGACGTGCCGACTAGCGATTTAAATGTTCAATTGCTGGAGAATTTGCGGCGTACTTTCAAGGATTCCACCGCGCTTATCATCTCGTAGGATTCTGCCGGTCCAATCGACCAGTTCTAGGTAATCGGTGAGTCAAAATGGTAGGCCCTTAGGCATATCACGCCTCGGGTTATCGACGAATGGATGTAGTCCATTAGTCTGGTGTCGTAGATCATTCGGTTGCTCTGCCTTTGCTGCCTGTTCACAACGACGTTTAATACTGGTGTGATCTGGGTCGGTCAGGCTATCCGCTATTCCGGCTCTTATTGGTTTCAAGTCGACATAAGCGGAACAAGCTGCTAGTGCTTTTTCATCAAGCAATGCCTAGCTGGAAAAAACGACCTTCCCAGAAGCGTCCAGTGCAATCGCCTTCCCTATTAACCATGCGTGCTATGGCTTCGTTGATAATTCTCATAAACCAACTAATATCCATTAAACGCTCACGCTAGAGCGCTATGGAGGCATTAAGGTTGGCTTGTTCTGGCGCTGTGAGTAACTCACCTTTAGAAAAGCGTTGACTATAAAGTGTGCCACTAAACAGCAGATGCCATCGTTCCACCACCTCTAATGCGTCCCAGTTATCAGCCGTTAATTTATCGATGAATAGAACCACGTGATAGTGGTTATGCATCACTGAATACGCGCACAAATCGATAGCGAAGACAGTCGCCAGTTCGAGCAGTTTATCCTCAATCCACTGCCGTCGATGCGCGAACGATTGACCGGTTACTGCATCTTTACCGCAAAGAAAAGCACGACGAACACAGCGTGAGCTGCAATGGTAATAGGGGGTGGCTTCGAGAGAAACTTGAGTTTTCCTTGATCTTGGCATCACAGTATCCTTTTGTGAAGGTTGAGTGAATTAACCTAACAAACTGAGGTTTTATGTCAATTTAATTTGATGGGTGATGAGATGGACGCTCCGTGAAACCGGCGTCGTAATGCGCCAAACTGTTAGAGCGGCATAGGCCGTTTTCAGTTAACTTCGGAGGAGCATCCATCATGAGTCAGCCTAATTTAATTTCGATTGATTTAGCCAAAAATGTTTTCCAAGTATGTGGTATGACAGACCGACAGGCGGTTGCCTTTAATCGTCAGCTCAAACGTAAAGATCTAGTCGCGTTTATGATCAACCAGGCACCGGTAGAAGTCGCTATGGAGGCCTGTTATTCCAGAGCCACTATTGGGACAGGCATTTCGAGGCCATGGGCCATCACGTGAAGTTGATTCCCGCACAACACGTCACACCATTTGTCCGTGGTAACAAAAGTGATCATAACGATGCCATTGCGATTGGTGAGGCGGCTCGCCGCCCTAACCTTAAGCCTGTTCCGATCAAGACGA
>JBLHWO010000255.1:0-5047 GCA_047629215.1 Cellvibrionaceae bacterium | reverse complement strand
ATTCGTAATCTTTTACAACTAAATCAAGGCTCTGTTATTGAGCTTGATCGCCTTGCAGGAGAGCCTTTGGATGTATTGGTTAACGGTACCTTAATTGCACATGGCGAGGTAGTTGTCGTTAATGAAAAGTTTGGTATTCGTATGACCGATGTTATTAGTCCGGCAGAAAGGATTAAGAATTTAGCATAATTGTTAAATCTTGCTATTGATTATAAATAAATAGAGTAAAAAAAATGGTGCTATTAAATGTAGATAAATTTAAGCGTAAAACAATGATGGATAAATCGCTGCTCATGCTTGCATTACTTTTTTTAGTTGATTTCTCTAATGCTGCGGAAGCGATTGCACCACCTATTTCGTATTCTTCAAGTTTGTTACAAATGATGTTGGGTCTTGCGGCAACGATTGTAATGATATTCGTAGTTGTCTGGTTAATAAAGCGTATTGGTTACACGGGACATAGTGCAACCAATAAAATGAAAATTAAAAGTACTCTGCCACTATCACCCAAAGAAAAATTATTGTTAATTGAAGTCGAAGGTGAAACTATACTTATTGGCGTTGCACCTGGCTTTGTAGGACTTTTGAAAACGTTAGAGCCCAACGTAAAAAAACAAATCGTTGCAGCCAACAGCACGCTTTGCTCCGAGGAGCACTTAAATCCCTTAGAATCATTAGATTCAACTATATCTAGCTCCGATCGAGTTGATGAAGCAATGGCAATTACCAGCTTTTCTAATAATAAGTTCGTCAACGATTTATCTTCTTCTTTTGCAGAAAAGTTAAAAGCCGTTATGAACAAAAGCGACGTAGCTAGATGAACATCTCCTTTTATTATTCATATTTCATTAAAAAAGTATTTATTGAGAGATCCTTGATTCACGTTGGCTGCTCGACGTTATTTTTTTTCCTTATAATTGTTTTTAGTCAAGCTACGTATTCTCAAAGTTCTACCGAGAGCACACAAAATAAAGCCTCAACCTTAGAAAATATTCAAAAGTTACCATCATTATCTGCACTTAAAGTTACGACGGGTGCTGACGGTTCACAAGAGTATTCAGTTAGTATTCAAATACTAGCTATTATGACGGCCTTATCGTTTATCCCAGCTATATTATTAATGACCACGTCATTTACTCGCATCATTATTGTCTTCGCTATTTTACGACAAGCCTTAGGTTTGCAGCAGTCACCCTCCAATCAAATTCTTATCGGCATGACCTTGTTTTTGACATTGTTTATTATGGCGCCAGTATTTGAGCGCGTAAATGAACAAGCGCTCCAGCCCTACGTTAATGAAGAAATAAGCTCTAAAGAGGCAATCGAGCGTACCATCAAACCTTTTCATACGTTTATGATGGCGCAAACTCGTGAGAGCGATTTGAAGTTGTTTATGGATATCTCGGACACTAATGGTATTTACACTGCTGAAGATGTTCCTATGGTGGTATTGATTCCATCATTTATTACCAGTGAACTAAAAACGGCGTTTCAAATAGGCTTCATTATATTTATCCCATTTTTAGTCATCGATATTGTGGTTGCGAGTGTTTTGATGGCAATGGGTATGATGATGTTGTCACCATTAATTATTTCGCTACCGTTTAAAATTATGTTGTTTGTACTAGTCGATGGATGGGCTATGTTGATGGGAACTCTCGCCGCTAGTTACGGTGTTTTACAATAATATCAGCATTGATAATAGTGCTGAATTATAATGGCTAGATTAATAATAGGATTAAAGTAATGACTCCAGAAGTGGTAATGGACCTATTTGGAAATGCCTTGTATCTATGTGTGTTGATGGTGTCGCTTATTGTGGGTCCTGGTCTGGCGGTAGGTTTATTGGTGAGTGTATTTCAAGCGGCAACACAAATTAATGAACAAACATTAAGTTTTTTACCGAGATTGTTAGTGACGCTGGGCTCAATTATGTATTTGGGAGGCTGGTTAATTAACGAGTTTACTGAGCTGTTTCACAGTTTGTTTATGAATATTCCAACATTGATCGGCTAGCACTAATTTTCATCTCAGCAATTTTTGCTGTTTTATGTGGTTTAATATGTTTGAAATGACGGATGCACAAATAGCACAGTTTGTAGGAAATTTCTTTTTTCCGTTAGTTCGTATCACCGCTTTTTTATTAGCCGCTCCTATATTTGGTACGCGTATCGTTACCGCGCGAATCAGAGTTGTTTTAGGTGTTATGTGCACGCTTATAATATCGCCTTTATTACCTGCAAGTCCTCAATATGACGCTCTATCTTTAACGGTACTAATTATTATTGCCCAGCAAATTCTAATCGGCGTCGCTCTAGCTTTTGTTTTTCAAGTTGTTTTCCAAGTGTTTGTTATGGCCGGGCAATATATTGCTATGTCAATGGGTTTGGGTTTTGCCTCAATGAATGACCCTGCCAATGGCATTACGGTAACCATTATTTCTCAGTTTTATTTGTTAACAACAACCCTGTTGTTTTTGAGTATTAATGGACATCTAGTGCTTATACAGATATTAGTTGATAGCTTTACGGTAATACCTATTGGCATTAGTGGCTTTTCTCCTAGCGATTATTATAAAATTATTGGCCTTGGTGGTTGGATGTTTGCCAGTGGCTTTACTATTGCTTTACCGATTTTGACATCATTGTTAATTGTCAATATTGCCTTTGGTGTAATGAGTCGGTCGGCACCTCAAATTAATGTTTTTGTAGTGGGTTTTCCAATGACATTGATTTTCGGATTGTTTGTTATGTGGTTAGGCTTTGATGCATTTTTACCTTCCTTCAGAGAATTCACTAATCAAGGCTTTATTTTCAGTCAAGAACTTTTAAAATAACGGGTACACCATGGCTGATAATGATCAAGGTCAAGAAAAAACAGAAGAAGCTACGCAAAAAAAGCTTGATAAAGCCAAAGAAGATGGTCAGGTTCCTCGTTCGAAAGAGCTAACAACAACCTTTATTTTATTAGCTTCTGCATTTGGGTTTTTGTGGTTCGGAGGCCTTTTAGCGCAAAAACTACTATCAATTTTTCGGTATAACTTTGAATTTTCTCGTGAGGTAATATTTGATACGTCAATGATGGTGCATTATCTTGGTCAATCTTTTGCGGCTTCGTTAATTGGTGTGCTACCAATCTTTGGGATTTTATTACTGGCAGCATTAATCGGTCCCATCGCTCTAGGGGGTTGGTTATTTAGTACAAAGTCACTGATGCCTAAATTCAGTCGTATGAATCCGCTTGAGGGTATTAAGCGGATGTTTTCTATGACATCTTTAGTCGAACTTGTAAAAGCAATGGCTAAAATAATTTTAATATTTTCCATAGTAGCAATAGTCTTTAATGTACTTCAAAGAGAATTAGCAGCGCTTGCCTCTGAAAACCTGTTATCTGCGACTGATCATGCAGTTGAAATGCTTGTTTGGGTGACTATTATTTTGTCGGCTGTAACCATTTTAATTGCAGTAATTGATGTGCCTTTTCAGATCTTCGACCATACCGAAAAGCTTAAAATGACCTTACAAGAGGTTAAAGATGAAATGAAAGATACCGATGGCAGGCCCGAGGTTAAAGGGCGTATTCGTCAATTACAGCAAGAGATGGCAAATAAACGAATGATGTCAGATGTGCCCGAGGCAGATGTTGTTATCACTAATCCCACACATTTCGCCATCGCCGTAAAATACAAGCCGGACAGTATGAATACGCCTATTGTCGTGGCAAAAGGAGTTGATGCTGTAGCTTTAAAAATAAGAGAGATTGCTGGAGTAAATCATGTAGAGATTATTGAGTCGCCGCGATTAGCTCGTGCAATCTACTATACGACAAAAATTGATCAAGAAATTCCTGCAGGTTTATATATTGCGGTTGCCAAAATATTAGCTTACGTCTTTCAGTTACAAAATTTTCGGCGCGGCCGAGGCGACCGACCTACTTATCCACGTTCGGTCGTGGTACCTAAGGATATGATCTATGATGAATAGTTATGTATTGCTTGTAAAGATAAGCAAGTGCTAGTGACTAAAGCAGGTAATTTTTATTTCTTAAGCGATTAACTAGGTCATCAGCTAAAGAATTTTTATCTGTCAGGTCGAGAATATGATAACCATAGATAGTTTTTTGTCTAATATTTGTCATAATAACGATGAAGAAATCTTCTTGTCCAAAAGCATAAAGCGCATATTGAAACGAATCCATCGGAGAGGGGAAAGTATTGACGAGTTCAATATTATTTTCCAACACTCTATAGCCTTCACGCTCAAGAATATGCTTTACCTGTTTATTCTCGACGATGGCACTGATGGCTTTTGCCTCACAAATGTATAATGGATAAGATTTTCAGATTAAGAAGCACTTTTATTTAAGGGCACCTTTAAAAACGCAGTTCTCCCGCGATTGCTGCGCAGGTTCCGTGCTCAAATCATCATGCATGTCCTATATAATGGGGTTTTCCGCGCGGTCCCTCCTCGCTTAGAGGCACTTGTTGTTGCTGCGCTCACGAAAGAATCACTGTTTTTAGAGGTGCCCTTAAGGCTTAATTGATAAATAAAAATTTTTACAAAGCAACAAGTGTTTTATTTTCGCGAAGTTTTGAAGCTTACTTCAGTAGTGTTTTTGATCTTCTTTCTGCAGTGTCTAGGTTAAATCGACAAATTACAGCGCCTAAAGGTATTCAAAATATTTAAAGATTGATATATTTCAAGCCAATACCGTGATTTGCGACTCTCACAACTTCCATCTCTACTACAGGTGACTCTTCTACCATGCCTTGAACCTGTCCTTTCACAATTGTGCCCATGGGTGGCATTTTGTTGGGGTTAACTACTACAAATAAACCCCCATCAGAGATATTTTTTGTCTCTACTATAATCTCATCGATAGTTTCATGGGTTATTTTGAGGCTAACACTAATAGTGTGACGTAAGTGTTGTCGATTATTAATCATGATTTTTATTTGGACCTAGGCTGCCTAGTTTTATCACTACAAAATAGTCAACTCTAACCGCATCCAGAGTGGAAAAGTAATTCCCTATAAGTTAAGTATAGT
>JBLHWO010000254.1:0-5067 GCA_047629215.1 Cellvibrionaceae bacterium | reverse complement strand
TTAGTAAATTGCAGAAATGCATCTATTTATTAGCGACAACTTGGTGCAGATTACTACCGCATGGATCAACAGGTTAAGTGGCAGAACTTGCCACATACAAGACGCTCGCACTTGTTCATCAATTATAGGATTTTGAAAATCTTCGGGGCTTGAGTTTCCGCAAGTCGGACGCTCAAGGGTTCTCCTCAGATAAGGATTATTTAGCCAATCTTTGTGCTTAGGAAACTAACGAAAAGAGCACAAAGCGTTCATTAGAAGAATACTGAAATACCCATTACTTTTTGTTGAAAGCGAACCATTTCGGTTTGACGATATCAGTCCAAAAAGCGCTAATAAATTGGACTGCCGTAGTGACAAAAGTAGACCTTTATTCGTTCAAATAAAACGAAACAATCAGTTAAGAGAAGGTTCAGATAAAACCTTTTCATAACGGTAAACCTATCTAATACTTAGTTGGATGCTGACGAATCCGGCCAAGCAAATCCATGCTAGATTGAATATCCGATGTGTCTCGAATCCGTTGAAGTATTTGTCGTTTTGCTGAAATAAAATCAGGCCCATGTTTCATATCCATCCGACGATCTGATGATTGAGGTAATGGCGAGGTAACGACTTGGTCTATCTTTCCTGGATTGGGGGACATTATCACAATCTGATCTGCAAGGTAGAGCGCTTCTTCGACATCATGGGTAACAAAAATGATGCCCATATTCTCGTGGCTATGTAAATACAGAATCAGCTCGTGCATCACCTCTCGAGTTTGAGCATCCAAGGCACCGAAGGGTTCATCCATTAAAAGCCATTGAGGGCCAGCCATAATGGCTCTCGCTATCGCGACACGTTGTTGCATGCCACCTGAAAGTTGATTAGGGTATTGCTTGGCGACAGTATCCAATCCCATTAACTCAAGTAGAGCGTAGGATCTATCAACCGCCGCTATGCCTGCTGATTCACTCTGATTTTTCTGATGAGCCTTTAATTCGCGACAAAAGCGAATGTTTTCAATTACGGTTAACCAGGGGTATAAGCTGTAATCTTGAAACACCATGGCTCGATCTGTGCCCGGCGTCTTCACTGCTTGGTTGTTAAGTAAAATTTCCCCATGATCGACAGGGTCTAGCCCAGCAATTAGACGCAGTAATGTTGATTTTCCACAACCTGAAGCCCCAACAAACGCGACAAATTGCCCAGCCTGCAAGGTAATAGATAAGGATTCCAAAACGGTCTTTGATCGCTTACCACAAGAAAAGGATTTTGTAACGCCAGCAAGGGCAAGATCGCCATTCATTAATCTCTCCTCATGTATAACCAAGGAAAAGCAAATCGATGCACCGCTCGTAATGCCTGATCCATAGCAAGCCCAATCAAACCTATCATGAGTATTCCGGCAAAAATAGTTTCTGTTTGGAAAAAACGTTGGGCTTTGAGAATAGCGTGTCCGACACCTGTGTTTGCTGCAACAAGTTCCGCAACAACTAGGTAAGTCCAAGCCCAACCCAGAGTGAGTCGAAGTGTATTTACAATGTCAGGTAGAGCCGACTTAAAGACAACAAGACTAAATAACTCAGATTGCTTAGCCCCCAAAGATAACGCAGCATCCAACTGATACTGTGGTACTCGTCGCACATCTTCGCTTACCATAAGTACCATTTGAAAAAACGTGCCTATCCAAATAATCGTAATTTTTGCGCTTTCATCAATGCCCACCCAGAGCAAAATCAAAGGTACAAAAGCAACCGCAGGCAAATAACGAGAAAACTCAAAAAGGGGCTGAAGTGCGGATTGAATAGGTTGTAAAGTTCCTATGAGTACACCCAGAGGAATCGCCATCGCTGTGGCAATTAAAAAAGCGGCTGTGACACGATAAATAGAAATACCAAGATCAGTTGTCAGCATGCCGCTTTGCCACCACTCCACTAAGCGCAAAACAACGCGCTCGGGAGATGGTAAAAACAAGGGGTTTACCCACTGCATATGGGTCGGCAACCACCAACTAAATACAATCAGCACCATGAAGCCAGAGCTAATTAACCAACGTGCATTTTGTGGCAAAGGCTTGCGTATGATAAAGAAATTCATCTTCGGTTAAGTTTTCCCACGTTTTCGTCATTGGACCATTGGGTTAATACTTCTTAGGTGCTCATCACTGTGCCAAAAATGCCGCCCTCACCTTCTAAAATTTTTAGCGCTGATTCGTGTAATTTAGGGTTATATGCAGCACAGGCACGGAAACAGTGGCACAGTCGAAGCCTCTGTCGACAGCTCCTTTAAGCGTATAGTGAACGCAAATATCAGTTGTTACACCAGTGAGTACAAGCTGCGTAAAACCACCTGTTCTTAACATGATTTCAATATCTGTCTGATAAAACGCACCATAGCCAGGCTTATCAACCACAACTTCGCCGTCCAAATGCAGTAATTCATCAATAATGTCGTGACCATATTCGCCGCGAATCAACAGCCACCCCGATGAGCCCATTCGACCTATTTGTGCGCCAGCCTGCCTGGAACGTCGCAGCTTGGTTGGAAAACAATCCGTTAATTCTGGCCGGTGCCCTTTGCGCGTATATATATAACGCTAATGCCCAGCTTTCTCACACGATTTTGCAAACACGGGCTGTTCAAAATGTGAAACGTCCATACCTACTTGTGCGGCATAACCCTCGGGGTCACAAAAACCCCTCTGCATATCAATGTTTAACAATGCTGTCTCAGCAAGGCTCATAGTGGCTTGCACTCACTATTTTTTGACTCAGCATAACGCAGAAACAAAGCCATACATTCCTCTTCAAGAACCCCCTGCCGCAAGGCCAAAGGCTGATCCGTATAGTCGTTAATCGTTTCTACAGACATTCGAATTTCTCGCTGAGAATCACCCAGCACATCATTTACTTGCGCCATCGTGGTGGCATAGACAATTCGATCAACACGAGCTAGCCAAGCTGAGGTGTAACACATGGGGCATGGCTCGCAGGTGGTATAAAGCGTATGGCCAGATAGATCTGCACCCTGTGCTTTACAGGCCAAACGAACCGTAAGCGTTTCTGCATGCGAAGTCATGTCATGGTCGGTGTTTACCTGGTCATGAGCCTTCGCGACAACGATACCTTCACTATTAACAATTACTGCTCCAAAAGGAGGCTCTCCTTGGCTCATAGCTAAATCCGCCATAGAAATAGCCTCCCACATGGCCGTTATATCGTCGCTATTCACTACCCGGTGAATCATGGCAAGAGGTCTTTCGTTAGCAAATTGCTGCCATCAAATTTTGCATCAATGAGAGATTGCTCGCTAAGAAATTCGATTACAGCTTCCAGTGATCCATAACCAGAGCCTCCTGCAGCAAGCAAAATTTTATTATCGATGATATCGTAGACTTTGTCCCCCAGCAGCATGTCTGCCGCTTCCTCTGAAGAAACCCCAAGAGCCTTTGCTACATACGAATGACTTTCTTTGGGATTTGCTCGTAAGTATAAAACGCCTTTATCCACCGCTTTGATAAAGCGAATCAACTCATCGCGTTTTTTTGCTAAGGTAGCATCAGTCACTACGATACCATCTAGGATTAAATCAGGGGTATCTGCGCTGGTGAAAATGGCTTCGCCGCCCGCCGATTTGGCTTTGGTTACCCATGGTTCCCAAGTCACCGCAGCATCTACTTGCCCTGCGATAAAAGCTGCGCCTGCATCATCTGCATTCATATTTACGAGCTTTACCTCTGATTCTTTAATGCCAGCCTTATTTAATGCTGCGATAAGAAGAAGATGATTTACCTCTCCCGTGGTGACCGCTATCTTTTTCCCCTTTAGATCCTTAATGCTCGCTATATTAGGACTAGCAACAATAGCGTCAGCACCGTCTGAAGTATCCAAGAGGTATATCGCCTTCAAGCCATCTGCGCCTTTTCCAGTTGCCAGTGAAAGATTGTACAGTGTGGTCAGAGCAATATCGATATGACCTGCAACCAATGGCGGTACCGTATCTCCCGGGCCAGAAAATTCAACCGCTTCTATTTCAAGGTCTACTTCTTTAAAAAAACCTTTTGCTTTAGCAACGAAAAAGCCGGAATAACCAACCCACATATCATGGGCAACTATCAATTTATCGCTAGCAGCGACCGACCCCGATAGCATCACCAGCGAGAATAAAAGTCCACTTGAGGCTTTGCGAATAAACGACATGTTCATATTGTTTTCTCCTGACCGTTTACAGATAATTTAATGGATTTTCACTATATTACGCACCTGAACTTTATAATATAGCGCTCTTTGAATGTGTACATTTAGAAATACGAATACGATTTTTTTTTGCATTATTTTGGTGCACATAAGCCACACAAAGGTTGCTATTTCAGACGGGAAGAACAGTTAAATTTGACGCTGCAGAATATTTTGATCAATAGCGAACACTGAGTTCATTTCATTTGCTAATTTTATACTTCTCTTTCGGTATATAAATTGCTTTCTTTCAATGATGGGCGTAGTGAAACAAGAGGGAAATTATGACCAGTGATATTGAATTTCGTATATGGACTCCACCTATTTTATAACGGCAACCTTTTCATAAAATGTAAACAGCTTAAGTATATACGGCTTCTTTTTGAGGGAGCTACCCTCTAGCCTTCGATGTTTGCGCACCTACCGTCCTTTTCGCTTTGGTAGCCTCAATGGGCTTGCGATCATTACAGGTTTTCGGCAGGTTGGTCTTACTTTTTATGCTACGTTTTCGTTGTAGAATTCTTTTCTATTTCGAGTGAAATAGGGTCGGTGACAAATGAGAATCATTCAACAAGTATATCCGCTTTGTATTGTTAGCATGCAGTGTCGAAAAGATACCGCTTTAGAAATTTACTTACAGTTTTTAGACGATCTTCTAAACACTGCTAATACCTCTTTTCAATCATTGAATGGACATAAGGAAAAGGGTTCGCTTTGCTCTTGAAGTAAGCCGTTTTTGGACCAGTCAAACATGAACGCTTTTGCTCTTGAGCCTAGATAAAGCAAGTCATCTGAAGATGGATAATCAGGCCAAGCGTTGTGCTTCAACAAAAATGTTGGCTAAGGGAGC
>JBLHWO010000253.1:0-5095 GCA_047629215.1 Cellvibrionaceae bacterium | reverse complement strand
GCAAAGGCATGGCTATTAAACACAAGCAATATTGCCAAAATAAAATATTTCATACCAAGCATTTTCATTCTCTTTAAATATTTTTGGATTGACCATACCTACAATAAGCGGCTAAAAAAAACAATTAAAACAAATAACTAAACCCAACTGACAGGTGCGTTGCTACCGTCGCATCATCGTCGGCAATCAAACTAGAATGATATGCATACTGCCTCACATCAAAATTCAAAATATAGCTTCTATAAAATGCGATCTTGTAACCCAAACCAAAAACGTAAGAAAAATTACTTTCATTACCAAAATCCGTTTCGCCAATGCCGCCGACTATGTGCAAAGTTGATAAATGAGCATCTGCATTAGAGGTAAAAAATTCCCCCTGAAAAAAATTATATCCAACAAGCATATCGTAGTGAAGGAAGTCTCTATCCCCATCAGAAATAAAAGCGCCCTGATCCTTTTCTGCTGAAGATAAATCCACATCACTTGCCGACATAAGATTTAACTGTAAAAAAATATCTTCAGTCGCCCTAAATGTAAGATTGAGCCCTAGCGCATACTCACTCGGAAAATCCTCAATATTGATAATACCAATATTCGCTCCCAACTCTAAAAACTCCGAGTCTATGTCGTCTTTTGAAAACCCACTGGCGGACTGAGCCTGCACTATCGAACTAGCACTTAGCAACAACAAGCTGTAGAAACTAACTAAAAGAAAGTGTTGAAACCGATTTTCCATGATTCTAATGTCACTTTTTCGTCTGCGGATACTGAATACCAACGGTATTCACCTCTAACTACAAAGTTTCGGCCTACATAGTAATTAAGGCCCAAACCATAATTTTGAAAACTTGAATCATCAATACCAAAAGCCACTAGCTCGGGCTGAGTATCAATAGACAGAACACCGGAACCCAAAATCAACTCTGGAGAAAGACGCCAACTAGAGAAGGGCTCAACTAGTATATTCACATTATAAAATTCACCTTCGATTTCAGAATTGAATAATTTACCTAACTCCCCCTCAATACTTAACCAGTTAACAAAGCGATAACTCAGAGTTGTAGAAAATAGATCGGCACCATTTAACTCGCCAGAAGAATACTCACCAAAAGTGAAGCCTACTCGCCATTTGTTTTTGTGGTAATCACCAAAGCTAACCGACGGTAAATCGGCGGGCTCACCCGTTGCCTGAAGCGTTCTAGATAACTGTTGCGACGTTGCCCAGCCTGTTTTCCCATTCTGAGAACGAACCTCATACCACCCTGAGCGTCGGGTCAACACTTCGACTGACTCACCTTGCTCGATAACATAAAAAGCAGGGTAGCCCCGGCCGGGGCCGCTGCGGACCTCAACAAAAGAATCAATTACTTCAAGGTTTAACGAAGACTCACTTTGATTTAATGGGTCTGAAGGAGAATTAGATGATGGGCTTTGAGCTAAGACCCCAAGAGAATTAAAGACAATAAAAAATGTGCTGACGACAGATGTGAGCAACGAAAGAAATGACTTAGACTTAGATGTATGTTTCATATTGCTTTTCTTAACTACGACAACCGATACGCAATATAACACAATTTTTATCTATAAATATGCGAACAAAATCATACTCTTGGGCTTTTTTTGAATCTAGCCTATCAACACATTTTTTTGCGGTCATTGCCTTGTTCATGCATTAACTTCGCCTCTAAGCAAAAAAATCACGATGTAATCGATTAGCCATGCCTCTTACAGAGTTCAATCCAGTGGTGAATTCCAGCAGTACGGTACTTCTGCTTATGAAGGATGAAATAAAAATGACGCCGCCAATCCCGACTTGTCATTGGCAGAGGCACCAAACTGCCACGATCAAAGGCCTCTTGAAGGGCAATTTTTGACAAACAGCCAACACCCAGGTTAGCCTGAACCGCGCGTTTAATGGCCTCTATATGCTGCAACTCTAACAGTACATGGATTTCTGACAATAGTCCGGTCATCGCTCTATCAAAAGCTTGGCGCGTGCCCGATCCGGGCTCACGTATAATCCAATCAACACTGAGCAAATCCTTATCTGTCAGTAATGCTTTACTGGCTAGCGGATGTTTCGGGCTACAAAAAACAACCAGCTCGTCTTCTCTCCATGGAATGACCTCTAATTCCGAGTGCTGCAATTCACCCTCTATCAAGCCTACATCCAGCTCAAACTGTTCAACTTTACGTGCTATTTCGACAGTATTCGCCACTTTTAGAGATACTTTAGCATTTGCTTGCTCAGCCATATATTCTGCCATGATACCCACGCACAGGTAGTTACCAATAGTCAGCGTAGCCCCTACCTTTAGATTACCTACCTCTTGATGCTGGCGTAACAAAACTTCAACTTCAGTCGCTTGAGCTAATAGCGCTTCTGCTTTAGGGCGCGTTAAACGACCTAATTCATTAATTTGTAAGCGCTTACCTATACGATCAAACAACTGAATATCAAATTGCTGCTCTAAGTCTTTCAACGCACTACTCGCGGCAGACTGCGACATGGCCAAACTATTCGCAGCCTTACTTAGATTTTCATAGTGAGCTGCTGCCAAGAATACTTCTAATTGTCTAAGGGTATATTTCATATTATGACCACCACAGAGCGCTTGGGTACAAGACGGCATACCTGAAAAACCGAATTAAGATATAAAATTAAACCATTTTACGAATATAAAATGCAAGCCTAATATGCAACTACTTTACATTGAATCACAACAAAGAGGCCTGTAATGGCAAAGCTAATCGAAGAGACCGTTACCGATATACACCACTGGAATGACACCTTATTTAGTTTCAAAACGACTAGAGGCAATAGCTTTCGCTTCGAAAATGGACATTTTGTTATGCTAGGCCTCGAGCTAGGAGACAGACCGCTAACACGTGCATACAGCATCGCCAGCGCCAATTACGAAGAAGAGTTAGAGTTTTTGAGCATTAAAGTCCCCGATGGGCCACTGACCTCAGAACTGCAAAAAATTACGATAGGAGATAAAATACTACTCAGCACCAAGTCAACCGGCACCCTGACTGCTGATCACTTATTGCCCGGCAAACACTTATATTTAATTAGCACCGGTACTGGCCTAGCGCCCTTTATGAGCATTATCCGCGATCCACAAATTTATGAGCGCTACGATAAAGTTATCTTAACTCATGGGGTACGTACCGTATCCGAATTGGCCTACCAGCAGTACATCACGGAAGAACTCCCAAAGAATGAGTTTTTTGGTGACGAAGTAAAACAAAAACTAATTTATTACCCGACAGTGACAAGAGAGAAGTATAGCCACAATGGCCGCTTAACCGACTTAATGGCAACAGGAAGATTATTTAAAGATATCGACCTACCCCAACCCAACCTAGACGATGATCGTTTTATGATTTGCGGCAGCCCTAGCATGTTGAAAGATATCTGTTCAATACTGGATAAAGCCGAGTTTAAAGAGTCTCGGCATGGGCAACAAGCACACTATGTTATCGAAAGAGCATTTGTTGAAAGCTGAATAAAATATCGAAAAATCTAAGTATGCTTAAGACCTCAAAAATTAGCGGGCTTAATTACCTTACGATTTTGATGGATTATTTTCAAAGTTTTTTATATCAGGGTCATAAACATGCATACGGTTGCGGCCCGATTTTTTAGCACTATAACATGCCGAATCAGCCGCTTTTATAATTTGCATCATATTTTGAGGCAATGTAGATAATAATGCGACACCAATACTAACACCTATTTTGAAGGCCTTATTTTCCCACTCAAAATTAAAATCGGCGATGGATTGGATAAGCTTGTTAGCAATATCTTCCGCTTTTGCTAGGCTGCAGTTTTCAAGTAAGATCCCGAACTCATCCCCACCCAAACGTGCAACAAGATCCCTTTCTCTGACGTTACGCAATAATATTTCACTGACGCTGATCAACAAATTATCGCCGGCAAGGTGGCCGCAGGTATCGTTCACAACTTTAAACTTATCTAAATCCAGATACAGGACAACATGACTAGGGCCATCGCTTGCGCTTTGACCAAGTAGAGGCTGCAATTTACATTCAAACGAGATGCGATTAGCGAGATTTGTTAGCGCATCATGGTGCGCCTGATGAACAAGTTTCTTCGAAAGCTGATGAGATTGCGTAACATCCGAACCTGTTCCACGATACCCTAAAAAATCATCTTCTTCATCATATAGCGCTTTTCCACTGATACGAAAACGCAGCAGCTTTCCTTTTTTATTTGGCCAGTAAAACTCTGCTCCCTCAAATGACATCCGCGCCTCAAAATAATGCTCTATCAAGCTATAGCTATCTACTGGAACAACGTCTCTCAATTTTTTATTCAGCACCTCCTTAGCATCCACCCCAACTAAACTCAAGGCATTTCCTTGGATCAATGTAAAATATAAACCTGCATCCATTTCCCAAAACAAGTCAGCAGATACTTGGGCAAAATCTTTAAATTTTTTCTCGCTAAGAAGTAGTGACAACTGAGCTGACTTAAGCTCTGAAAGGTTTAAGTTAAGTTCAGAATGCGTTTTTTTAAGCTCGTATTCTCTTTGATCTATTTTATTAATAAACTTTTTCATGGCAGCTGCCATCCTGCCTATTTCGTCAGTACCCTCCGTTGGCAAATCACCTTTTTTGCCCTCCGCATGCAGCTCCATACTATACTGTAGCATTTCAATTCGAGAACCTATATTACGGCCTACTCGGATAGCTAAAATAACACTGGCAAAGGCGCATAAAATAGCAAGTAAAATCAGATAAATCCCATTGCGCTTCAGTTCTGCATCAGTTTTTTCGGCGGAGACTTTAATTTCAGATTGTACAGCGCCAATTGTGGCGTGTGCTGCAGCAACTAACCATTTAGCGTTTCTATCATATATTTTAATCCGCACATCAATTTCATCAGCTGCCGACATTTCTTCTATTCTTAACGTAAATACATTTTCATCCTCTTTAACAATTTTCTTCCACTGTGCGAATAAAGGTTTTACAGCACTAATCAAACCATCATTATTTGAGTTGTCCAGCACAAACTGAATATTAGTTAAATAGTTTTTAGCTTTAATATAAGAATGTTCCAACTTAG
>JBLHWO010000252.1:0-5103 GCA_047629215.1 Cellvibrionaceae bacterium | reverse complement strand
CCATTAGGGGAGCATCACCACCCAATTGCTTAGCTAAAGTATAACCACCTGCTGCCGTAGGCACTGCTCCAAATAAAATGGCGATTGATGTTTGAACGACACTAAGCTCGAAATAAATACAGGCACAAAATATAATCGCTGGAAATGCCATCATTTTAAGCGAGCAAGAAACGACCACAGGCAACCAACTGCTGGTAAAATTTTTCACCTTGATATTAGCACCCACGCCTAACAATACGATAGGTAATGCGGCGGCGCCCAAAAGACGAGTAGTCTCGTGTAAGACGGGTACGTTCTGCCAGGCCAACAGATTAAAACTAATACCTAGCAATACCGCAATAATCAGTGGATTACGTGCAAGCTCGCGCAACGTGCTCAAAAATAATTTATGCAGCTTTTGACCCTCACTTAAGGTCCAGACCATTAAAATAACCATAGCAATATTGGTAATAGGAATTAAGATAGCCGAGCCTAAGGCAGCGGTCGATAAACCACTAGAGCCGTATAAACTCTCGGCAATTGCCAATACGATAAAGGTGTTGTGCCTTGAAGCCCCCTGCATTACCGACGTCATTGATGGCGCCGACCACTTAAATAACTTAGAGACGACAATCGCTAGAATAACGACTGCAAAAAATGCACTGTAGATAACCAAGGCATACTTACCAATTAAATCGGCACTTAACTCAATACGTGAAGTTCTATTAAATAACAGTGAGGGGATTAGTACCCAGTAAACCAGCTTATCGTTTAAGTGCCAAAACTCTAGACTTGGGATACTAAAACGCATCAGGCCAAAACCCAGCAGTATCAGCACAAAAATTGGAATTATTTCTAACAAGATATTGATCATTGGATTACCGAATTAAATACAGAGCAAAAAACACTGACTACTGGTTATTAAGCAATTAGTGATAAAAAATAAGGTGTGAAAAGCGTTGTTAAGAACTAAGATTTTGCAATAAAAATTATGATCAACCAACGCTGACAACACTTTTTAAGGCCATTAATTATACAAGCTAAATTATTACACTTATAGTGCAGCCTATTTAATATACGAAGTGTTAATAATATCATCAAGCATCAAATGAATTAACATTATAGCAATAGTGAATATAAAAGGAGATACAGATTTAAGATAAGCAGAGATTGAAAAACCAATTAGCATATGGCATTAATTTAACACCTCGCCAAATTAACGCCTAACATTTATTCCTGTATAGAGTCTGAAAATTACAAGTCTTATAAAAATTTACTGTTAAATAAACAAATACTAGGTAGTAGCTTCAAGAAAATGAACTACACAAGTTGAATGCGCTATTTTTAAAAATCGTAACCTGATTGTCGCTAGGTTTAATTTAAGCCCTACTCTTTTGTACAAAGTCTGTTACAGTATTTATAGAAATAATAAACGCGCTAACTTATCGTATAATTGATCAACAACAAGCCTAAATTGAAGCGGGCATACTTTATCAATCTGTATTAATGAACTATATTTATACATCCTACAAATGAACTCAAATTGAACAACTGCCGTTAGATCATGCGAAGCAAAAGAAAATCATTAAACATACCAT
This sequence comes from Cellvibrionaceae bacterium, assembly GCA_047629215.1. GTDB lineage: Bacteria > Pseudomonadota > Gammaproteobacteria > Pseudomonadales > Cellvibrionaceae > CANLBN01. The sequence goes on along the minus strand of JBLHWO010000252.1, from coordinate 3,526 downwards.
CATTGAATATTGACGAATTACCCATCAAGCGAATTTTGTTATTGGCGATACTGGCTTATTTTTTAATATTTTTAGGTGCAGTGTTACTAACAACCTACCGCATGATGTATCTGCCTATTGCCATAGCCCATTTGTGTAGTGATGATATTAATTTTTTTGAAATCTGTGTCAACGAAGTAATAAAGATAATTCTCTTCGGATCCGAGTGGGGCGCGATTAAATTCAGTATTTATACAGCTCTACTAACGCCTTTGATTTATCTGCTGATGGTTCGACAAAAAGGATCACCCGTTAGCAATATGCTAGTGCTCACCGTCATCTTATTAATTGCTATTGCTGCTTCAGTTAACCCGCCATGGGCAGAGCTAGCCGCTGTTTTAATGAGCAGTTTACTGGCGGGTTGCTTTATAAAAAAACGCCATGACAAACTAAAGCTAGGCTAGTTCAAAATAAAACGTGATTTACTTAATATTTTGTTGTTTTTTGGGGATTAACAGGTATCATAAAGTTATAAATAAAAGAAATAAAAAATCTTTATATTCCAATTTCAATCATTTTTAACTCATTTAAACAGTCTTACAGCATTCTATTTGGAGATCATTATGAAAGGTAAATTAAAGCAGTTAGGCCAAGGCATGACAGAATACATTATTATTGTGGCGCTGATAGCAGTTGCTGCCATTACGGTTTATGGTCTGTTTGGAGACGTAATTCAAGGCCAAGTTGGCGCTATGTCGCAAGAGCTTTCTGGTGTGGATGGCAGTGGTGAAGTAGCAGCGTCTCAAACGTCAGCTGGCAATGCAGCAGCGCAGAATGATACAGAAACTAACCTCGGAAATTACACCGAAAAATAGTTAAGAAGCCTTTTATATGACAAATCCTGTAGAAAGAGCAATAAAAAGCTACAGGAGGTCCTCTAAGCAATCTGGTCAAGCCATTGTCCTTATCCTACTGTTAACACTTGCAGGTCTTGTGGGTGGTGTTGCGCTTTTTAGCACCGGCATATTAACTAGTGAAAAGATGCAGTTACAGAATGCCGCAGATGCCTCCGCTTACAGCGTGTCTGTCATTGAAGCACGCGATTTGAATTTCACCGCATACATGAACCGAGCCATGGTGGCCAATGAGGTTGGTATTGGCCAAATGGTCAGTATGTACTCATGGGCAAACATGGTGCGCAGCACCCCCGAATTTATTAGTAATTATGCAGGACTTGTTGATTTCATTATATATCCTGCTTCACTTTTTACCTCTTGTTGCTCGGCAACAAATGCAGTAAAAGCAGTAACTATTCCACTACGCACGGTATCTACACCGGTATTTAAAGTTGTTGATAAATTTACAAAGCCTGTGGCCAAAGGTTTAACAATCCTTAACAAAATGTATAGCACGGCACAGCAAGGGTTTCATTTATTGAATTTTATTTTTTCTGCTCAAACGTTATTTGATGTTAAAGATGAGAATATTGATGATGCCGAATTTTCACCATTTGGTGCTGTAGCGTTGGCTCGACACTTTACCTCCTACTATGGCAACTCGCTTAGCAGCAGCCTTTATGGATTTGTTAATGGCTATTCTCCTGGCAAGCAGGCTGATGCAGCAGGCTTAAATCGTCTTGCACAAGTCGTTAATGACTCGCGTGATGGCTTTACCAAAAATCGCAAATGCGATTTAGATACAACAAATGGTGTCAAGATACCAAGTATCGTTATACCTAGATTAAGTATTGGCCCCATCTTTTTTGGGCCCATCAAAACCACATTCGATACGCCTGGAGTTACCTGTAATAGTCAGATACTTAATTCGAAACCGGATGGCGGTTGGACAGCCACTTTATTTGGCGTAAAGATTGGATTTGAAGCGGGGTTTAAGCTCCTTGGTTTCGAAACCACCGTAAAGGCAGCGTTTTGGTTTAAAACGGGCATTGAACGCCTAGGTGGAACCGATCTACGTCAAAACACGGATTATAATTATACGTGGAGTGGTGTCGATACATCAGCACCCCTTATCAATGTTGGAGGCAAAATTAAAACATGTGTTTCGGCTCCCATCGTCGGTAGCACTTGTGGTTCGGCGAAGATTGACTTTGATCTGCCAACACCACCCTTTGGTGTTGGGGCTGCATATGCCTCGGCTAAAACAACACCCAATCCTGCCATTAGCGTGAGTGGCATCCCTTCCGGACCTGCAGAGAGAGACATCATGTATGGTCGCACAAGTAAAAATTTGATAGCCTTTAATTTTCCGGCAGTCCCTATTCCAAATCCTACAGCAGGCTGGATTCCAACAGCTGCTGCATGGGACCATATCAAAGGTGTTAAGCAACAGTTAACAGAAGATGATAGACAACTCGCAAAAAGCTATAAGCTTCACCGTTATCAAGACACAGCAGACAAACCTGAGCTACTAACAAAGGTCAATTCAGATTGGATAAGTGGTCTTGAAGCACCCTTTTTACTGGTCGCCCTAGTCAAAAACAACGTGGTTGAAGATAGCCAAAAAAGTGCGGGTCGCTTTAAATTCGATCCCCCCGAGAACGATATTTTAGAGACAGTCGATATAAAAACTACAGTTCCTTTTGGAGTTATTGCAAAGTCAGAAGTATATTACACACGTCCGTCAGATCTTAGCTATTTTAAAAGACCAGATGACCGAGTAGAGAAACCAAATGCTTTTAATCCATATTGGCAAGCGCGATTAGTTGACACTAGCTACATTGATAGAGTTGCAGCTCTAGCTTTTCAGCACGGACAAGTTCCGCTACCGCCTCAGGCGTTTACCATTATTGAGCAGGCAAGAACTTTATTGGCAAAAATAGCACCCTAAAAAATACATAATATATGAAAAAAAATAACGGCCTAATGATATTAATAAAAACCCAAAGCGGTCAGGCAATGACCGAGATGCTTGTCGCCAGCGCGTTTGTTGTTATCCCTTTATTTTTAATTATTCCTACCTTCGGTAAATTCATCGATATGAAACACGCCGCTGTCAGTAGTGCACGCTACACAGCATGGGAACGAACCGTTCACTTTATTGATACAGCTTCATTTAGCAATCAACCTTCTGGTTTTGAAGGTTTAGGGTCGGGGGGGCTGCTTCCCTCTAAAACGAATGCCCAACTTGCTAGCGAGGCCCAATTACGAATATTCAGTGAAGCAACTGCCCCCATTAATGGCTCTTTACAGGTCGGCCGTGTATTTTGGACGTATTATGATGGAAGCCCAATGTATGCACCTCCTCCCACAGAGGCTCCTGGCGTAGAATCCAACGGAGATACACCTGATCCAACTCTTGGCATAGCGCGAACTGCTGTTGAGCTTGTCGGAGATGTAGTTTCTTTTATTACGGGTATTCTGCCTGGCTCGTCAAAATTTGATGCCATAAATATGAAGGGCATGACTACAACAAGCGTTAAGATGAGTGTCAAAGAAACACCGCGGTTTTTAAAAATAATGGGCGACGATAGCGGCGTGCGCACACCCTTAATTGATGTAGGCAATGATTATAAGATGCTTGCTAAAGC
>JBLHWO010000251.1:0-5200 GCA_047629215.1 Cellvibrionaceae bacterium | reverse complement strand
TCGAGGGCGTTGATAGACCTTTCGCGACCGACAAAAAGAGGAATAACCATGTGTGGATAAACCACTACATCTCGTAAAGGCAGTAATGGAAAGTCTGTGCGGGCAGCTTTATCGTTTTCAGGCACTCGGTTTACCTCTGATGAAAAAGAACTAATGTTATAAATATGCCATCTATAAAAAATTTAGTTCTATTTATATTTTGATGATGATACGGCTATTGAAAATAAGAAGTGATGCCGGCTTCTCAAAAATACACATTATTCCCTATAAAGTATTGAATAGCTGAGCTTATAAACTACCAGAATAGAAAATAAAACACGTGTTGCTTAATAAAACGGCCTACTTGGAGTAAACCGTTTTATTCTTTGCTCAGAAAAATATTATTCGTCGGGAGCCGCTTTCTGTTGAAGATTAGAATTATCATAAACCAATAAAGGCTCGGACTCAGAGTTAATTACGCCTTCATCGACAATCACTTTTACGACATTTTCTTCTGAAGGTATCTTATACATTGTCTCTAATAGAACCGCTTCCATTATCGAGCGTAATCCCCTGGCGCCTGTTTTACGCGCCATGGCTTTCTTAGCGATAGCACGTAAAGCATCTTGCCTAAAGTCTATTTGAACACCTTCCATCTCGAAAAGTTTAGCATATTGCTTGGTAAGAGAATTCTTAGGCTCGGTCAATATTTTAATCAATGCTTCTTCATCAAGCTCTTCCAAAGTGGCAATCATGGGCAAGCGTCCTACAAACTCTGGAATGAGCCCATAACTTACTAAATCCTCAGATTCCAACTCTCTCAGTGATTCACCCACATTTTTATCTGTCTTACTCTTAACAGAAGCACCAAAACCAATACCTCCTTTCTCAGATCGATTTTGAATGACTTTATCTAAGCCGGCGAAAGCACCACCACAAATAAATAGTATGTTTGCTGTATCGACCTGTAAAAACTCTTGCTGAGGATGCTTACGACCACCCTGGGGGGGAACAGATGCCACTGTCCCTTCAATTAGCTTCAACAGCGCCTGCTGAACACCTTCACCTGAAACATCTCGAGTGATTGATGGGTTATCACTCTTACGAGAAATTTTATCGATCTCATCTATGTAGACAATACCCTGCTGAGCTTTTTCTACATCATAATCGCATTTCTGTAACAGCTTTTGGATGATGTTTTCAACGTCTTCACCTACATAACCTGCTTCGGTTAATGTTGTTGCATCTGCAATGGTGAAAGGCACATTAAGCAGGCGAGCCAAGGTTTCTGCTAATAGCGTTTTACCACTGCCCGTTGGGCCAACTAGCAAAATATTACTTTTACCAAGCTCCACTTGATCTTTGTCTTTAGAGCTGCCTTCACCAAAACGCAGACGTTTGTAGTGGTTGTAAACAGCAACCGCTAGAACACGTTTAGCTCTAGGTTGACCAATAACATACTGATCGAGGATATCCGTTATTCCTAGAGGAGTAGGCAGCTTTTCGGAACTACCTTCAGTGCCGCCAGCCTCTTGAATTTCCTCTCTAATAATGTCATTGCATAAGTCGACACATTCATCGCATATGAACACGGATGGGCCCGCAATCAATTTACGCACTTCATGCTGGCTTTTGCCGCAAAATGAGCAATAAAGTAGTTTACCGTTGTCGTCGCTACCGTCTTTACCGTTCTCGGCCATTTCTTTACCTTGATACTTATATTAAATTGGTACTGTCATTAGTACTATGTAATTGGCGCTCTAGATTACTTATTACACCCGATTAAATTAGAAACCACCTCGTTTATCCAATTTATTTGACTGTAAGCTACAAACTAAGCGCTTGACTCAATTAATCTTAATTGGGGAATAAATAGTAAATTAAACCCTAACCTCTTCAGTTTAGGCGAAAATTTCCATGTCCAACCTATTTTTAACCCTTATTTACTTACTTTAGACTTTAAAAAACTCATATGCTCAGTATTTAAAGATCTATTTTCTTATTAAACGAGTGGTTCATTCAGCGCTGTCACTAACTCGTTGGGTTAAAACCTTATCAATTAAACCATATTGCTGAGACTCTTCGGCACTCATAAAGCAATCTCGTTCAGTATCTCGAGTAATATTTTCGATGCTTTGACCTGAGTGAAATGCCATAATTTCATTCAAACGACTACGTATTTTTAAAATTTCTTCGGCTTGTATTGATATATCCGACGCTTGCCCTTGAGCACCGCCACTGGGTTGATGGATCATAGTACGCGCATTAGGCAAACAAAAACGCTTACCGGCTGCCCCTGCATTCAGCAAAAATGAACCCATACTGCAAGCCTGTCCAATACACATAGTACTAACGTCAGGCTTAATAAACTGCATAGTGTCGTAAATAGACATGCCGGCAGTGACAGAGCCGCCCGGTGAGTTAATATAGAGGTGGATATCTTTATCTGGATTTTCTGCCTCCAAAAACAGAAGCTGAGCAACAACCAAGTTAGCCATGTGATCTTCTACTTGGCCTACTAAAAAGATAACGCGCTCTTTTAAAAGACGGGAATAGATATCATATGACCTCTCCCCTCTAGAAGTCTGCTCAACAACCATTGGAACAAGGCCACTGCCCATAATATCTGGAGTTACATTTCCATTAAATGGAGAAGCAGGTGACTGTGTTGCACCATAGAAATCAAATTTTGCCATAGCAAGCTTATTCCTGTATTCAGCTGTTTGATAAATTAAATTTGTGTGTACACAAACAATATGGGGACCATTTAGTTGCTTTTACGTGGATCAAAGCTATATTCGGCCACAATTGATTTGTAAGTCATGTCGTTTAAATAATGAGGTCCAGGGCAAAAAAAACCCTAAACTTTATTTATTTTTATTTAGCTTAACCCCTGAATTAGGACTACGCCAGTGTTTAGGAGAAATAAACAAAAAAGATTGCTCCATCCAGCATAGATAGAACAATCTTCAATCAGGTACGGCCAATAACTCAACAGTTTGAATAGTTTATAGCGCATTGCCTCTTATTAATTTAAGAGCCAATCTGGATGGCTTAGGTTGACAACCTAGACTTGAGGCTGAGCAATAGCCTCGTCATAATCAACTGCCTTATCAGAAACCTTAGCTTGCTCTAAAATTGAATCAACAACCATATCCTCTAATACAACAGACTCGACGCCCGATAGCATCTGTTGGTTTTGATAATAGTAATCTACAACTTCTTGGGGCTTATCATAGCTAGATGCTGCTTCATCAATATGGGCACGTACTTTTTGAGCATCAACTTTGATGTCATTTTTCTTAACAACTTCTCCAATGATAATACCTAAAGAAACACGCCTCTCAGCTTGCTCAGCAAACATTTCATCTGGCAGCAAGGTCTTAAGATCCAAGCTTTTATTTTGCTGGATGCCGCCAAATTGCTTCATCATTTGTTCACGCAAAGCGTCTATTTCAGATTCAATCAAGGCTTTAGGAAGTTCGACCTTATGGTTTTCAACTAAGTTGTCCATCACGCTCGCTTTTAGCTTACCTTGTACAGCACGCTTTAGCTCTCGCTCCATATTCTTCTTAATTTCGCTACGGAATGACTCCGTAGAATCGCTTCCAAAGTGCTTCATAAAATCATCGTCAATTTCGGGCAATGATTTCTCTTCAACTTTGTTAAGCGTAACATCAAATTTAACGTCTGCGCCCTTGAGGTCATCTACTTGGTAATCTTCAGGGAAAGTGAGTTCTAAAGTCTTAGCCTCACCAGACTTCATCCCAACAACGCCGTCTTCAAAACCCGGAATCATCGAATTAGAACCTAAGACAAGCTTGAAATCGTCGCCTTTACCACCCTGGAACTCTTCGCCATCTTTCGTACCCGTAAAATCGATGGTGGCTTGATCACCGCTTACAGCCGCTCGCTCCACCTTACCAAAACTAGCTTGTTGCTCACGAAGACTTTCAATCGCCTTATCGACATCGGCATCAAGAATATCAGCAGTTAAACGCGTTAATTCATAGCCGTCGAACTCACCTAACTCAACCTCAGGATAGACTTCTATTATTGCTACAAACTCTAAACCTTTTCCCGCTGCAATCGTGTTAACCTCGATCTTTGGATAACCTACGGGACGAACTGACTCTTGTTCTATTGCTTGCATGTAAGCAGAGTTAATCAAATCACTCGCCACTTCTTGACGAGCCGCTTCACCATACTGCTGATCAATTATCTTAAGAGGCACTTTGCCTTTACGAAAACCATTAACTTTTGCAGTTTTGGCAACTTCAGCCAGTTTAGCGTTGACCTTGCCATCGACATCAGCGGCTGGCACGGCAATCGTTAGACGACGCTCTAAGCCAGAAGTCGTTTCTACGGAAACTTGCATCTTAACCCTCGGTATTTATGTAATTACTTAATATAAAATAAGAATGGTTGAATTAACTTGGCTGGATTCGAATACGATAATATAAGCGCTGTTGGCGCAATCGATTCTTTACTACTTTGTTATCGCTACCTTACTGATAGCTGACAATATGGTGCGGACGGAGAGACTCGAACTCTCACACCTTGCGGCACCAGAACCTAAATCTGGCGTGTCTACCAATTTCACCACGTCCGCGAAACTTTTTTTACACTATTAAGCAGTTTTTTAAGCTATCACTTAATAGTGGAAGTGCCTAACCTTAACAAACTCTTCCAGAAACAACTCTAAACTATTGATTTCTATAACAATTGGCTAATTTCTGCCAAGCCCCATGTTTAAGGGATGGCAATTCTGCCACAGGCTGGTACTTGGTTCAACTGTTAATTGAACCAAGTACCAGATGAGAAGACTATTTTTAGACTATATCCGTTCAATAACCGTTGCTATACCCTGCCCTAGACCTATACACATAGTCGATAAACCCCATTGATAGTCGCGATCTTGCATCACGCTCAATAAGGTTCCTGTTATGCGAGCACCTGAACAGCCGAAGGGATGGCCCAATGCAATAGCGCCGCCATGCACATTAACTCTATCATCCATCGTTTCCAATAGCTGCATATTTTTTAATACCGCTAAGGATTGAGCCGCGAAAGCTTCATTCAGCTCAATTGCCTGGATATCACCCAGCTGTAGCCCGGCTTTTTTTAATGCCTTCTCGCTAGCTGGCACTGGACCCATCCCCATTACCGATGGGTCAATGCCCGCCAAGCCGGTAGAGGCAACGCGTGCTATTGGTGTGAG
>JBLHWO010000250.1:0-5200 GCA_047629215.1 Cellvibrionaceae bacterium | reverse complement strand
TACGTGCCGGTAGCAAGGGCGATTACATTTTTCGTGACTCGGACGAAGCGGGCACTGAAATTGTTTCGATCATGTTTGAGATGAAGAACGAAATCGACACCACCTCAACCAAAAAGAAGAACGAAGATTTTTTAAGGGAACTCGATAAAGACCGCATAGAGAAGGGGTGCGAGTACGCCGTATTGGTGTCCCTTCTCGAGCCCGACAGTGAACTTTACAACTCTGGGATCGTCGATGTATTCCACCGCTTCCCGAAGATGTACATAGTTCGGCCTCAGTTTTTTATTCCAATTACCACCTTGCTGCGCAATGCAGCAATGAAATCACTTGAATACAAGAAGGAACTTGCGCTTATTAAAGCACAGAGCGTAGATGTAACAAACTTCGAAAACGATCTTGATAAATTCAAGACTGCATTCGCTAAGAACTATGACCTAGCCTCTAAGAAATTTCAAACAGCCATCGATGAGATTGATAAATCTATAGACCATTTACAGAAAACTAAGGATGCTTTGCTTAGTACGGATAGGAACCTTCGCCTAGCTAACGACAAATCACAGGACGTAACGATTAAGAAACTGACTCGGCGAAACCCTACAATGGCAGCAAAGTTCGATGAACTAAAAGATGAAAGCTCTTCGGATGTTGAATGATGCAGTGGATTTATACCCTAAATCAAAAGGATCAAAGCGCTTAGTGATTAGAAAGTACTCTTGAGGGACACACACTTAATAATTACGGTGGTCACGGTGGAAATAAGCTTCTTAGAAGACTTCTCTCACATAAAAATAATGGTGTGGAGTACGCCAGAAATAATTTTCAGATTAGTCTGTTAGAGCAAGCTTCTTCTCGCGATAGTGAGCAATACATAATTCAACGAGAGAGCTACTGGAAAGAAGTTTTGTTAACTAGAAGTGAATATGGCCTCAATGAAAACTAGTAAGGCTATAAATCGGGTAAGGAAGAGTGTCTAGCTCTCCCTCTCCTCAACACCCTGCATGCGGATCCGCACAGGGTGTTTCCCTACTAATAGTGAATTTCTATCCAGCGATCTTTTTGTGATATTAGCCCTAGATTAGTGAAGAATTCATTATTGAGTGCAATATGGATACCTTCTGTTTTCGAGCTTCGCCAATACCAAGAAACATAGCGATAGCGTATTGCTTCCTGGGTTAGAGTATGGAATTTTATACCAATGCTCGCAGGAGCTTTTTTTATAGCTTCAGGTGTTTTTTTGTTAAATCACTAAAAAGTTAACAAGCGGTTCAATATGACCTCCTCTGCGTGCTCGTTTTGTGCTTTTCCGCTGCGCTAGCACAAAACAATTAACTTCATTTCGGTAGCTTAACCGAGCGTTAGATGTCCAGTGACTCACATATGAAAATAGAAATAGAAAATTATAACGATCAATGGCCAATATATTTTGAAAAAGAAAAGCAAATTTTGCAACAAGCGGCAGGCGAGTGGTTATATGGGGATATCGAGCATGTAGGGAGCACTTCGGTTCCAGGTTTCTCCGCAAAGCCCATAATTGACATTATGTTCGGCGTCATAAGCTTAGATGCATCTAAGCCTGCCATTGAAGTATTATCAGATATTGAATATTGTTATTACCCGTACAAAACTGAAGTAATGCACTGGTTTTGCAAACCTAAACCAGAGTATCGTACACATCATCTTCACTTGATCCCGTACGCGAGTGAACTTTGGCATCAGAGACTAAAATTTCGTGATATTTTGCGAAAGGACAGTGGGATAGCTCAAAAATACGCAAACCTGAAAGCCGGCCTTGCTAAAGAACATTCGGTAGACCGTGAAGCTTACACACAAAATAAGGGGCCATTTATCCAAGGTGTTCTCAATGGCAGTATCTGCAGCTAACAAAGCAAGACAGTCTGACGGCTTTTTCGTTTATTAGATGAAATCCGAAGAAGAAGTAAAAAATGTATTGAAGATGCTATTAATACTAAAAATATAGGCATTATTTATTTAGACATCGATAATATGCAAGCCCACAATGAATGCTTTGGGCACTTTGTAGGCGACGAGACACTTGCTAAAGTAGGTTAATGTATATCTGAATCAATCCTAGGAATACCTTATAATTATTTTCGTGTTGCTGGAGATAAATTTATCATTATATTCTCAGGGGAGAATGCTTCTTCTATATTTCAAATAGATGATTCTATTAAAGAAACCATTGATAACAAAACATTAAATTACTTGATAAAGAATCTTGGTATCAAGATCAAGCTGACAACTACCCAGACTATGTAACTATAAGTATCGGGACTTTTATTAAGAAAAATAAAGCACCATCTAGTGAATTTTTAAGTACAGCATTAATGCCCCTCTGTTAAGGCATTTGTCCGCGTTAATGCATCCGTATTAAATCGTTCGTTGTGACAAGTGAGGTTTTATGAATCCGCAGAAACACATGATTTCTCCACAACAGGGACAGAGCATCGTAATTTTTTTCGGCTCAATGGCTATCCTCACAATAACACGCAGTAATAACTGAGCTTTTTTCAATGTCATCCTGGCCGCACAGTTGAGCATGCCATAATCCCGTACGCAATGGAATCCTTTGGGTAAAACATGCAGCAATACCTTTTTAAGAAAGGTGAGGGCTGGCTCACGCTTTTTGACCATGCGCTTTGTGTTGCTGTTCTAGTACTGACAGGTGAGTCTATCACCGTCGAGATACAATAGTTTTTTATCGTTAACTACCCCTCGGTACAAGTAGCGGGCCAGGTAAATCATCGCCGGCTCTCCGTGGCCTATTTTTTTACAGTGCGCAATCCATTTTTTTGGCAAGGGCTGGTTTACTGTAAATCCCCTGGCCGATAGCGCCGCAAGAAAATTTGCGCGAAACATTTTTGAGCGAGCGCGGCGGTTAAATAGATAGTGGGTATTCTTATGTTGCCACTGGTGATGTGGGTTGAAGGTGCCTGCTTGGATCACAGTATGAACATGTGGGTGACAGTCCAGTTGACGATTGTGGGTATGGACTAACGTGGTCAGAACCAGTCAATCGCCCAAGCGTTTGTCGTTTGCAGCAAACGCTTGCAAGTTCTGCACTGCACATTCTATCTGTAATGAATACGTACCTCAGGGTGCGCAAAAAACAGACCGCGGAGCTGTCGGGGCAAGGTAAAGGTGACCATATAATAGGTGACCGGTAATAACTTACTCCGTTTGCGTTCAAGCCAACGCAGATTATGCTGCTGGCTACATTGCGGGCAACTGCGGTGCCCACAACTGTGATTGAGCGCTTGGTGGTGATGGCAGTGCGGACAATCATAATCAAGTTGACCTAAGGAGGGTTGATACCAGGCGCACATTTGAGAGATGGCCCGCCTCTGATCCTAGTTTAAGTTTATGGCAATTAATGGTTCATGGTAGCGTTTAATGAGATCGACGAGTTTCATGCGGCATTGGGGTTGTGGGGACATCCCTGCCTAATGTAACGCTTATGACTACAACCCACGCCTCACAGGATCCCCAGAGGCACCTTAATTTTTATTTACAGCAGTAAATAAAAATTGTAGAGGTTCTAGCGGGATTCCGTCCATATATCCGCGAATTGGATACAGCCGCTTAAATTCAAGACCCAGGGAGCTGAAGGATGATATTGTAAGTTGGATACATGAATCTGGCATTGACTGGAAACAAGAAATCAATGTTTCACTGGATGAAATAGATATTCTTTTTAAGGTGTTCAGAGGATTTTATTGGTCTTTCGTATTAATGCCTAATTTAATAAAAAATTAAAAATCGAAGCGATGATAACCAAATGGTGATCGATCATTAACCATTGAGAAACATGTTTGTTGTCGTGTGTGGAGTGCCTTTATAGATAATATCCAAAGCATTTTGAAAGAACGCTTGCTCCTTGTGAGATCCGCTTTCTCCTTCAGCCTGAGAAAATAGCGTCATGCAGGCGTGAAATTTTTGCGCGTCCACCTCCCCAAATAATACCTTAACACCCTCTGCACCCCCTTCCTCGCTATTCAATGCAGCATTTAGTGCGAAACTAGTAAACTGTCTGAGGTTAGCCTCAAGACTTTGGTCATTAAGAAACGCTTTTGCCTCGTCTAAACCTTGCACCCCAAATTTTTCAGCATTTTCGCTTTGGCCCAAACCGCTAATCTGAGGGAACGCAAACCACATCCAGTGACCTGTCTTCTCACCGGCTTCCAACTCATTTTTTATAGCGTCAACACTAGCGTCTGTGAGCACCTCGTGAAACCGCTTAAGATTTGGGCCAAGTTGTTTGCTATTACCTAGCTGGGCCGACTGAGATGACTTTTTTGCTGCAGGCTTCAACGAATCGGTGTCGACCGCCTCAAGTGCACTGTCATAAGCTGCCTTTGCGTCCGGACCATGGTAGCAAAATTGCACTTTTCTTAGAGTTGAGCAATCTTCAAGCGCTTCGCTCACAGCGCCAACCGCGACCTTGGCTGCATCTTTTATCGGAAAACCCTGAGCTCCTGTTGAAATCGCAGGCATTGCAATACTTTTACAACCATTTTTGTCAGCCAGTTCAATCGCTGCACGATAGGTTGCAGCGAGCGACATCAAACTATTTTTTTTATCAGCCGAGTCAAAACTAGGCCCTGCCACATGAACCACCTTGACTTTAGAGTCGCCAAACCTTGTGTTGTCCATGACTGCACTTGCAGGTTTACATTCGAGTTTTTGGGTGCTTTTTTGAAATTCATCGCCATAGGCAGCGACCATCAATTGGCTAACCACACCACCACAAGACAGGTCAGGATCTGTCGGGTTCACAATTGCATCGACATTATCGATATCAACAATGCTTTTACCTGTTATCGACAGATGATCTTGAGTTAATGCAATACGATTCGGAATAGTTGCAAAACGAGCAGGAATGCATGCAATATTGGTCTGGGTAGAGGCTGGAGGAGAACTGCTGCTCCCAGCAAGCTCCTTAAGATAGGCTTTCTCGGAGCCGGCATCGAAACAACAAAAAGTTACTTCTTTCAAATTTTTGCAGGCTTTGAGCGATTCGTTTACGGTTTCAATTGCGATTTTTGTCGATTCATTGGCATCAAAACCAAAAATTCCAGTCGACAAAGCCGGAAATACAACGCTAGTGCATCCAGCTTCGTCAGCCAATCGGATTGCTTTATCATAGGCCAAACCGAGCAATCGATCACGATCTAAATCTTGG
>JBLHWO010000249.1:0-5217 GCA_047629215.1 Cellvibrionaceae bacterium | reverse complement strand
GGTGAATACATAATCAATTAAATCTTCTGCTTGATAGTAGTAAAGGCTAATGTTGGTCTTGAAAGAAGATGTTGGCCGATAGTTTAAGGAAAGCTCGTAGGTGTCTATGGTCTCTGGTTGTAGGTGTTTGTTACCCAATGCTGCAGGGTTATTTTGAGCGCCTAGCTCACCAAATGAGGGCGCTCTAAAGGCGCTACCGTAAAGTAATTTTGATGTGAAGGTGTTGGCTGTTTGCCATACCAATGCAATACGCGGGTTAGTGGTATCTCCAAAATCAGAATACTTATCATAACGAAGGCCGGTAACAAGGTGCCACTTCTCTCGAATATTCCATTCATCTTGGAGAGAAATATAATTGATAGATCTAGAGATGTCTTCTAAATAGACAAATTCAGTATTGCTTACACTGGTTAATGAGCCGTCGAGGGGTGAGATCGTAGGGTCTAATATAACACCTGCTCCAAAATTCTTAGTCTCAATGGTGTTTACTGATTGATATCGGCTACCGGCACTGATTCTGAATCTATGTTTTTTAATTCCTTCGTATATATTTGAAAAACTTATTCCAGCATCTTCAGTCGTACCTCCGGGATTGCCAATGACTCCGTCAGTAAATGTAATTAGGGTAGTTGAGGTAAAATCTATATTCCCACTATCATCATTGATCCCCACTCTGCTTCCAGGAGGGAGTATGGTGTAGTGCGTCTCTAAGTCGAGATAGTTGTAATTAAGTTTTACCATATTAGTCCAGCCCTCGACCCAGTCGCTAGTTTTAAGGCCAATGTCGCCAGAATAGAGTGTGTAATTATCTCCGGATTTGGGGTCTAGAGCTTGTGCGGAGCCCGCTCCACTTCCTGTGTCTTCTGAACTCCAGGCTCGAAGGTTGACTTCCCAGTGATCCCCTGCTAATGCTAAAGCCGTATCAAAAATTTCGTAGCGTGTTGATAAGGCCCCTGGTGCCAATGAGGCGGATGTTCCATAAATCTCGTCTAGAGTAGTTTGTAAGTCTGAATCTATAGCGCGTTCTTCATCTCCATTGCTATGTTGGTAATTTACGGTAAAGGCAAGGCCCCAGTTTTCATATTGCTTACCTGTTTGTACCCAAGCTTCTTGATAGCCAAAAGATCCGGACCGGCTACCGATTTCATTGCCTGCAATATCTTTCACGGATTTGGTGATGATATTGATAACACCAGAGAATGCATCTGCACCATAAATAGCGGATCCCGGCCCACGTATTATCTCTATTTTCGCTATGTTGTTTATAGGTTGTCTAAATAAAGGGGGTCTGCCACCTGTGCCTGAGTATTGTATAGGTGTGCCGTTAGTGAGAAGTAAAACTTGTGCATTAAAGCTAGTATGGATCCCTCTGATCGAATAAATGGAATCCAGTCTGTTAGCCCCTGAATATGACACATGCAAGCCCGGAACGGTTTCCAGTACTTCATCTAAGGTTCTGGCTCCCATGGCTTCAATTTGTCGTGCAGTAATCACGGTTGCGACGGCGGGGGCTTGTTCTATAGGTGTGTTGTTACCGGTTGCGATAGAGACTTTAATTTTGCCTAGTTCTTCCAATGTTAGTGAAAGATAATCAAGATCTTTGCCGTAGTTATTTGATTGGCTATAAGCAAGACAGCTCAACTGAGTTAGCACTGTAGTGAGGAGCAATTTATGAATTATTTTTATCATCATTGATCTAAGGTAGCTCTAAAATAGTGTCAGTATGATTACTATTGATGAATCGTTTATGTTTTGATGCTTTTTCTTCTCTGGCTTGTCGTCTGATTTTTCGTCTGTCTGATAGGCATGTTATATTGCTAATTTAAGATTAAAAATAAAACCATTTTTAGTGTTTGGCTTGGGCTAGCTAAGATAGCGGTCAGGCAACAGCGTTTATTTCATCTTCTTCCTCTAAATCAGTGAATTTCTTATCGACAATAACCACAGGTAAGGGGATTTCAACAATAAAAGAAGAGCCTTTTTGCTTTCCATTCGTTGTTTTTTTGCTTGAGGAGCTTCCTAAGTTGATTCTATCCTCAGCTCTAACAGTGCCCCCCATTACTTCACAGAAATATTGCGTGATCGATAGTCCTAAACCAGTGCCCGGAGCATTTTTTATCTGCCCCATACTGACTTGATGAAAACGGGTAAATATTTCCTGTTTTTGTACGTCGTTTAAGCCAACTCCGGTATCACTAATAATAAGTTTAAATAAGTTCGGTTGGTTGCGAATAGTAATTGTAATAGTGCCATTTTTTGTAAATTTAGTGGCGTTGCTGAGTAGGTTGACCATCATATGTAGCATTTTATCGTGGTCGATCACCGGCATATAGGTGTCATCATCCACATCAATTTCTAGGGCGTTATGATTCTTGGCGAGCAGTGGTTGTATATTGCTAACTGCTTCCTCGATAATTGAATTAACATGGGTAGGTGTTAGTTGAACATTCATTTTTCCGGCTTCAATTTTGGCAAGATCAAGTGTGTTATTGATTAATTCTAGTAAGCGTTCGCCATTAGTGTTGACTCGGATTAGTTGATCGCTATAAATTGTATCCCCTTCCGCTTTTAAATCTTCAATGACTAAGTCGGTATAACCGATTATAGATTGAAGTGGCGTACGTAGTTCGTGACTCATTAGCGATAAAAAAGCCCCTTTGGCTCGGTTGGCTGCTTCAGCTTTACGTTTGGCAACCTCGAGCTTGTCACGAGCGATCTGTAAATCATGGCTGCGACGTGCCAGACGGTTGTTATCATCGCGTTTCATTTTGTAGGCGAAGATGCCTAAGCATAATAAGGCTGTCGTGGCGAATGCTAGGCCGATCATAAAATACAGGGACATTTTTTGAGCGCTCACCAGCTTGTCTAAAGCTTCGATCGAGACTTGCTGCTTTTCAAGATCCGCGCGCTGGGCCTCGAGTGCGGTTTGTTGTTTGTCAATAGTAAGATTTAAGCTTGATAGTCTTGATTCTTTATTGGTGATAGAGCGGCTTATTTCTGTTAGTTCGTTTTGTTTCTTACCTAGCTCGGCTACTTTCGTTTTAAGTTTAATGTCTTTTATTTTGAGTTCGGTATTACGCTTTTCTACTTGTCGAGCTAGTTTTTTCTGCTTTTTTTCACTCTCCGTGATGTCGTTTTTTTGCTGTGCGATGATTGCTTTACTGTCGTCAATTGTATCGTTGAGTATAACTAAGTCTTCTAATAAGCTTGTGTTTAATTTCTTGATTTTTCTGACATCTCGATTGATTGTGCGCATCTGATTAATCAGGTTGTCATTGCTCGTTTTCTGAGCGTTATTTTGCTGCTGTAATTTGCCAAGACTGTTCTGGTGAGAGCTTAGTTGATTTTGCAGGTTTATAAGAGAGGCTTGGCCTTCACGATATAGCATGGCAACATCGATTTCGGTCCCGCCTAATAAAATTAGTTCTGGTAACGCTTTTAGTTGGTTGTTTATTAAGTTGGCCTTGTTGACTTCAAATTTTATGGCGTCATTTTGGTCTCTAAATAAATTGATCATTACTAGGCGTTGGTTTTGAGCATTTGATGTAACCAAAAGAATGGGGGTGTTGCGAATAAGGTTTTGTATCTCTCCGATCTTTTCATTGTTGCCCATGTAAACCATATTGGCGCTCAGTAGGGCTTGAGGGTTTTTCGTTTGAATAATGCGGACAGGGCTATTCTTAACTCGTATTCGATTCTTGAGTTTAAGGAATTCGTTAATCAGTGCGGTATCATCCACTTCAAATAGAGCAATCGTAAAGGTTTTTATGTTTTGTTCTTGGGGCCACTCAATATTTTTGGCGAAGTTATAGCTGTAGGACACGATTAGCTTTTCTTTGTTTACTGGTTGAGCATAAGGGGCATGGCTATAAAAAAGGAGAGTTAATATCAGGCATATACCCGTTAATGACATAGCGCCTTTTGTCTCGTCAAAAAAAACACCAAAAAAGCATGAAGTGTTCATAATATTCACCGTTTGATTGTTCTTGTTTTGCTCAACCCAATCAAAAAAAATCAATATTTTTTGATTGGGTTCAAGATAGGCGCCTTCTTATTAAAAATCCGAGGTTGGCAGCACTCTTAATCATAGCGTATGTTGATGAAAAACCACTAAAGCATTTATTAGACTAGTGAGCCTATGTAGGTTCGGGCTGTGATAAGGAGTATTGGCTGCTCGGAAAAAGGCCTCTGAAATTGTTGGCGATCACTGTATAGTAGCTTATATGTGGAATTGAGCCTTTAGGTGCGGGCGCGCTACGGGGGTCCAATAACTAACAATGTAGTACGCTTGGATAGAATCGGCCTTCCTTAAATACTTAACTGAAGCCGTGTAAAAGCAAGCCACTCTAAAAATTGGCAAAACAAGTAAATGTTTAAGCAGATGAATATTAAAGACTATATGCAGACCTTGGGTAAATATGCCAGTAAGGCTGCCTGTCAGATTGCAGTAGCCGATACCGGTAAAAAGAATGCCGCATTGATGGCAATCGCTGCTTTGTTGGATTCAAGCCGTGAGCTATTGCTTGCCGCTAACGCGAAGGATATGGAGCAGGGTCGCCAAGGAGGTCTAGATACCGCTTTGTTGGATCGGCTTAGCATTGATGATAAAGGCATCGATCAAATGATCGAGGGTTTACACCAAGTAGCTGCCTTGCCAGACCCTTGTGGTGAAATTAGCGATCTTAAATATCGGCCTAGTGGTATACAGGTTGGTAAGATGCGTGTGCCTTTGGGTGTTGTCGGTATCATTTACGAGTCTCGACCCAATGTCACGATTGATGCCGCTAGCTTGTGCTTAAAATCTGGCAACGCCACTATATTAAGAGGCGGTAAAGAAGCGCTGCATTCCAATCAAGCTATCGCTACTTGTATCCAAAAGGGTTTGGAGCAATCTGGTCTGCCCGCAACAGTTGTGCAAGTTGTAGAAGTGACTGATAGGGAGGCTGTGGGTGAGTTAATTACCATGGATAAGTACGTCGATGTCGTTATTCCTAGAGGAGGGAAAGCTTTAATCGAGCGCATTGCTAATAATGCGACTGTGTCTGTCATCAAGCATTTGGATGGAATCTGTCATGTCTATATTGATGACCTGGCTGATCTTGATAAAGCTTATGATATTGCCATCAATTCAAAAACCCATCGCTATGGCGTTTGTAACGCAATGGAAACTTTGCTGATTGCTGAAAAAGTCTCTCAATCTATTTTGCCTCGTCTAGC
>JBLHWO010000248.1:0-5299 GCA_047629215.1 Cellvibrionaceae bacterium | reverse complement strand
ATGGATTTACCCCAACGTGCTATTCGTGAACAGATTGCATCGGCGATTAATATTATTGTACAACAAAGCAGACTTGCCGATGGCTCGCGGAAAGTCACCCATATTTCTGAGATTACGGGAATGGAGAGTGGCACCGTTCAAATAAATGATATCTTTCTTTACCATCAAACGGGTTTCGATACGAACGGAAAAGTCATGGGTGAGTTTAAAGCGACGGGCATGGTGCCGCAATTTTATGAAAAATTACGTAGCCAAGGCATTGAGGTTGATATGAGTATTTTCTCATGATGGAGACGTTGCTTAACATTGGCACTGCCACATTATTTTGGTTAGTGCTGGCTATCTTTTTTGTCTGTGCGAGCATTGCCGCATGGCTTTTTGTCCAAAAAGGCGAGAGCTTTTGGGGCGAATATGAAGATATCTTTATGGAGACTTCATCGGCAAATTTAAGCGATATGTTTTTATTCGTCGATACTAAGCGGCTTTTTTTATTCAACATTATTGCAATGATATTAATACCTTTAATAAGTTATATGATGTCTAGTAGCTTAATCACCTCGATTGTTGTACTAGTCGTTATAATGTTTTTACCGTTTCGTCTCTATCGTCGTATGCGAAAAAAACGCTTAGCAAAAATCGAAAAGCAACTACCCGATGCGCTTGTTATGATCAGTGGCACACTTGCCGCTGGCGGCAGTCTTGCTATGGCTTTAGACGCTGTTGTAAAAGATCAACCCGCGCCTATATCGCAAGAATTTATGCTTTTTACCAGAGAGCAGCGTATTGGTGTCGAGTTTGAAAAATCGTTGCGTAATATGGAGCGACGCATACCTAACGCTGATTTAATAATGTTTACCTCTGCACTAAAAATTTCGCGCGAAGTGGGTGGCGATTTAAGTGATGTCATCAATACACTTGCCGAGACATTACGCCGTAAATCAACCATGGAAGGAAAAATAGAATCGCTCACCTCTCAAGGAAAAATGCAGGGTATCGTGATGACCGCGCTACCCATCATGATTGGCGGTATATTATTTTTTATCGAACCGGTTGCAATGCAAAAATTATTTACAACCAATATTGGATGGGTTGTCGTCAGTGTTGTTGTGGTAATGGAAGCACTGGGTTACTTTTTTATCAGCAAGGTGACAAATATTAATGTTTAACTTAGCAACGGATACATTATACCTTTTAGCTATCATTTTTTGTGGTGTCTGCATCATGATTTTTACCTATGTAACGCAAACCTCAACACCAGAAGTAGAGCCAGATGATCGCACCTATATGGACCCCGTACCCGCGGGCTTAAAACTTATATGGCCTTTTATACTATTAGTCTCGGTGATAGTCGAAAATGTTTTTAGCAACGCTTATTTTGACAAAGTCGAAAAAAAGCTACACAAGACAGGTGTTAATTTTATGTTGACTGCCGAGCAGTTTGTGTCACTTCGCTTTGCCGTCGCATTAATTAGTTGTGCATTAAGTTTTTTAATAGTGCTTTCTCTAAAACCAGAACAATTCGGCACCCTGTTTATAGTTATAGCCACATTAGGAGGATTTTTCTTTCCTTTAGTGTGGCTTGCAGATAAACGTAAACGCCGCGAACAAGATGTGATCCGTGCTCTACCTGTTTATTTAGACTTTACAACGATGGCCGTAGAGGCTGGCCTTAATTTATCAGGCGCTTTACAACAAGCAATGAATAAAGGACCAGAGGGCCCATTACGCCAAGAATTTAGTATCATTATGCGTGACTTGCGCGCTGGGGTGAATCGCTCTGAGGCTTTTAAACGCATGGCAAAACGCTTAGACATGCAAGATATATCCAGCTTTGTAAACGCCATGGTGCAAGCCGAAAAATCAGGTTCTGGCATGGCAAGCACACTGCGTATTCAATCAGAGCAACGCCGCAACGAACGCTTTCAGCGCGCCGAAAAAAAAGCCATGGAAGCACCGGTCAAATTGGTATTTCCCCTCGTTGTCTTTATTTTTCCAGTGACTTTTATCATTGTAGGCTTTCCCATTGCTATGAAAGTCATGGAAATATAGGTGGGCGATAATGAAAACCATCAACAGCTATTTTGTGGCTAACCGTAAGACAGAAGATTTGACGACTCTGGGAGATATCGATGATGCTATCAACAGTGATAAAAAGAAACCGATAACACTTTTTCGTACTGAAAATGTCATTGAACGTACCGCCGGATTATTAACATTACTGCCTTTAGATAAAGGCCAAGGTTTACTGATTAACAAATGTAATTCTATTCATACCGTTGGTATGCGCTACGCTTTAGATGTGGTGTACCTTAATCGCCAGTTAAACGTGGTTAAACTGGTTAAGAATATTAAGCCAGCAAGGATGTCGTTTAGCTTAAGGGCTAAGCATACCCTCGAGTTACTTGCCGGAGAAATAAACCGCATAGGGATCAAAGAGGGTATGACGCTTGTCTGTGATGAGAAATAATTATCAATGACGTTGTGAACACCTTCTCAATGCGATTATTAATTGCGCTTTAAAATTAAAAGTTTTAAAACTAAACATTCGTTAACTTTACTATTATTCACCAAACATAAACTAAAAATGCAGCCAAAGCCAATGTTTAAAATCTTATCAATAATAGCACTTTGTGGGCTAATGTTTGGCTGTGTTTCGAATATACCCAAGATGTCAGCGGATGATATTAACGCGAGCTATTCGACAGCTAATAAAGCTTATGTCGACAAAAAATTTAAGCTTGCTCTTTTTGAATACCTAAAGCTCAGTGAGAGCGTGCGTGCAGATGCTATTATTTGGTTTCGTATTGGCAATAGCTATAATCACTTAGAGAACTATGATGAAGCAATAAAAGCCTATGAAAAAGCGGTGTTACTTGATCCACGCTTATCGAAGGCTTGGCATAACATGGGGGTTATACAATTAAAGCAAAGCGTCAACACCTGGCGACAAATGCTGATTTATATGTCTAAAGATGATGCTCTCTATGATAGAGCGTTAAGTTTAACGACAAAGTTACTTGGAGTGGTTGATGAGAAATGAAATCAAGAATAAGCCGGGCTATGACTGTTTAGGTCAAGCCATGGTGGAAATGATTGTCGTTATGTTTACCACCTTACTTATTCTATTCTCGCTGCTGCATTTTGGCTTCCTGTACAATGCCAAGACTATACTCAATTATGCAACGCACGAGGCAGCTCGTGCAGGTTCGCTAAATTATGGTTCGCCGAAAGCCATGAACCTCGCTTTGGCACGCGGCCTTGCTGCTTTAAAGTCTCCAAGAAATGCTGTTCCAATACCCAGTGACTATGCGAAGTATCAGCAATCACAAACTGAAGCGTATGAGATGATTGATCCAACTGCGGGAAATCCTGCGACTACTCCTTCAACGGTAGCCGATCAATTAGTCTGCACTCAGCGCATTAGTCCAGCTACAAACTCTGATCATTGGCGAGACGTTCCTAATACAGTAACAACTACAAATGCCGCAGCA
This sequence comes from Cellvibrionaceae bacterium, assembly GCA_047629215.1. Lineage (GTDB taxonomy): Bacteria > Pseudomonadota > Gammaproteobacteria > Pseudomonadales > Cellvibrionaceae > CANLBN01. The sequence goes on along the minus strand of JBLHWO010000248.1, from coordinate 1,808 downwards.
TACTATAATCAATCTATTCCAAATGATCATCTTGTTTATCGCTCGGCCGTACCTGATTCCAATGGTGTTTCAATTCAAGATGCCAACTTATTAAAAATTCGCGTGACCTATTGTCATATAATAATGGTACCATTCATTGGTAATTCCATAAGAAGATTGATGTTGCAAACCTATGCAGACAACGACCCCGACCCAATCGATAATTGGGTAGTGCCCAACGCTTTAGGTTCTTTAACAAAAGATTGTTACAGAAGGAAAGGTATTCTTATTGAGGCACAATCAGTTGTTCGTATGCAAACACCAATTAGAAATTATATCTTTCCTGCAAATTGTAGCTAACGCCACTTAAAAATAATAATTTATTGTCATTTGTCCAGAGCGCGCCATTTTTTAACGTTCGGGCATTCATCTCAAACTATTGGCTGAAGACTTTTTACTTAAAAAAGAATCTTTAAATGGTTTAACGAGTTATCCCGAAACATGTCATTTGTAAAAAAAATAAACGCCCATGTGTTGATTGTATTATTCTCGATGCTCATAACGCTATCCTTTTCGCAATTAGGCTCATCGTTTTTTTTCGAGCGCTGGTTATACGATTTTAGCATGGGGTTTTTCTCGGGCACGGCTAATAAAAAAATTCATATTATTGCTATCGATGAAAAAAGTATTGCCGAGATTGGTCGCTGGCCATGGTCGCGTGATTATCATAGCGCAATGATCGATAGACTCAACGACGGCGGAGCAAAAGTTATTGCCTATCCTATATTTTTTTTAGAAGCCCAAAAAGATCGTCGCCTCGACTTAATTGACTCCCTACTTAGCATGCCGAATCTTCATCAGGTCAGAAGCACTGCTGAGGAAATAGAAAACCCCAATCAACAATCGCTAATCATCAATGATATAGATGCAGTGTTTGTTGAATTGTTATCGATTCGAGAAAAACTAGACATAGATGATTTGTTGGCGCGCGAAATAGAAAAAGCTAACAATGTTGTATTACCCTACCACATAGGACTAGGTAGGCAATTAGGCCTTGCCGACGAGCCACTAAGCGTTGAGATTAAAAAATTTGTAGTTGAACCAGCTTTTGATACTAGCGATTTGGCTTTTAGTGCATCGCCTATTTCGACCACTCAAATCTTTCCACCTATAAAAAAAATAGCAACGGCTGCCAATGCTTTGGGGCATTTAGCCGTTTTAAGTGATAGCGATGGCATTATTCGCAGCACACCCTTATTTTTAGATTACTACGGTGAATTACTACCGTCTTTTACGCTACAGGTTGCCGCTAAAGCACTTAACCTACCCCCAACAGACATTAAACTGAATCAACATAAGCGCGTAGAGCTGGCTAATTTACGCATTGCCACTGACCATTACTATCGTATGAACAATGTCTACTATGGTAATAGTGGTGGGCTCTCACCCTTTGAAATTGATAGTTTTTCAGATGTTTTATTGGGTAATATTGCAGCCTCTAAATACCTCAATAAAGTCGTCTTGATTGGTGTTACCGCGTCGGGCATTACCGATCTACACGCGACCCCTATTCACTCTGCCATGGCACCTATTATTTCTATGGCGCATAATTTATCGAATATATTAAATGAAGAATATGTGGTCACGCCCGCGTGGTCTAACACGCTACTCTATGGTTTATTTGCTGTTATATTTTTATATTTACTATTTATTAATAAACAACTAAAAGCCAATATCAGCGCCTTGGTGAGCTTTGCTTTACTATTTATTATTATCGTTACCGAAGTCTATAGTTTGGCGGCTTACCAATATTGGTTGCCACTAGTACC
>JBLHWO010000247.1:0-5300 GCA_047629215.1 Cellvibrionaceae bacterium | reverse complement strand
ATTATGTTCTGTATACACTGCATCAATACAAAAAAACATCTAGCGTCGCCGTCGGTAGATGTTTCAATACTCGTGGGCTATTATGAAAATAATTTTTTCCAATACTGAGTAAACTGAGGTGGCTTTTCATCAAACTTTAGTAGATTTATAAACCACCTATGTCTATCGTTAATTTAGTTAACAGTATAGTGTTGACAATATTTTTATATTATAAGGACGCGGTAAGTTACTGAGTGTCTTTTTTGAAGTGCAATGTGGCGAGAAGAATGACCGGCCTGAATTGGGAACGGCTCTTGCAGTGTGCCTCACTCATAAAGACATACTGATTGTTACTAGGCTTGACTGTAATGTTCATTTTAAGGTGTAGAATGTATGTTTTCGCTAAAAAAAGCGTACCAAATTTTGCCGACAAACCCCCTACAATCTCTAGGGAGTAGGCTACAACATAGGAGAACTGATATGTTATCTTCTCACACTCTCATTGAGGAGCTTATTGCGGGCAAGCAGGGTTTGGGAGCTGAGTTCAGCTTTGAGCCGAACACGCTTGAAGTAAAGCCCAATCAATATGGCGTTAATGGCGTTTTTACCCAGCGCGCACTTTCAGAGGGTACAGAGGTAATCTCGGCGCCACAATTAAATGGTAGCCTGACCCTCTTACGTGCCTACGAGGAAGCGCAGGAGCTATTGCAGAATCTTGGGCCCGATAGGTTCAATGTGACTGAACAATTTGTTCTTACATGTGCGATGTACTTAAGGTGCACGAATACCGCAACTAAGCATGCTGATTTATTGATTACGGAGCCAGATTTAAAATCCGTCTATCATGGATCTCCTATGACTAGCTTTGGCTCATTGGATAGACAGCTACTATTAGATGACAATAATAGTCATGCTGTAGATATAGCCGTTAAGGTGGATAAACAAATCAAAAAGATGAATGTTGACCCAGAGCTGTTCCGAGCTCTGTCTGCTTATGTCACCTCAAGAACGTTTCATGACTTGGGGATTGTCCCTGTAATGGATTGGTTCAATTCGTCCTACGGTAATGGGGCTAATTGTAAATTTATTTCGAGTAAAGGTCGCTTAGCGTATATCTTATTGAGGGATGTTGAGGCAGGCGAAGAGTTAGTATGGAACTATAACAATGAAGGTGCAGAAGGCACGTGGCTTAACTACGGTTATATCGATTACGAGCGCCCTACAGTGGCTCTTTTAGAATTATGCGTCAGCGAAGAGGAGAAAGTTGCGTTTGAAAATTTTGCAATTAAAAAGCTTCACCGTAGCAAAGATGAAATTAGTCCCAGTAATAAAATAGATGGCTGTAAATTTAGTTTTATACTGTCGAACCCAGATAAATTGCCAACGCCTGCGCTATCCTTAACTGATTTTATCCGTGTGCGGAAATGGTTTCGAATTTTTATACTGAGTGGTGGAGAGCGTAATTCTGGTTCCACTAGCACTGTTAACATGCAGAGTGACGAACCTATTTTTGTTTTGGAGCTTGAGCGGAAGATTGTAGCTTGTATTCGTATCGCACTTAAAAATGGCTTAATAGCAGGGCGTAAGCGAGTCGAACAATTTACTGTGTCAGAGTTTGGATGTTCTGTTGATATGGCACCCTATATCGATATGATGGAGAGCGCTAGTGCGGTGTGGGAAGAAGTGCTAGCCGTAGTTGAAGCCATTTGCTCGGCTCAAAATATGGGGGATTGTATAACCGTTATTAACTCTGCTCTAGAATTGAATATCCAGTATAAAGATGAGCTAATAACGGTATTAAAAAAAAATTATGCAGAACGACCAACATTAACCGCATCCTTAATACAAAAATATATAGAGCTTAGAATAGAAAATGGTCTAGGCTCAAAATAGATAGGTAGTGTATTCTTGAGGTGTATTTCTTATCATTGTGTGTAGTAGCTCAGTCATGATTTTTAGTCGTTTTCTGCTCTTTAATATCCCGCCTAGAGGCGGCCTCAACCTGTAATGTAAGTTGTTGATCATCAGAGCCACGCTCTGTGCGAAAAAACACTAGGACGCAAGCAGTAACACCAAGCGCAATAGATAGTTTGCGAATGATTTCTAAGCTAGGTTATGCCTCTGTTTCATTGAGTGGACAAATATTCCCTTGTTTACTCGTTTATCGGTGGAGGCTGGGGAGGTGTTAAGCTTAAAAAAGGCATTAGAAATTATGCCTATCTCAGTTCAATATTTTGGTAAGCTATTATTGTGGTGTTTTCTTGCAGGTTATTCTGAAAGGTTAGTGCCTAATATTTTGGTAAACCTTAAAAAAGAGGTGCTGGAGGAGGAAGCGGCGATTATGCCAGTAAATAATTTATTAATATATAAGGTTTGTAGGTTAAACTATTATCGCTGTTTTAAATGCTGCAATAGCATTAGAGGTGGCGTGCAAAAAAAATAGGTAATGAAATAGATTGGCTTTTGTTTTTGCCAATCCTAGAAATACACCCATTAAAAAATGATGATGATAGCGTAAATCTTATGCTGTACACGAATGACTGCCCATAGTGCTGAAGTGATATTCAAGGCGGCTGTTGATCCCATAAAGCTAGAAGAAAAACCCGAAAGTAAAAAGCCTATAAAAAAGACCTCTGCAAATAACGGTGCAGCGATAATCAGGGCGATCCATAGTAACCATACTGGTTCTGCATTTCGATAAGTGAGCATATAACATCGGGGACGATGGGTTTGCCTATTAAATAAGTTATGCCGTCGCTAGCAATAAGAATAATTAACCAAAATCTGGCGGTACTGAATGAAAAGTTTTTATAGTTAAATAACCGCTGAATGCGAGTATTTTTTTTAGCTTTAATAATTGCGGCCATAAGCAGAAGCGTGAAAATGGCGGGTATTATTGCGCCATAACCATACCATTGTGTTCAATGGAAGCCATGACAACACTAACCTCATTTTATTTTAGCTCACCATAAATGGCGCCGATATAAAACCATGCTGAGCCGATTTGGTGCGAAAGAAATAGCGCAAACATAACTATTCCCCATAGTAGGGTACCCCAAAAGCCGTAATGAATTTTCTTATTGTAGGTATTTCCTAATGTCATTTCTGAAACACTATTTTAAAGGTCTCGTTATCAAATCCGATAATATCGCCAGCAACAATTTTATTACGTTTACGGGTCTCAATTTTTTGATTAACAGAAACTTCCCCTCGTGCGATAGCCGCTTTTGCTTCGGCACCACTGGATGCAAGTCCTTCGAATTTAAGTATTTTGTATAATTCTACAGGCTCTTGATTGATTTCTACCGTCTTCATTTTTGTCATTCATCTAATATAAAAGGTGTTCACTATAAACAGTAATATAGTCAAATAGAAGGTGAGGCGTTTTCACGATAGTTATTCTCCCCCTTAGCGCCGCTTACCTCACAAGGGGAACCGAGAAAAAACGGTCTAAAACAGCCGTTTATTCTGTGTAAACTCTCTGTGGGTTAGCGTCTCGACCTCCGCGGACTGAGGAAATGCAAAAAGATTGTTGGCAACAATCTTTGCCCTAGGCCTTACGACCAGCAAAGTTGCTTACATCTGTATCTGACAGATTTATCTGTGCCACAAAGAAAAATCCCTGCTCGTATAAAGGTGTCAAGATGTATGCTGAGGCTAGTTAAATAGTATATATTTTTTGGTTGGCTTCTGTAAATACTTGCTGTGTTGTTTCCATATCATAAGGAGTCTCTATTAAAGATTCCATATCCCATTGGCTTCGTTCTCGTTCAACAAAATTTCCGCCATAGATATGGATTCCAGCAGTAAAGTTGCTGGTGGGGTTCCTGACAGAATGAATAACATTTTCGCCTAAGATAACCGCATCACCAATTGACAGCTTTTTACTGTTTTTCTTGGTGATAGTTCCGTCTACTCGAGTATAAAAAATATTTTCTTCTACTCCAGCATAAATGCCAATAATAGCCCACATATTATGATTGTGGGCATGCAAATGCATACCCGGCGTCATAACAAAATTGATAATAGTGAGGTCATCAGCACAATAAAGAAGTTCTACACCGGCCGCTTTAGGCTGACCTAGCTGCTCAATTATTTTTGAACTGTCTGTTAGCTGAGTTTTAAGTAGTTCATGTATTTTTTTATGAGCGTTTTCAAGCCCAATCAATTTTTTACACTCGGAAATAAAACACTCTTTATTAAACATCTTAGGCTTCCTTTTAAAAGTAGGTATCGGCTCTACACTTTTATAGACTCAAGAGCCTGACTTATGTCAGCAATAATATCATCGATATCTTCTATACCCACTGAAATGCGAACAAGGTCGAGGCTCACACCCGCCTTGGCTAATTCTTCTTCGTTCAATTGTCTGTGAGTGGTTGAGGCAGGGTGACATGCCAAGGATTTAGCATCCCCAATATTAACCAGGCGCAAAATCATTTGCAGTGCATCAATAAATTGAGTACCTGCTTCGATACCGCCTTTAATCCCAAAACTTAATATGCCGGAGGCTTTGCCGCCGGTAATTTTTTGAGCGAGCGTGTTAAATTTGCTATTCGATAAACCAGCATAGTTAACCCAGTTGATTTTTTCATGGTTCTGTAAGTAGACGGCCACTTTTTCGGCATTGCTGCAGTGGCGTTCCATTCTTAAACCGAGAGTTTCTAAACCCTGCAAAATTAAAAATGCACTATGAGGCGCTAACGCGGCGCCTGTATTACGTAAGGGTACTACGCGGCAGCGACCAATATAGGCGGCAGGCCCTAATGCCTGGGTATAAATCACGCCATGATATGAGGGGTCGGGTTCGTTCAGCACAGGGAAGCGGTTTTTATTGGCTACCCAATCAAACTTACCTGAGTCTACAATAATGCCGCCGATAGAATTGCCATGGCCACCAATATATTTCGTTAATGAATGGATAACGATATCGGCGCCCAGTTCAAATGGCCGGCATAAAAACGGTGTCGCGACGGTATTGTCCACCATCAAGGGAATGCCGTGTTTCTTAGCAATAACCGCTAACGCTTCTATATCGACAACATTGCCAGCAGGGTTCCCGATCGATTCACAAAAAATAGCACGGGTATTGTCATCAATGGCACTTTCAAAACCGGCAATATCATCACCTGAGACCATACGCACATCGATGCCCTGTTTAGGGAAGGTATGCGCAAATAGATTATATGTGCCACCATAGAGCTGACTCGTGCTAATAATATTGGAGCCAACATCACAAATACATTGAATGGCATAGGTAATCGCGGCCATGCCTGAAGCAACGGCCAGCGCGCCAATGCCCCCTTCCATAGCCGAAATAC
>JBLHWO010000246.1:0-5339 GCA_047629215.1 Cellvibrionaceae bacterium | reverse complement strand
GAATACGATACTACTGAATAAGACACCAAAAAGTTATTACCAGTGAATAAATTAGGGTGTCACGCGTTGAATTTTGAACCAACTTGGAAAAATTCCAAATTCCAAATTCGACACTCTAACTTTTGTTAAAAAGCAGAAAGCCAAATACGGCAAGCGTTATCAGAAACCAAAGAGCCAACAGACGAAGAAGGTGATTCCGGCAAGTGCCTTTGAGTTTGACCCAACGACATTATGTTGTCGTTGCCCAGCGGGCAACGAGATCAGTTTCCGTGGCGTTCGAAAAGACAGCCACGAGAACGAGAGAGCGACGTTCGAAGGACGACTGAATCAATGTCGACATTGCGAGATAAAAGAGCGTTGCATGAAGAACCCAAGCTCGACAGTCAATGGAAGTTGTATTGCATGGTGCATAACATCTAAAAGATAGCCAATTACGGTCAACTGGCGGCCTAGAATGAGGTTCATAAAGAGAGTCTTGCGTTTTAAGCAAGAGCTGAGTCAAATTAGAGCCATGATAAAAAATACAGCGACAAGGCAAAAGGGATTTAATATGACGCTTTTTCTACAGTCTCGTTAGCTTCAAAGAGAGATTATAGCCGTGTGGAAATTTTCAGGAACAATCGGATATACCTGCGAAAGTCGTGGCGATGGAGGAGAGATACCTATAGATGACAGTATCTAGCCTGTAATAAGGTGTAATACTTTTATCGTTATTGTTCCCTTAATCTATTTCGATATACCACTGATTTGGAGTAAAAAGTTAGCTGGTAGCAATGATTCAATACGAGAAAGTTCAGTACTACTTGAATCCATTATATGAAAAATCGTAGTAACAGGCCGGAGAGCACCCAATGCAAAAAATAGTTTTAAACTTAATGCTGATTCTCATCACAATCACAACCATTGGGTGTAGTAACTCAAACTCTGCAGATAGCAAAACGGACATAGGTTCTGACTCTGCTGAGTCTAAGAAAAGAGATAACACTACTAACCAGAATTCCAGAGCTTATCTACTGCGCACCTCGCATAAAGATCAGCACCCAAGGTTTAGAGCGCTGGCTCAATCTCGAAACAGAGAGCTTGACGCAGGATTTAGTGAGTTAGCCCTCACGAACTGCCCCCCTATTGACCCGACAAAGATTAACCGCTTTATCAAGGGTAAAGACAATTGTGCTTTTGTCATGCCAGCAAGCGAAATCACGAGCCAACTCAACGACCCTTTTGGCGTGTCAGTATTACGCAAAGGAGACTTTAAATTCTCAGTCGAAGGGTTACTTGGGGCAATCTCAAAAGCAAATCCAAACTTATCGCGTAATAGTTTTTTGGTGGCTGAAGGAGGCCAAATCCCAAGCTCAGTTACGCCTAGAACTTCTCCCAGAAACCCACGTTTAGTCGTTGTATGGGGAGCAGAGCCGCCGCAAATACTATTGAGTGCTGCACCAGGTGGGAACTCTGGCTTTTTGCAGGTTATGAGTTGGGATTCTCAGAACAATAAATTTAATTTCTACGATGTCATGCCACAGATTGGTAAAGACGCCAACGATGTAACTATAGCCTGGGCTTGGAAAGGCGATAGCACTATGGCAAGACAGCCTGACACCATCGGCCAAGGTTGCTTCGATTGCCATCATAACGGCGTTCCAATAATGAAGGAACTTAAATTTCCGTGGAATAACTGGAACTCTGAACGCGTGGCAATCGCACCAGAAGTGCTCCCGCAAGATGTGGCGAACGACCCGTTGGTAAGCAGCATGGCCGGAGCTCAGGCGCTTGAGTCTGTTATTCAAAGCGGCTTTCAAAATTACTATAACAGCTTCATGGCTGATAACGTTAAACGCGTTTCAAATAGCAATAGCGACTTTAATGTTACTAACGTAGATCAGATGCTGGCGCATATCACCAGCAACACAACCATTAATTTTGCCTCGTCAGCTCAAACTAGCGATGTCAAAAACAGCTCTTTACCGAACAAAGACGTAAGGGGTATTCCAAATGACTTCTTCTTGTGGGATAGCGTCTTAGCAACGTTATTAAGAATTGATTATAAAATTCCCGATATATCCTTGGCTCGTGCCCAATACGATGGTTTTCTAAAAGAGCATAGTTATGAGTTGATTCAAAAGGATGGTTCACCTAACTACCAACAAGGCGGATCGACATTTTTCTCTTTCTTTGTGCCTGTACCAGCAGCAGAAGACAATTATATGGCAACACAACTGCACAATTATCGAGGCTTACAACTTGTTCCCGCTAAATTTATCGCGGCTGTTGCCAGCGTCGACTTTAGCAAACCGGTATTTTCCAGCAAACGTAACAAACTCAAAATCTATTCAGATCAACTTAAGGAAGGAACGATAAGAGATGGCATTTCGAGTATACCCGAAGATTTCGCTAAGATAGTTCGCCCTGTAGCCGCCAGACAGCCAGCTTGCGATCCAGCAAAAGTGGATGCATGTACCGCCGAGCAACAATTCTTAGCCGTATGGGATATGCCAGAGAAACTCTGGAAAGAGGCTCTTAAAACAAGAATTCAAGCCCATCTCGACCAACTAGCGGCGATGCCTGCACAACAGCAATTGGACTTTCTTATGAGTAAAGCCATTGAGCGGCACAAACAATTTGCGAGTTATCCAATAATTAAAAACTTGAATGAATTCAGCTTACTGCTCCCACATATAAAAGGTCAATAAATCCGGCTATCAAAACTTACTAGGAGAATCATATGACAATACTCGACAGCTTTGCACCACCAGCTTATCAGGACGACTTCATTAATGGAGAAGAAAAGCAGCGCGATGCATTTTTAAAGCACTGGTCTGATAACTTAAATACGTTCGTCAACCAAACACGGCAAAACAATCCGTGGAGCTCGTTAAATCAACCCGCATTGACCGAATATTTCAACCCTCTAGAAACTGACATTCCAGCTGGTGCGGCCCTAGCACCAGTGCTTTGGACTGCCTTTCCTCGACGCATTCAAACCATTTTCCCGAACGTTGGCCAACGTAAACAATGGCAATACGCTGATGAGGGTCCACCTAACAATGGCAACCCAGGACAGCCATACCAGCCACAAGGGCCACGTGGGTGGCAAGACGAATACTGCGAATGGAGCGTCACTCGTGACCCTGAAACTAACAAAATAACTAAGGTCAGCTTCACCTGCGAGAATCGTGAGTATTGGTATACATTGTGGGACACTGACCCTGAGGTAGTACTGCGCCAATACCATGAAATTGTTGGTCCAGAAGTTAAGCTTGAAGACCTCTATCTTAGGGATGCTAATGGAGGAACAATAGTCGACCCTGAAACCGGTCGCCCAGCCTATAATGGGCGTAATCGTTTCAACAATACAACAAGCAACGGCGCGGTACACCTAATTAGTAATCCTAATGCGTTAAGCGCTGAAATTTTTCTTGCAGGCCAAGCAACGATTTTACGCAAAAACTCTGAAGGGAAAGCAATCACAGATCGTGACCAGCTGATTGAATGCAGTCGTTACGGCACACCCAACCGTAATAGTGACCCAACCATTGGATCAGATGTAAATACTGCGGTACGCGGCGGCTCACAAGTAAGCTTGCATAATCCAGTTGGCTTGTATATTCAAACACCTGATTTTTCTCGATTCCAATTGCCTTTTTCAGCACCAGGAGATGCTAAACCCTCAGATTATTGGAAGGTAGTTCGTGGTATTGCTAAGAGTGGTGAGGAGCCCATCGACTTTATCCTTCACGCTGTTTACGAAGTACCTGATGATCAAAACTTCACCGTTAGCGACATCACTATCGACGGTCATATGATTGATTATGGTTCGCAAATTACTGAGACATTTCAGATAGGCCTAGTCGCAACGGTATTACCGCAAGTAGGCCCTTCACCACAAATGCTTAAATGCGCTAAACCTTCGCCCAACCCCCTTCCAAGACCTTATGTTCTTCGGGACATTGCCATGTTGCCAGCGGCTTACCGTTCCGGCCTTGCTGCACGTATCGAACTGGGTCAAACGCAAACTAAGATCGCATTGATTGCGTCTAACAGCTCTCGAGGAGCGACAATAGAAATTTTGGGAGGAGGTATTTCGGTTAGACAAACAGGGTTTGAAGTGATCGATAGTGACACTCAATTATTTGTACTCGAAATTAGGGCCGATGACGATGCGATGCTCGGCCCACGCTCATTGTTGCTGACCAATCCAAACGGCGATCATGGACCCGCGGTTTTCGGTATGTTGCAAGTTGTGGCTAAAGGCACGCTGGCTCAAAGTTCAGAATCTTTAAGTCGAAAAATAAGTATTGACAGCCGTACTAGCGATAGTATGGAGTTGCTTGATTTGAAAATTGACACAAACTCGCGCGGTTAATTACTTCAATCTATGGAGATGACTTTTGGTTCTAACAAATCAACTGATTTGAGAGTAGTTTAAAATCAATTATTGATAACGACTATCAACGTTAAACCTTATAAGAATTTTCTATTAAACGGCACGCGTACTATTTTTGTGCGTGCCGTTTTTATTTATACACAAGCTTAGCTACTGAAATACACGCTTACAACAAAATGACTCATTGGTTAGTGTTTTAGTGTGCTTATTAGGTCGCGGATTTTAGTCACCAGGGAAAATAAATTGCAGGGAAAATAAATCGGACAGCCATCTACAAAAATAAATCGGCCAGCCATCTATAGGTAGAGAGAATACAACCACTTTGTAATTGTGTATCTTCGATACTTAATTTGGACATGAACCGGACGATAATATAGATTAAAAAAATGACACCCGTAATAAAAGCAGCTCTATTATCAATAATTCTCTGTGCTAGCGTGCCTGTTAGTGCGAGTGACGCTGATAGGTTTGACTTTTCTAAAAGTTTGCGTAGCTTTGAAAGCCATCGGGATCGCTATTTCGAGCGAATTGTATTCGAGTCATCTGAGAGTGAATTTAAGCAATACCGCAAGGAGCAAATATTAGGAATTCAAGATAAGTACTTCCGGCTTGCAAATCGATATGGGCCCATTTATGTAACTGTGTTGTTTGATGTTACGCAAGAGGTTCCAATAGAGTTTGACGTGTATCAACATCGAGAGTCTATTATCGGGCCTCATTTGAAGTCTTTAATAGACGGGTTAAGCGAAGATGAAAGAAGCCGTCTTCAGTTAAAAACCTTTGGCGAGCCGGTGTTTGCTGAGAGCCGCAACACTAATAGGTACTACGAAAAAATAGATCTTTTTATTAATCGGGCGTTGGTTAATGACCTTATTGATCACCCAAAGTTTGTAGATATAGTCTTCGCTGGTGTTAGTGAAGGTATCGCCGTTAAGGAGTCACCAAATCACTCAGT
>JBLHWO010000245.1:0-5417 GCA_047629215.1 Cellvibrionaceae bacterium | reverse complement strand
TTGCTTGCTTTAAAAGCGCTGAACAAAGGCCTAGTACACAATGAAATTTTCTTTTTTAAAATTCAGCCCGCTATAGTTAGTGACTGTAATCTTTCGTCTGCGCTCTTCTTCTGAAATCTTCTTCTGAGATCTTCTTATGAATTCTTAGTAGTGTTATCGGGCGATGTTACAAACAGTTTAGCTTTTTATCACTTTCTTTTTGGTAACAAAGGTAGAGGGTTTATTGGTTTACCATTCCGCCGAATTTGAAAATGTAATCTCGGCTTACCTTTTACTCCCACGCCAGTAGAACCTATATCTGCTATGCGCTGCCCTGTGCTAACAACATCCCCTTCTTTGACACGCAAACGATGATTATGTGCATAAGCGCTCAGGTATACCTCACTATGCTTTATGATCACTAGCTTCCCATAAGCTCTCAGACCACCTCCAGCGTAAACAACTTTGCCTGAAGCAGCCGCAGTGACAGACTCCCCTTTTTTACCTTCGATATCAATACCCTTTTTCACACCCTTGTTGTTGTAGAAGTTAGTAATTACTTTTCCTTTAGCGGGCCAACGCCAATAAATTTTACCCCTAGTGCTTATAAAATCAGCACTATTTACAACAGGGGTTGATTTTTTTTCTGGACGACTCGCTTCTACCGGCTGCTTTATAACAGGAGTGGGGTTTACTGTAGGCTGACTCGTTTTTTCAACCGGCATGCTCTTAGGCGCGGGTCGCACAAAGACTTTTGGAGGGGCTGGAGACGCGGCAGCAACAACGGGAATCGGCGCCAAAGCCACCGAGGGCTCACCCTCTAAGCGTATGATTTGAGAAGGAAATATCCCATAATCTAAACCTATTCCGTTTACTCTTGCCAAGCCTTTGTAATCTAGGCCATAGCGCCAAGCGATTGAATATAGGGTTTCGCCTGGAGACACAACATGCTCTACGACCATGGTAGAAGGAGGCTGACCACGTGTTGATATTGGCGCGCGAGAAGGGGAAGAGCTACATGAATATAAAAAACAAAATACGATCAGAATACTGATCACTTTGAACACCCTAGAGTATTCATGTAAATAAGCTGTGGATAAATGCGTATTCTTTTCAGAGCTCATTTTTCACTCACATTTATAACCATTAGTTATCAATTTGGGCAATTTATGCAAAATGACTCTAAATTTTTTATAAGAAAAGGCAAGCTTCATCATTGCTTAGGCCTTATTTCCGAGATCTAGTTCCATATCAAACTAATTAGAAGCAGAATCACCTATTCTTTCTAGTAATAAAACCAACACTAAACCAAACAAAACGCACAATAATGCGCTCAACAATAGTGCGGGCTCAGCCATTATCTCAGTATATCGAGCCGGCATAACATTGTTTTGAACCAGGGGAATAACATCGCCATGACGATCAAGGGTGGTTTCTACCACCTCCTTCCATGGCCAAAGCACTTTTAATGAGCCGACTAAGAAGCCCGTTAATAAAGCATACATGATTGACTCATAACGTGCCAAAAGCCAACTTAATAGATGACTAAAGCCCAGTAAGCCAACAATGCAGCCTCCGGTAAAGCTCAGCAGTAAAACTATATTCATGGTCTGTAGCGCTTCAATAAACACTTCGTACATACCCATTAACAGCAAAATAAAGCTACCGGAAATCCCCGGTAAAATCATGGCACAGATCGCAATAGCACCGGCAATCATTAGCATCCACCACTCAGCGGGTAACTGAGTAGGACGAAGAGAAACTATGAGCAACGCTAACAGACTACCAATAATGATCGCCATACCTTCATGCCATCGCCACTGGGCAGTTTGCCTGACGAGATAAAGGATAGAGGCAAGCACCAAACCAAAGAAAAATGACCATATCAATATAGGGTAATGCTCCAGACCATAACTAATAAGGTTAGCAAAGGTTAATACGCTGCCAATAATTCCTGCAAAAAGAGTCAATAAGAAACGGCCGTCAATCTCCTCCCAAAAAGCAGCGAAACCATCATTAAACAACCTTACTAGGGCCATTGGCGTCAACGACTGAAGTGCATTAAGCAATCGCGCATAGATGCCTACTATAAAAGCAATTGTGCCACCGGACACGCCTGGAACAACATCCGCGGCCCCCATGGCAACACCCTTGAAAAATAACCATATCCAATCTTTAGTTTTATACGCTTGTGATGCTGTTAAATTTGAAGATGATTTCACTAGCGAATAACACCCTCTAACAAAGGGACAAATTTGACAGCTTCGATACTTTTTTCTACAAACTCATCAGTATCACCAATACGCTGAACCAGCGTTAACATCTGTTTAGCTACTCCCACAGGAATAACCAAAACCCCATCGGCGGCAAGCTGCTGCTTTAAACTGATAGGAATCGACGCTGGGGCAGCAGCACTAATAATGGCATCGTAGGGTGCTTTTTCTTCCCAACCTAAACCGCCGTCAGCCAAGGAAAGACGAACATTGCGTATCGACAATTGGCGCAAACGCTTACGCGCCTGCTCCTGTAATGGCCGAATACGCTCAACACTAAATAAGGTATCAACAAAGGGGGCAAGCACTGCCGTTTGATAACCAGAGCCCGTACCAATCTCCAACACACGGTCTAAGCGAGTTGCCGTAGTTAGCAGCAACTCCGTCATACGAGCAACAATATAAGGCTGAGACAGCGTTTGGCCGTGACCAATCGGCAAGGCTGTATCCTCATAAGCACGATGAGATAGCGCTTCATCAAGAAAAAGGTGACGGGGGATTTTTCGCAATGCCTCTAATACACTGATATTAGTAATACCTTGCTCAATCAGACGCTGAATCATCCTTTCACGTGTCCGCTCAGAGGTCATCCCTACACCCTGTAACAACAAATCAGTCAACAACCCGCACCTGCTTGATATTAAAAACGAGGACTATAGCATAATTTATCGCTTAAATTGATGTACCTAAAGGATGCTTAAGCTATCTACGACAAACTTATAGTAAAACTGCTTTCGTGCAAAGGCTTCAATCTAAATATCACTATTCAATTCAGCTACTTCGGCTAAAACAGCAGTCGCAAAGGTGCCTACAGGCAATGTAAAAGTAAGCTGTAAATCTTGCTCTACCCAACAACTCTCAATACGCTTTGGAAATAAAGACAAGGATCGCCGCTCCTGCTGTAAACCGCAATATTCTAGGCCTCGGCGCCACTCACTTAACTCAGAGAAGGCTTGCTCTTCTATAGATAAACTACTATCGCTTACCTGAGAACGCCCTCTTCCCCATAGTGGACCAGTCGGTAAACCCTGATCAAGCACATCCCCCGGCAGTGGTGTTTGCCAATTACATTGTTTTACACGCTCAGCTAGGAGTAAATTGAATAAATAGGATCGCGCAGCAGACATAACCATGGACCGGCGTTTAGGATGAGGCTTACGGTTTTGCGTAAACCATTCTTGAGCTGAGGTTAAATTACTCTTGTCGCGACCAAAACGTTGCTCACCAAAATAGTTGGGCACACCCTTACCCAGGCGATCTTGAATGTCGATACAGAGCTGCTGTTGCTGCTCATCACTTAAGCTTCGGCCTTGATATTTTACCTCTCGCAAACGCAAACTAAAGTGATTGGCTTGATGGCTACCTAACCTTAATTTATTAGAGTGCCGATGGACAGATAAAATCGTTACCCCCTCTATCGCTAACGCGCCCCAATCGACATCGTTTTGCTTGGGTGCATAAAGACTAAACCACTGGCGGGTAATGGCATGACGATCCTTGCGGCCACAGTAACCCACTGCCGAGAATGATAAGTCACAATAAAGTGCTATTTGCTCTGCCACCCAGTGAGTATTTTGGCCTGTTTTTTCGACATGTAATAACCAATGCTCACCTGACCCGCTTGGCTCAAAACCCAAATGCTCATTAACAACGAAATCCTCGGGGCGAGAGCGAAAGCGTGCAGACAATTCAAGCGAAGGGTAGGCCTTAGGAAAATCAAACGGAAAAAAAGAATTATTGCTGGAAGGAATATTTATCAATTGCTGGCCTGCAATAATACGACAGCATGAGAAGCGATCCCTTCTTTGCGACCAGTAAAACCCAACTTTTCTGTTGTGGTGGCTTTAACGTTCACAGCGGATATTTCCACACTTAAATCATTCGCGATATGAGCGCGCATAGTATCGATATGAGGCGACATAAGGGGTGCCTGGGCAATAATGGTCATGTCGGTATTAACAAGTCGATAACCCACCGCCGTGACTTTGGCATACACCATTCTTAACAAAGAACGACTATCTGCATTTTTATAATTGGCATCGGTATCGGGAAAGTGACGACCAATATCGCCTAAGGCGACTGCACCCAAGAGAGCATCACAGAGCGCATGAAGTAATACATCTCCATCAGAATGGGCCACCAGCCCTTTTTCGTAAGGGATCATAACGCCACCCAAAACGATTTTATCTACACCTTGTTGACCATCATCAAAAGCATGAACATCAACACCGTGGCCGATACGTAGTGTCATTTTATAAACCTTTTTATTAACCCCTAGTATACCTAGAAAAATTTGAACAAAAAAATAAAACATACCTGTCATTCTGAGCCTTTAGCGAAGAATCTGATGATGCCAGCGCCACCGTTAATCAGATTCTTCGCTAAAGGCTCAGAATGACAATGGTTTTTAGTGTCGCCTATATTTTCTTAATATCCACTACGGTTTTTATTACCTTATTTGTTTACTCTTTTCGTTCCTTCTGTCGCATTAACAGCATCTCGGCGAGAGCCAAATCATCTGGGTGTGTAATTTTAATATTATCGTAATGCCCCATACACATTTTGACATCATAACCCAATAATTCTATTGCTGATGCCTCATCCGTAATAGGGTACTGACGATCTAATGCATACTCTAAGGCTTTTTTTAATAGTCCATAGCGAAATAATTGCGGTGTTTGGGCTTGCCAGATTTGACTACGATCCAAAGTCGATTCAATTTGAGAATCATGATTAACCTGCTTTAGAGTATCACTAACAGGCACGCCTAAAATACCACCAACACCGGAATCCTTTAACTCAGACAGCATATGATTAATGACATCGACTCTTATGCAACAACGGGCAGCATCGTGAACTAACACCCAGTCAGACAAAGCTGCTTTTATTTGTAAACTTTTGAGTCCCGCCAACACTGAATCGCTACGCTCACTGCCGCCAGAAGTAGTATTGACGATAGGGTTTTTAGCAACGGGCAAAGTCGAAAAGAAAAGATCATCCGAGCTTATAGCAACGGTAATACCAGCGGCCCTATTAACCGCTAACAAACGGTTTAAGGTTTTCTCTATAACCGTTTCGCCCATAAGCGATAAATATTGTTTAGGTCGTTCGCTACCCATACGACGACCACTGCCCGCCGCGGGCACAATAATCCAGACCTTATCT
>JBLHWO010000244.1:0-5442 GCA_047629215.1 Cellvibrionaceae bacterium | reverse complement strand
TGTATTATAGGGGATACAGAGGATGCTTATATTTCAATCTTTTGTTAATAATCATCGATTGTAGAACTGAAAATCAAAGACTTACAGAGGGTTTGTTACATTAGGACGGAATGTCCCCAGAACCCCTAATTGGGCAATCAGACGAATATTATTTTTTATGGCAGGAATCGTATCATCCACCTCAATAATGACTTTTTTAATACCCGTTGCTTTGATTTGGTTGACCACTTTAGTGGGGCCGGTATCGGCTTCGCCAATCAATAAATCCGGCTGTAAAGACAACACCCCCTCAGCAGAAATATTGCGAACATAGCCGAGTCAGGGATGTTGTTTTACTGCTGCTGGAAATTGATGGATAGAATCAACGCCAATAATACGATGCTCTTCACCGAACTGATAAATAATTTCTGTAATAGAGCCGCCAGCAATAGCGATGCGTTGTGCCTCTTCAGTGGCAAATAAATACTGAGCCATAAAGCTGAGGTAGGTAAAAAGTAGGAAAGACAGAAATAATTTTTTCATGGTCACTCATGGATTAAATAAAACGTTAATGAATAGTGTGGGTGAGTGTTTTAGTCTGTAAATTAGCTCTATGGATAGGAAAATAGATTTCTGATAATGGCGAAAAAGCCATATCTCTTAGCGGTTTTAACAGTAGTTTGATTTGAGCGGGATAAAGTTTTTCGTTCAGTTTTTCCTCGATTAAAGCAACCAGCATGCCAAGATCTGCTTCATAGGAGCAATGGCGCAGTGCATAGGCAAATTCAATGGCTGACTGCAGATAGCGGTTTACTTCGTAAAAACAATCAGATTGTTCGAATAGTATTTCAGCGGTTTCAAAGGCGCTGCCATAAACCAATGCTGCATTGTCCCAACTCCCTTGATCGAGTTTGTGGCGAGCATTCGATAACAAACGTACCAATATCGTTTGAGCGTACTCAGGATTATCTAGGAGTTTCTGTCGATGCTTGGGACATAGAAAACGAATTTTTTGTTCTGACTCAGCATTGGGCTGACGGCTCATATCGAATATTCCTGAGTGATTTATAATTCCAAAAAATTGCATCAATATAAAAATAGCTTGGCTGGTTGAGATAAGGGCTTGGCTAAAAGGCTTCTTTGGTAAGGATTAACTTTTGTCTGCGTGTCACTTGCAAACGATAATCAGCGCCTTGATGGCGAATAATCAGCGTTTTTCCACCCCGCATTAATTCCACACTCTCGACCACTGGGGGCGGCGTTGTGGAGGTTAATGACAGTTTATTTAATGCCTCAGATTCACTCATCTTGAACTCACTCAATATCGTTTTAATTTATCGCTTAAACAAAGCTTGCTGCCCATTGCCTCACCAAATACTGTGATGATTACAACCTCGGCTGGTTATTAGGCTGATTGGATTGTTTGCACATCACTGCTTACTCCTACACCAGCCTTGGCTATGATAAAGCGAGTTTTAATTTTGTCAATACAATTGATAATCATTATCATTCGTGTTTAAATTCTTTCCTCAATTATATAGCCCATCAAATTACGGAGATACTGTGAAGACAAGAGCACGATGTAAACTTAACTATTTAACACTGGCTTTAGCGGCAATAACCCTAAGCCCACATGCTCTGGGTGACAATCACCCAAACTTGGAACAGCGAATTGTTGCACTAGAAGCAAAAGCGGAAAACAAAGGCGATGGCTGGCATGAGGCCTTAACTTTCAGTGGGGTAATTGAGGTGGAAGCCAGCTATGCCGATCCTGATTCTGGCGATTCTGAATCAGATTTAGTGGTAGCAACTGCAGAACTCGGTGTTGACGCCATAGTAACCGAAAGCCTTTCCACTGCCTTAGTGCTTTTGTACGAAGAAGATGAAGGTAGTGTTGATATTGATATAGCGACGATCAATTATAATTTTGGTAACGGCTTTTCTTTTGTGATCGGGCAGGAATATGTTCCCTTTGGTGCATACGGAACTGCGCTAGTCAGCGATCCTATTTCGCTAGAGTTTGGTGAGACTCGTGAAACAGCGCTTATTACCCATTATGAACAAGGTGGCTTTAATGGCGCGTTCTATATTTTCAATGGCGACAATGACGAAAAAAATAAGCAAGAAATCAATGATTATGGTGTCCGAGTCAGCTTTAGTAACGATGCCTTCACCGTTGGTGGGGATTATATTTCTAACCTAGGAAATTCTGGCGGCCTAACGGATGCCATTGATTACAGTCTGCAAGATAGTGCTATCGCAGGCGCTGCAATTTTTACTGAATTAAGCTTTGGGAGCATGACTATTTTTGCAGAGCACCTAAGCGCTTTAGATGGCTATACCCCTGAAAATAATGCTGAACCTTCGGCGTCACAACTCGAAGTTGCTTTTACAGCAGGCGATTTTATTTATGCGGCGTCTTATCAGCAAACAGAAGACGCCTTATTTTTAGCATTGCCAGAGAATCGGATCAGTGTAGGGTTCAGCACCGAAATGCTCGGTGGCTTGGGCTTAGGTCTTGAACTCACCATGGACGATGATTACTCCGTTGCCGATGGTGGAACAGGCGAGTCTACTAACAGCGTTACGTTACAACTTGCTGCAGAATTTTAATTAACTGTTTCAACCTAGATGCCAGGTTTACTACTTTCAATGAGAGATTTATGATGAAAAAAAATGGACTCACACAATTTGTACTAGCGATGTCCTTGGTGCTGACGATCAATATCAGTGTTGCAGCATCCGAAAAAACCGTTGCCGATCACTATACTGTAATCGCCCACGCTGTTTTTGAAGACGCCTTAATAACAGCAACGGAACTCAAACAAACCATCAACACTTTTGTAAAAAAGCCTAACCACAATACCTTAGCTACCGCCAAAACTGCATGGAAAGCCGCACGTATCCCTTATCAGCAATCGGAAGTTTTTCGCTTTGGGAATGCCAACGTTGATGATTGGGAAGGACAGCTTAATGCTTGGCCCTTAGATGAAGGTTTGATTGATTATGTGGCGCCCAGCTATGAGCACGAACTGGGTAATCCCGGTGCAACGGCCAATATCATTGCTAATACATCCATTCAGATTGGCGGTAAGAAGATTGATCTTACATCGATTACGCCTGAGTTATTAGCTAGTTTAAATGAGCTGTCTGGTTCAGAAGCCAACGTAGCCACCGGTTACCATGCCATTGAATTTTTACTCTGGGGGCAGGATTTAAATGGTACAGATAGCGGCGCGGGTAAACGCTCTTATACCGATTTTGCCAAGGGCAAACAATGCACCAATGGTAACTGTGGGCGCCGCGCACAGTACTTACAAGCGACTATTGAACTGTTAATCACCGATTTGGAAATCATGGTAGGCCAGTGGGCACCGGGTAAAACGAATAACTATCGTGCAAGATTTATTGCTTTACCAACAAAAACAGCCTTAACAAAAATGCTTTATGGCATGGGGAGCTTATCGCTGGGTGAATTAGCCGGTGAGCGTATGAAGGTGGCACTAGAAGCCAACTCACCAGAAGACGAGCACGATTGTTTTAGTGATAATACACATTACTCACATTTTTATAACGCCAAAGGAGTGCGCAACATTTATTTGGGCGAATATCAGCGTGTTAATGGAAAAAAAATAAAAGGTCTCAGTATTTCTGCCTTGGTTGAAACAAAAGATAGCGCCTTAGATGACAAGATGAAAAATGCCTTAGTGGCAACCGAGAAGCAGTTGCAGTTCATGG
Source organism: Cellvibrionaceae bacterium (assembly GCA_047629215.1). Classification (GTDB taxonomy): domain Bacteria; phylum Pseudomonadota; class Gammaproteobacteria; order Pseudomonadales; family Cellvibrionaceae; genus CANLBN01. The sequence goes on along the minus strand of JBLHWO010000244.1, from coordinate 1,725 downwards.
TCGATGTGGCAGAAGGAAAAGAGCCGTCAGCGAACAAAAAAGAGCCAATGAAATTTGATCAAATGGTTGCGCCCGCTAATAAAAAAGGTGAAAAAATTGTTCGTGACAGTATTGCTTCACTCCTTGCACAAACTGTTTTAATTGAGCAGGTAGCGGCCGTTGTCGGTGTGACTAATTTAAACCCCGATACAGCTGATCATCAATTTAATTAATCTCTTTTTCAGCCAGCCTAACTGATCCACGCCGCTTAAACGTTACCTTAAGCGGTCATTAACTTGGCAAGCCAATTAATATGTCTAATAAGATATCTTCCCCATTTATATTTTTTCTTACTTTTTTATTGTCGTGTCACTCGGTTCACATCAAAGCCAGTACTCAAACCAAGCAATCAAGTGCTTTATCTGGTGGTGGCGCCACCGTTTTTTCAAGCAGTCGTAATGCCTTCTCATTACCCTCAGCGAATATGCCGTTACTACAGAAATTGGATTTCAATGTTGGCAATAGTTTCTTTCGCAACCCTTGGGTGATTGCTCCAGCATCAACCGATGCTCGTGACGGCTTAGGGCCGCTGATGAATACCAATGGTTGCCAAAATTGTCATATTAAAGATGGGCGAGGGCACACACCACAAAGCTTAGAGGATAACGCGGTTTCGCTCTTAGTGCGTTTAAGTATTCCTTCCGAAAATGGTTCGATTCCAGAACCAAATTACGGTGATCAATTGCAAGATTTTGCGATACCAGGTGTTAAGCCCGAAGGCCGAATTCAAATTTATTACACGAACAAGTCTGTAATTTTCGCTGATGGTGAAAAAGTTATGCTACGCCAACCAAGGCTATCGATTGTTGATTTGGCCTATGGAGAGCTCCATCCACAAACACAATTTTCGGTAAGGGTCGCGCCTCCTATGATCGGTTTGGGTTTATTAGAAGCGATTCCTGCTGAGAACATACTGAAAAATGCTGATCCCGATGATAACAATAGAGATGACATTTCCGGTAAAGTCAATCAGGTATGGGACATTACAAAAAATGCAGAAGCCATCGGGCGTTTTGGTTGGAAAGCCGGGCAACCCACGGTACGCCAACAAAATGCAGCGGCCTTTAATGGTGATTTAGGTATTACCTCGACACTTTTTCCCTTAGATCACTGTACATCAACACAATCAGCTTGCTTACACGCACCTTCGGGAGGTTCGCCTGAGCTCAGCGAAAATATTTTAAATATTGTAACCTTATACGCCCGCAACTTAGCTGTACCGGCACGACGTAATATCAATGATCCACAAGTAATGGTGGGTGAAACACTATTTTCTGAGATAGGTTGCGCGGACTGTCATATGGCCAGCTGGAAAACTGCCTCTGACTATGAGCTACCTTGGTTGGCTAATCAAACTATTTATCCCTATACGGATTTACTTTTACACGATATGGGTGAAGGGCTTGCCGATAACAGACCGGAGGCAAAAGCCAATGGGCGCGAGTGGCGTACGCCTCCGCTATGGGGTATCGGTTTAACAAAGGTAGTGAGTGGTGAAACGCACTTGCTACATGATGGTCGGGCTAGAAATATTACGGAAGCGATACTTTGGCACAGTGGTGAGGCGGAAAAGAGTCAGAAAAATTTTGTTCAATTAACAAAAGATAGGCGTGACGCTGTGGTCAATTTTTTAAATAGTTTGTAAAAAAAGATTGTAAAAAAGAATTGTAAAAAAGAATTGTAAAA
>JBLHWO010000243.1:0-5445 GCA_047629215.1 Cellvibrionaceae bacterium | reverse complement strand
AGGCAAGCTGGCACTTTAACGACGAATTAAGCTTAACCGGCGGTGTGCGTGTTTCCACCGAAACCAAGGAAGTGGATCAAACCCTGCAATTATTTACAGCGGGTACGGATGTCGATGGCCCGGTATTCACCCAGCTGGTGACTGCTCAAGAATATCACCTGCTCGACAAACGGGTAGACCGCGATGTAAGTCCTAAGCTGTCGTTAAATTGGCTGCCTGATGACGACCTAACGTTTTACCTGAGCGCTGCGCAAGGCTTTAAAAGCGGTGGCTATAGTGGTTCTGCTGTACGTGCAGAAATTGCCGAGGTTGAGCCTGAGTCGTCAACGACCTACGAGGCGGGAGCCAAAACACGCTTGTTTGGCGGCGCTGCAACGCTCAATGCCGCGACCTTTTACACCGAGTTTGAAGATTTGCAGTTAACCATCTTTGAGGGCAATGTCAGTCGTATCTCAAATGCTGCGGGTGCAATCTCTAAAGGCGCGGAAATTGATGCCGCATTTGTAACCCCCTGGGACATATCAGGTAATTTTTCGCTGGCGTATTTAGATGCCACCTTTACCGACTACGCCAACGGCCCTTGTCCCGCAGGTGAAGACACGCCCTGTGATTTGACGGGTAAACCACTGGCTTTCGCACCGCTGTGGAAAGCCACCTTCAGTATGAATTACTTCCACGACTTGTGGTCTGCACCGGTTAATCTCTTGTTTGGTTTTGACGTGTTATACGAAGACGACAAATTTTTACAATCGGATCAAGACCCTATTGATGTGCAGGGTGAGTTTGCAACCCTGAACTTGCGCTTACGATTAGAGGACGACAATGAACGCTGGTCATTGCAGGCCTTTGTCCGCAATGCCACAGACGAGTTTGCCTTAGACGGCGGTGGTGATATTCCGACTTTGTCGGGTGCGCATTTTGGCCGAGCGATTGCTTCGCGACAATTGGATGTGGCATTCAGAGTGAAGTTTTAAGGGAGTTAAGGTCGCTAGACACCTGCGTGGTATTTAACAAACTCCGCAAATTATAGCGGTCGCGTTTTAGCGTTATAGGCAAGGAGAAGACTGGGTTTATGGGGCTGGCATTCATTAGTCGCTTGATTTCCGCTAAAGGTCAGCGGCGACGCATTACTTAGGACGGGCGACAGCGCTAGAAAATGGGGGAAAGACAGCGCGAAAGGGCACGCTAAACATATTTCCCTCCACAATTTACTCTTATTATTTTTAAATTTGGCTGTGAATCCTATTCGCTACGACGGTTACAAGGGTTTTGTTTGATAGCGTCCTAAGCGACAGATTGACGCCTCAATCACCGGGCCGGCGTAGTGGTGCCATTTTTGTGGTAAAAAATCGAAGCGACACCACAAAAATTGCGCAACGTAGCTGGCTCGGCGTGCAATAGCTTGTTAGGCCTAGGCTGCTGGGATTGAGACTTCGGGGTTTGCGTCTGAACTCCTTATCTTACTCACGATATCATCAGCAGAGTCATGAATTTCTGTCAGGCGATCTCGCTCAAGTTTTAGCTTCTGATTTAAGAAGTCGTGTCTCAATTCGAACTCATTGAATATCTCGCTCCAAGTATGAACATAAACTTTATATTCTTCACTTGTGTAAGCTAGGCCTGGCTCTCCATGAACTTGTAGAGACTTAATAAGTCCCTCAATGTATCCAGTTCCGTCAAATTTGTTCCCAATCAAGTAAAACCGCCACTTCATATTTGACGCATTAAATCTCGATTCGGATCTAATAATACTGAAGTAGTTATAGACTTGATCTATTTCCTTTTTTCCAAGCCGCACATTTACGGGGTGCTTTAGCTCTAACACAATATTCTCAATATTGCTATTCCTTTTATCCTGTCTAATCAAGAACAGATCCATTTCTTTGTTCTTGTCTTTATGTTTTAACGTTGGCTTTTTGGTTGCGCCATGTAAAACATACAAAAACCGCCGTAAAGCTTCTTCAAAATCAGGTTCTGCTGCTGTTAGCAGCTGATATTCCTCGCCAATAAGCCAATAATTCTTCTCCATCATTTTTTGAAGATGAGGAACCTCACCTGCATACATAGATGAATCGAAAACAAGCCTCTTAAATTCAGCTACAGATTTATATCGGTCACTTATAAGCTCAATTGTCTTAACAATTGAACTCATCTTCGTTGTTGTTAATTGCTTAGAAAAAATCTCTCTCTCAGATGAACTAAGCTCAATTACACCATCAAGCACTCTGAAAAGATCATTGATGTCACCGCCATCAATGATTAACGAAAGAAATCCCACCATTGTTTTCTTTTGGGATGTATTAAGATTGCTAAAAATTCTAGGCTCTACTTGGTATAGTTGAGCGACTGCTTCCCTTAAGTCTTCAGATCGCATCACTTCCCATCTGTTTTTAGCGTTAAATTTAGGGAAAATACCGTTCTTTTCGTATTCCTCTACAAGGGTTTTTGCATAACTAACAATAAACGGCTTTCTCTTATTTCGTAGAAAGCCATTTATCTCTGAAACGAGGCTTTTAAACACATCAGACTGGTCACTATTTTTAGTTAACAGGTCTCCTTGATTTTCCATCTCTCCAACTTTGAACTCGTCAAAGTATTGTCCAGTAACGAATACGCTATGATAAAACTCGTCGCCTTTATTGTTTAGCGTTGTAGGTTTTGAGTATCTAAATACCCCGTTATTGCTTGAACAATAGAATCTTGAAAAATGTCTATTTAATTTATTAGACCAGCGCACATAATCAATTAAAAAAATATTTCCAGATATATTTAGTTCAAGCTTTTCAACGTCTTTTTTGAGAGAATTACAGTTCAACGGCTCACCGTTGATATTTATTGCGAAACCACTCCCTTTCTTCAATTCTAAAAGCCACGCGAACTCCTTTTTTAAATACTCTTGGATGTTCGACCTAAAACCATATTCAGATAGATCAAAAATATTGTGAAATTTAACTAAAGTTCCTGTATTTTCTTTATCAGAATGGATGACTTCAGAAGGATCATAGTGGTCAATTTTTGATTCATCTACGTGTATGGAATATGCATGAAGAGAACCATTCTCTTCGTAGCATGTATTCCAGGTTGCTGCTTGTGCAAAATGATAAAAAGTCAGTCGTCCAAGTCCATTCTTGCCATGCAATAGAGTATGCTGAACCTGTTGCTCTCTTTTTTCTGAAGATAATACAGGGGTAAACTTGTTTTCCAGCAAAGAAAATGGTATCCCTTTGCCGTTGTCCTCAACGTTCAGAGAATGAATGTCACCGATTTCAGAACATTCGAAAGTAATGTCCACGGTGTTTGCACCGGAATCGAAGCCGTTCCAAATGTATTCAGCAATTGCGCGATACGGCTTGACATCCTTCAGTCGGTTTTTTATTCCTCTTGCATTAACCTCAACCTTGCTCATACCCAATTTCCATATCTTAATAATGCTAATTGATTCATGTGGCTGGATTTGTTACGTGTGTTCATGCTAACAACTCATCATATTTTTGGGGGAGCAATGCAAACTCACCCCAACCCAGATTTTTAAAACACAAGCCCGTACCATTATCGCTTACTGTGCCATAAACAATAACAGTTCTGCCAACGGAGGCATCGGTAATACCATGACTTCTTTGATGTTTATCTTGTAACTTGATGCAAAAGTCCTGAACTCCCATTTGATCATTTTTCAAGTAGGTCATGCGTATATTGTCTGGCCGTTTATACTCACCTAAATGGATGGAGCTTTCGATGAATCCGTAGTAGAGCTTTGGCTCATCATCTTCTTCCTGGACTTTTTCTACAGGGTGAAGCAGATCGACTAGCCGTATTGAGTATTTTTGTTTTGGGAAGTAATAATACCTGTAGAGATTCTCGTCAAAATTCCTACAAATACCGGCCACAGTGGTAATCTTGCTTGGTAGCTTAAAGGACTCGCCTATATGCCGTCCTATAGGTACATCTGAGATAGGGCCATCAATATCTTCAACAGGAGTTTCATCGTATTCACCTCCTGCTTCATCGGGCAGTTCAGGCTTATTTTTAATAAACCCATCTACTATAACTAAGTTTTCATCGTCTATAGCCTTACGCGCTTCTTCATATGTTTCATACCTCTTTCCTTCAGGCCTGCTGGAACGAAGATCGCATTTGATGTCTTTGTAAGCTGCTAAATGGCAAAAATATGCCTCTCTACCATTAGAAAAATGTTCCTTTTGCTTTGGCACTCTGTTTAGATTTGTGTAACAAGCAGGACAAAACAAAGAACCATTCATTTCTGTTTGATATTCAGAAGGAGCAACCCGGGCGGCATCTCGTTTCAACTTGTCTCGGTTGTCATTCTCATAGCTCCAGCCCACTAACTGCAAAGCGTATTTAATTCTACGTTTATTTTCACCTTGAGCCATTTAAGATTCCCTTCTGGATCGGATTGATTACACGTAAAGCCTATTATAACGACTCAGGCCATTTATCAGCTTGGCCCCCTTTATCACGGGACTGGCTTTCATGTTGCTTGCAGAATTATTGGGGATTCAATGAGGTGGCGACGTCGCTACTAGCGAGTGTCGGTCAAACGAAGATTAAATCCCTTTATTTCTGTCAAACATTCCTTTCCCGTGATCATATCGGGTTTTTTAAAAACTTCAATGACTTAGGCGAGTGCTCTGGGTGTTAATGGGAATGATGCTGCTGTTCACCGACATTCAGGAAGTCGATGCGGTGATAGTTTGCGGTGTTAGGCCGTGATGTTGAAAGGTTTGCTGGGGGATAAAAAAAGGCCCCTCGTACTGAGGAGCCATTTTCTGGTTTAGCTTGTGGGAGCCCCTCGCGTTTAATCAGTTGCGTGCTGGGGGCGTTTTATCCTTCGGTGCTTTTAGAAGGGCAGTGGCAGCGGATTGCCTCCGCCATCCGCACAATTGGCGTTTTCATAACGGCCATCAATCACGGTATTTATCCAGGCATCGATGACATCTACGGCCTCGCCGTGTTTTACGCTGCGGGCGATTGGCGGCATTTGCACCGAGGTGTCTACCGAGTGCAGGCGGTAAGAGAGAATTGAGCCCTCTGAGCCGCTTGCGCCACCGGCGACACCGGGCAGTATGTCGTAGTCGCGCCCGCCGCCGGAGCTACCTGCGGTGATGGGTTCTTTGCACACGCCGTGGCTGAGGTTGACCTTGCGGAACACGTCAAAATACAAACCGGTGCTTTGGGCCAAACCTTTGCGGTTGTGGCAGTGGGCACAGTTGGTTTCTAACCAGGCGCGGGCGCGGTATTCAAGATTGGCGTCGCTGCTGGCGGCCACGCGATCAGGCTCAGCGGTGGTGATTTTGTAGCTGTCGCCGGGCACGTTAAAGCGGGGCAGACGACTGACATTGGTCGCGACCTGGTTATTGTCTATGGTTAGATTTGGGGCGCCGCTGAGCTTGCCCATATCAATGAGGTGCTGCAATTGGTTTTCTG
>JBLHWO010000242.1:0-5475 GCA_047629215.1 Cellvibrionaceae bacterium | reverse complement strand
CTACAATTAATTTAGGATGATGATAACGAGGCCGCAAAACGTTATAGCTTAACGCGACACTTATAAGCGTAAAAACAAGCAAGACAAAGATCATAAGACACTCATGGAATTAACAAAGTTTTTAGAAGTATAGAACCTTATAATACATCTGAAAATTATCGGATAGTACAAGGCTAAATTCTTTTTACAAAAGCTGTACATTTTGACACGCTAAGGTAACATCTATTAAGTTGTGCACAACTATAATATTCCGCCCGATTTAGATACTCATTTCATTTTGGAGAACTGAATGACCCAAACTAAAAAAGCACCTTTTATTTCTGTTTTTTCTTTAGTTGTTTTATTCTCTGGCAGCCTCTTATCAAGCCCTTCATTTGCCGAAGCTTTTATAAGCAAAGCTCAATACGAAGACTATAGTGTTCGCTACCAATGTGCAGACCTTCGATATCATGATGATCTTGCAAAAAAAGAAGATATCCTTTTAAAACTTGAAGAAGACTTTGGTATCACAGATGATACCTTTGAAGAGTTTGATGAACTTATTCCTATTTACGAAAAAGACAATACGCTGCTTGATAATGTAAGAGCTCGGGTAAAAAAAGAATGTATTTAGGTGATTAAATTTTGACACAAAAAAAGAGCCCAAATAAGGCTCTTTTTTATTAAGCGATTTACTTAGAACTTATGTTCTATTCCCAATGCTATCCAGCTTTCATCCGAATCTTTAGCATCTGCATCCTGCATGGTATAGAAGCCAAATACTTTGGTGCTTTTGGCAAGCTTATGGTCCATACCTACTGAAGTCTGAGTACCTCCTTTTGCTTTAATGTCTGAAGAAGCGTGTTGAACTTTAAATGTATTACTACCCATTTTATATGCCGCACTAATCATCAAACCATCAAGATCTTCAGCCCCATCCTGCTTGAACTGATTCCACATAGCGCCTAGAGTTAAATCATCTAAGGTATATTTCCCAACTAAGCGAAGTGTTTCTTTACCTTCACCTTCAACATCCAAATCATAAGCCAATGCAGTATAGATATTATCTTGTTTGAATTTAACTGCTAAAGAGTATGCATCATCTATATTTTCGTCTTCGCTAGCAATTAATGCGATATCTGCTGACAAACCACTCATGCTAGGTGAACTGTACATAATTGAATTAGATTCTCTTTTCTCGCCAGAAAAAACATTTTTGATGTCGCCTACGTAGTCACTAAACAAATCAACCTTATTTTGAGCTGATTTAGTAGGTGTATTGAAAATGCCGGCCTTCACAGCACCAAAACCACCTTTCAAACCAGCGAAACTATCACGCTGGGTAATAGTTCTTCCCCCCTTGTCACCATCATCAAAATTTGCTTCATACTCTAATTGATAAATGACAGATAAATCGTCATTTAAGCTAGTTTCACCCTTAAAGCCTAAGCGTGAAGCATTGCTAACTAATTCCGTCACACGACTATCTGTACCTTCATCTGAACTCTGAAGAGTCAAGTTGACTTTACCGTATACTTTTCCGTCGATAGGACCCTCTGCTTGAACCATTCCAGCTGCGGCCAAAGAAATAGATGCCGCTAAAATCGATAATTGAATTTTCATAAAACATTCCAAAGTTGTATTTCATAAATGACAGTTCAAAGCTCATACTCTGAATTTAGAGAGCATCGGTAACCATCTGTGTACGGAGGGGATTCTGAACGAGGAATGTTAAGTTTTTGTGTCTTTTATATTTCAGTTTCATGGCAATGATTTTTTAACAAAAAAAAAGGCGCTCATTGAGCACCTTTTTTATTCATCATGTTTATTCGTAAACACTTAATCGTAAATAGTGGGAATGGCCTGACGTTTGTGCTGAGTCGCCGTGTAAATATACATCAGCCTTTCTGACACTGAAGGCTCAATATCTTTACCTTCAAGAAAATCATCGATTTGTTGATAAGTAATGCCTAAGGCATCTTCATCTTTCTTACCTGGCGCCAAACTTTCCAAATCGGCAGTCGGGGCTTTTTCAATCAATAAACTTGGTGCGCCTAATGTTTTAGCAAGCAATCGAACTTGGCGCTTATTTAGACCAAACAAAGGTACTAGATCGACTGCACCATCACCATACTTTGTATAAAACCCTGTAATATTTTCAGCTGAATGGTCTGTACCCAAAACTAAGCCACCTAAGACGCCGGCCAAATCATATTGCGCCACCATGCGCGCTCTTGCTTTGACATTGCCTTTAGAGAAATCCAATTGAGCCTCCGATGCATGAAGAGCACCTGCTGAGCTCAGAGCCTTTTTTACTTGCTGATGTAAGGCATCAACCGAATCTTTGATATTCACAGAAACAGATAGGCTTGGCTTAATGAAGCCCAATGCTAATTGCGCATCCTCTTCATCCGCCTGAACACCATAAGGAAGCCTGACTGCAACGAAGTTATATTCATCAGTATTGGTTTCGACATTCAATTGTTCTACTGCTAATTGAGCGAGTCGACCACAGGTACTTGAATCAACACCGCCACTGATACCCAAGACTAAATATTTTAGACCTGAAGCTTTTAAATAACGCTTAATGAAGTCTATTCGTCGAGTTATTTCAAATTGTGAGTCAATCTCGGGCAGTACTTTCATTTCCGCAAGAATTTGTTGGCGTAAAGACATATTTACTCCTATTCAATTAAGCCAAAGGTAATCACGCTAGTAAGGCTTCTTTCAGGGTCCAGCCTATGCATAGCAGTAAACTGACCTTTTTTACTAAAGCTTTTACCTTTTGGAAAGTTTAATTTTAAAACTGACAGCGCATCGCCACTTTGAGCATCAAGACCCAATTTGCCATAAACAGATACCATCATATTTAGCGCCTCTTCCACAGAAGGCGAAGCTGGGAAACTTTTAACAACGAAAGCGGCTCTGTTGACTGCAGCAAGATAGGCTTGTCGTTTAATATAATAACGGGCTGCATGCAACTCGTAAGCAGATAAACGATTGCGTATATCTATCATGCGCTGCTGTGCATCTGCGGCATAAGGGCTTTCTGGAAAACGCATCAGTAATTCTGAAAAATCCTTAAAGGATAAACGCATATGACCCGGGTCACGCGAACTCACATCGACGATAGGAAAATATTGGCTAGCAATACCACCATCTAAATAGTAGTTTGCGATGCCTCGAACGTAATAAGCATAATCGACACTAGGGCTTTGTGGGTGAAGACGAATGAAACGGTCAGCCGCTAGTTTTGAGCCCTCAAGATCTAAACCGCTGTAGCGCGCATAAATCAAATCTAACTGCGCTTGCTCTGCATATTTACCAAAAGGATAACGAGACTCTAACTCTTCCAACGCAATGGTTGCCTGCTGAAAGCTTCGAAGCTTGATCGCCCTTTTTGCATCTTCGTAAAGCTCTTGCTCTGTAGACTCTTTCTTAGGAGCGCTACTACAGGCCGAAAGCGTTAAATTTATAATCAGAACAAGTAAAACAATAATATTGGAACGCATAATCAGCTACAAAATAGTGAGGTGTGAAATAAACATGTACAATAGCGCTTTGCCGAGCAAGGCCTTGTAAGTTATGAGCAGACATTATTTCACAAATAAGCCCTAGCGTGTATGACAAAAAATCAAACTTGCAGTTAAGTGCACGAGCAATCACCCAATTACGTTATCAGACTTGAAAGAGACACCATGAAACAATTTGTTGAAACTGAATTTGTCGTTCCACTAGAGCTCTCAGGCATGCGCCTAGATCACGTACTTTGTGAGCTAATGCCAGACTACTCTCGCTCACGTCTTCAGCAGTGGATCAAGGATCAACAAGTTACTATCAATGGCGCTTTCCTAAAATCAAAAGAAAAAGTCAAAATTCATGATTTAATTGAAGTGAAAGTTGAACTAGAAAGCCAAGGCGAATGGACAGCAGAAGACATTCCTTTAGATATCGTATTCGAAGATGACGATATTATTATCCTCAATAAACCTGCCAACATGGTCGTTCACCCTGCTGTTGGTAATTATACCGGCACCTTAGTCAATGCATTATTGAATCATTATCCTGAGATAGAAACTGTGCCAAGAGCTGGCATTGTGCATCGCTTGGATAAAGACACGACCGGTTTAATGGTGGTCGCTAAAAACCTGAGTGCACATGCTCATATTGTTGACCAACTTCAAACACGAGCCATGGGCCGTGAATATGAGGCGATCGTTTCTGGCGTTATGACTGGCGGTGGCACAGTGAATGAGCCGATTGCTCGAAGCCCTAAAAATCGCAAAAAGATGGCCGTTAGTCCCTTTGGAAAGCATGCCGTTACACATTATCGAGTAATTACACGATTCAATGCCAATAGCCATATCCGGGTAAAGTTAGAAACCGGTAGAACACACCAGATTCGTGTGCATATGGCACACATTAAGTATCCTCTTGTGGGTGATGCCACCTATGGAGGGCGATTTAAAATGCCGGCAGGCGCATCAGACTTTTTGAAAAGCTCATTAAGAGGTTTTGAAAGACAAGCACTCCATGCTAAAAAAATTACCTTGATCCACCCCCGCACTAGTGAAGAAATGAGCTGGGAATCAGACCTACCAGAAGACATGCTAGCACTTTTAGAGGCCTTAAATGAGCCAGAGCAAGATGCTTGATCATAAGCAAGGCTTTATCATTCCTGACTGGCCTGCCCCTGAAAATGTGCAGGCCTTAGTTAGTACTAGAGTCAGTCTGAACTCCGTTTCGAAACTTCCAAAAATAGTCAAGGGTTATGACTATTTCAATCTAGCACTTCATGTAAATGACGACCCTCAACATGTATTAAAAAACCGAGAAAAATTAGCCCAACATTTAAAAGTCCCTTCAACAAATATTGCATGGCTAGAACAAGTGCATGGCACCGAAGTGGTAAATACAGAGGACTACATTAACAATCTAGTCAGAGCCGATGCTTGCACAAGCACAAGACCAAAAAATGTTTGCGCCATTATGACCGCAGACTGTTTACCCGTGTTATTTTGTAACATCCCTGAGCCTGAAAACAATGAAGCTCAACAAGTCGCTGCCGCACATGCTGGCTGGAGAGGTTTGGCAGATGGAATTTTATCTAAAACACTTGCTGGATTTCCTCAGTCAGATACAGTTATTGCCTGGCTCGGCCCCGCTATTAGCCAAACTCATTTTGAAGTTGGCCAAGAGGTTTATGATGTCTTTGTTGATAAAAATTCAGTAAATAAAAAGGCTTTTATTATCAGCCCTAATTCATCGATAGAATGTCCTAAATGGTTAGCAAGCCTCACTGAACTCGCTAAGATCGAACTTGATGATGCTGGCATTAAAGCCATTTATGGTGGGGATCAATGTACTTACGGGCAAGCCGAGTTATTTTATTCTTATCGAAGAGATGGAGAGCAATCAGGCCGAATGGCTAGCCTGATTTTGCTTACTTAAACATTGGCGCTAAAGAGTTATTTTTTAGATTCTTTAATAATACCA
>JBLHWO010000241.1:0-5478 GCA_047629215.1 Cellvibrionaceae bacterium | reverse complement strand
TGTTTTAGATGAAAGAGTCTATTGCAAGCAAGATTGTTGCGAGTGTTAGTGATAAAATTTCTACCTACGGCGCAAAGTCCATTTTAATAGACTCGGTTAGTTTAGTCTGATCGAGATTAATAAGTTAGCCGTTGAACAGGGTATTTCTGTTGTAGACAAATACTGAGCTTCAAAAAACAATAATGGTTCACGACACTGACATTGAATTTAGTTAAAAGCAATTAGTAGCTAGAGCAGAAAATTTTCCTGCCCTTGACTTTTTATTAAAAACCTAAGAGGAGAACGCCATGAAGATCCAAATCAATACCGACGCCAACATCCACGGCACTGAGACCTTGGCTGCTGACATCAGCGCCTCGGTCGAGCAGGCGCTGGAAAACTTTAAAGAACACATCACCCGGGTGGAGGTTCATCTGAGTGACGAGAGCAAGGGCAAGAGCGGGCTACATGTTCAGCGCTGTATGCTGGAGGCTCGTCTCGAAGGCCAACAGCCGGTGGCGGTAACAGACCATGCAGAAACACTGGTACAGGCTGTGGATGGTGCTGCTCACAAACTGACGAATCTGTTAGAAAGTAGGCTCGGACGGCTACAGGACCATCGTAAGAAAACACCCGGCTTACCATTGTCTGAGACGGAACCCGAAGAACCTTAAATAGCTACGATTCACAGAAAGAAGGGCTTTGTATTTCGACGATAGGTCGTTATGAAAATTAACTGATTGATTAAGTTGGAATAAAGCAATATTAGACCATAAGTCTAGTCTAAGTGAGTGACTCTTTTATTTAGACTGGCATTCTGGTCTAAATATAGAGTGAAAAAGGACACCCACCCACCACAGGCACCACAAGTAAGTGAAGAAGGACATATATGGACACCCCGAATAAATCAATACTATATTGTGTCTTTTAATCGTCTTAACGGTTTCGGAGTTTTTCAAGGTAGTTGTCGTGTTTAATATCATGCTGCCAAGGAATTCACCTCGGGGTTCAGCTCTACTTTATCTATAAAGCTCCAATCCCGAATGCCTTTCGACCAACGCTCTGGATGTTTATTCTTAGCGTCCAAATAGACCCACTTTCGATACTCTAATATATCAGCATCCAACCCTTGATGTCGCTCACTTGGCGTCACATATCGAATACCACTATGACGGTGTTCATCGTTATACCACGCCACAAACTCGTCAACCCAAGCCCTTGCACCGTCTAAACTCGTAAACCCTGACTCGGGCCATTGTGGGCAATATTTCAGTGTTTTAAAGACCGCTTCCGAATACGGATTATCATTGCCAACTCGCGGCCGGCTTCGTGATGTGATAATACCCAGATCCTGCATTTTTGCTCGTAGGGTAAAGCTTTTCATCGGCGCGCCATTATCGGAATGCAGCACTAAATTTTGGCCCGCTCATTTCTCCTTCCAGACACTGCGTTGTAATAAATCTGCTGCTTCTTCGCCGCTCTCCTGTGCAAAAACTTCAGCGCCTACAATCTTTCGGCTGTAAATATCCATAAAAAAATAGAGATAATAATGCTGACCAATGACGGGGGTTGGCAGGTAGCTAATATCTCAACTCCACACTTGATTCGCACCTGTTGAAGTATAGCTGGTTGGTTTTTTAGATGCCTTCTTCGGCTTACTCCGTCCCCTGTGCTGCAGCTGCTTTTCAGCTTTTAATACACGATACAAACTTGACTCTGAGCCAATATATAGGTCTTTGTCCGCAAGGCTAGGTACGATTTGGCATGGAGGCGAACTCGCGTACTCAGTGCTATTACAACAATCTACTATCGCTTGATATTCACTTGAGGACAATTTATTTTTAGGCTCTGGCCAGTCAATTATTGGCCGTTGATCTGACTGAACTTGAGAGCAATAAAACCAGCGTTGAAAGGTGCGAATATTTAGCTCGACAGTCTCACAAGCATTCTTTTTAGAGGCGCCTGCTTTAACAGCGTCTAACACCCCTGCCACTATTCTCTGGCGATCATTAAGGCCCACCATTATTCCTCGTCCAGATTGAAGTGGGCATTGAACTTTTTTCTTAGCACCAATAACGCGGCGGTCTCCGCTAAGGCTTTTTCCTTTATCGCGAGTTCTTTTTCTAGTGCTTTTATCCGTTTTTTATCGCTAGCATCAGTATTTTTTGTCGGTTTATAATCACCTTTGATAAAAGCCTGTTTCCATTGCTTTAAGTGATCGGGGTACAATCCTTTAGTGCGACAGTATTCACTGAGTTCGGCTTCCGATAACGTGGCTGTTTCCAATAAAATAGAAAAGCGTTGCTCTCCAGAGTATTTATTTTTTTCCATGAGTGGCCTGTCGCTGTTATTAAATTTCTTACTCCAACTATACAGGGATGATTTGGTAATGCCTTCAAGCTCTGCGAATTCACGAATGGATAAACCACTTTGTAAAAATCGATTGACGATGGCTTCTTTTTGCTCAACTGAATGCTGTGTCATAGGTTCTAACTGCCGCTCTGCTTGAACATTGGAAAAGACAACAACTACCCTGACACAGAGGGGTTTTTTAGGCTAATGTTGAGTGAGTGTCCTCGAGTTTTTGCTAGGGAAAAAGCGGCAGGTCTCGACGATATTCTTAATGATCTAATTTGAGAATAAACATAGCAAGCGCATGTTTTCGGACTGGTTTTACGCTGCGCTACAAACCAGCCGCAAATGCGAGCGTCATAGGATTACGAAAAGTGTCGAATGACGGCTCACATATATTAATATAATTTATTGGGAGTAAATCATTGATAAATCGATTCTTTTGATTATCGGGCTGTTACTTGTTTTATTGATATCTTCCTGTGCAAATCTTTATTACGCGTTATCAACTGATGATTATAGAAAGATGTCATGGACTTTACGTGCCAATGAACCTGTCTTTGCTAATTATCTTTCAGAAGAAGAAGTTCTAAACTATGATCGTAAGGAGGCTGCTTGGCATAAGTACATAAAGACCCAGATAACGGTATCTGGTGTTCGAGAACCCTTTAGACTTGCTGCTGAAGTTGATTCTAGAAATTTAATTCGTCATTTGGTTAATAAGGTTTCCAACGACCCTGGTAAAAGTAAATATTATGTAAAGATACAATCAAGAACTCCCGTTATGGCGGGGGGGTGGTTTTTATCATCGAGCACTCATATTTCAGGCGGCGATCCTTCTGCAAACTTTATGGCGAATGCCACTAAAAAAATTTACTCTAAGCACAGTTATTCTGATCATAAAGGATACGGGGAAATTCTAATCGGCGATGGGGCTTATATTATAAGGTATTGGGCAAAGACTGACTCCAACAGGGTTAAAATAGGCGTGGAAAATATAAACGATAAGGCCGTTGACCCATCACATTTTAATGATAAAAAATCACACATGAATCTGGTCTTCAAAAACGTCACGCCATGATGCTAGCTACGGCTCAAGAAGATAGAGAAAGAGAGATTGCGAGGAAAGCGGAGAGAAGAGAAAATGCCGCAGAACGCAGAGAAGAGAGACAAGCTAATAATGCGGCAATGAGAAACATTCTTGCAGAGATTTCAAATCCTAACTCACATATCTACAAAAATAATCGTATGTCAGATATGAACCTTGCAAAAAATTACAAATCAAAATCAAATAAAGAACGTTATGGTACTTCCTATCAGGAGTTTTCCAAGCCAGCCGAGGACCCCCTGTGTAAGAGTAGTTGTCGCCTCTATTTTTTAAGTTAGAGGCGACAACTACTCTTACACAGGGGGCTTTGCTTGACTCCAAAAATTCTCAATGCCGTTAATGTGATTGTGCTTATTCGCAAATAAAACAGAGTGATTAATTCGGTAATGTTTAAACTCTGATGTATCCAGTGCATTATAGCCACGCCAAAAATCACTATAAACAATGCTATCAGGAATGACTTTGTTTTCTATAATTGGCATTAATGTAGAGGGTTTAGCATCAGGAATTATTTTTGTATAAACTCTTCCTCCACGCTTTAACAAGCCAAAAACAGGTACTTTCCCTGCCGCCCCTAGACCTCGTTTGCCTTTCCGTCGTCCACCAAAATAGCTTTCGTCTATTCAATTTCGCCATCAAATAATTCTGTAGATTCTTTGTCTAGCTGTTCAGTGATAATTTCTCGTAAGCGGTGATGATAATAAGTCGCTGTTTTTCGATTAACATCAACTAACTCGAATGCGCAACGAGCAGTCGTTCCCACAACAAAATACCCTATCAGTTTATGTTGTGTTGACCAGCTTAATCGACTCTTTCTCATAGTGCCTCAAATAATACAATTTATGCATTATCTGGGACAGCCCTGAAATAAATATTGCCAATACAGTGTTTTGTTTGCCTTTGAATATTTACGCTGCAAGGCATTGGGCATCCAAACGCCGTCAAAAGCCTTATTTTTTAAATCTTACTCTAGCGTTTGTTTAACTGTCTTGGTTTCGGATAATAAGTGTGTCAATCTGGGCTTTTAAGAGGTCAAATAATTCTGGGGCTAGTGTCGTCAAGTGGTGTTTATTATCTTTACCTTGCCAACAGGTAAACGTAGGCATTCAATCCTTCGTAGGCCAGAGCCATATAACAAAGCAGCTGGAAGTTTATAACGAGACTCTAAACGATTAAAAAGAATTTTTACTTCGCTTCTGTTAACACAATAGGTAACTTTACTGGCCTCTTGGCACGCTTGAACTCAGCCATAGCCCCCAAGGGTTGATTCAAGAATTGGTTATAGATAAACGCAACAGCATTTAATGCCGTGTATTGTGTACTAGGAGCCACATTACGATTAACGGCTAAATGATTTAAAAAACGTAGCACTTCCCTCTCACCCATAAGTGCTGGGCGTCGATTATCTCATTAAAACGAATAAAAGATTTAATCCTAGTGATATAAGTAGAAATAGTGCGCTTACTGTAATGCTTGGTTAGTATAAAATCATAGATAAATTTTAGAAATGGGGATTTATACATACAAACTCTTTTTGTATTGACATCACTCCGTTGCGAGTGGCACTGTTGCTGAAAGGCGGGATTGAATCCAGCGTTTTTAAGAAGAGTAGCTTCATCGCTCTTTTTCTTTTAATTACAATAAGTTGCGACTAAGCATTTAAACAATTCTCGCAAAAAAATGAGAAGTCCTCTGAATATTGATATAGAGAATTTGACCCTCAATACCATAATATTATAAATCAATAATCTTATAGTAACGCGGATTAATATATGAATTGCATCATCTACTACGGTAGAAGAAAGGACTAGCTGAAGGTAAACTTCCCCCTTTTTCTCCGGCAATTTATGACGACGTATGTTTTGATGTGCGGCGCTTTAATTTAGGCAACAATTTACGTTTACTAGGTTGTAGTTTTGTTTAAAAATCCAAGTTAATGATCGGTAATAGCGATGTTAAAATTTATAAAGGATATTATAAAAATAGTCTTTGATGTCATGCTTAAATTTGTTGCTGCATTTGTGGTAGGTACAGGAGCG
>JBLHWO010000240.1:0-5546 GCA_047629215.1 Cellvibrionaceae bacterium | reverse complement strand
TCCTTTTGGCTTTGATCAGCCAGTAATCGTTTTTTGAGAATCCCTTCGAAGTTTGTCTTGAAGGCGATTGTGAGAGTAATCAATTTATGCCTATTTACGAATACCAGTGTAGCGAGTGCCAGCACGAGCTCGAAGCCTTGCAGAAGATGAGTGACCAGCCCTTAGTTGACTGCCTAGAATGTCAGAAGCCGGCACTGATTAAAAAAATATCTGCCCCCGTCTTTCGCTTGTCGGGTAGTGGTTGGTATGAAACAGACTTTAAATCCGGTGCAAAAAAGAACCTTACTGGTGATGCCGGAAAGCCTTCCGATAAGGGGCAATCTGATGGTAAGAAGGATGGTGGTAAAAAAGCATCGACAGACACTGCCACGGCACCAAAGCCTAAGAGCGATAGTAAAGCGACGGGTTAAGCAGGCCAATAGTCTAGCCGTAAATTTTACATATCAACTTATTTAACTTAGAAGCGGCAGTTGGCGCGAAAAAGATGTGCAAGTTATTGGCGTGCAAAGCTCCTGCTTATTCACATGGATGTCATGTATGCCGGTTCCGCATCGTTACATGGAAGTAACTTATTTAGAGCAACGCAGGAGCAGTTGTCGAGGAGCAAGAACCGGTCATGTCCCTTACCTACATCCGTGTAGGCATAGGAGATTTTAGAATCGCGTGGAGAGCTTATTGGTCGTAAGCATATTCTAATATTTTCTTGGTGCATCAAGAACTTGTGCAGACTTTCGTGATTCAACTGCCATTTCTAGGTTAACATACGTCTTTTTAAATTTTAAAATATCAAAGGAAACACAATGCGTAGTGAATACTGTGGCGTGCTCAACGCTGGCTTTATAGGGCAAACCGTAACACTCTGTGGTTGGGTAGATCGTCGCCGCGATCACGGTGGGGTTATTTTTATCGATCTACGAGATCGAGATGGCATTGTGCAAGTCGTGTTTGACCCTGACGGCAAAGACAATTTTGAGCTTGCCAATAAAGTCCGCAGTGAATACGTATTGCAGGTCACCGGTAAAGTTCGAGCCCGTGATGGTGCAACCGTTAATGCAAATATGCCAACCGGTGAGGTTGAGGTGTATGGTACTGAGCTGCAAATATTGAACGTTGCCGAAACGCCTCCTTTCCCTCTGAGCGAACACAGCACTGTCGGTGAAGATGTTCGTTTAAAGTTTCGCTATATAGATTTACGCCGTCAAGAAATGCAGCACAACCTGCGCTTTCGCTCCAAAGTGACCACGGCGATTCGTAACTATTTAGACCAGCATGATTTTCTCGATATAGAAACGCCGATTTTAACGCGCGCCACTCCCGAAGGTGCTCGCGATTATCTAGTTCCATCTCGCACCCACGAAGGTAAGTTTTTTGCTTTACCGCAGTCGCCGCAGTTATTTAAGCAGTTGTTAATGGTGTCTGGGTTTGATCGTTATTATCAAATTGCCAAATGTTTCCGTGATGAAGATCTACGTGCTGACCGTCAGCCCGAATTTACACAAATCGATATCGAAACCTCGTTTATGAGCGACGAACAAATCATGTCGATTACTGAAAATATGATTACCAATGTTTTTAAAGATATGATGGAGGTAGACTTGGGTGAATTCCCAAGAATGTCCTATGCGGATGCAATAGCAAAGTATGGCTCAGATAAACCTGACTTACGAATTCCCTTAGAGTTGGTTGATATTAAAGACCTAATGACAGAGGTAGAATTTAAAGTATTCTCTGGCCCAGCCAATGACCCTAAAGGTCGGATTGCTGCACTAAAAATTGAAGGCGGAAACGAAAAGCTAAGCCGAAAACAAATTGACGGCTACACTAAGTTTGTCAATATTTATGGGGCGAAAGGTTTAGCTTATATCAAGGTGAATGATAAAGCTGATTTAGAAAACGGCTTACAGTCACCCATCGTTAAGTTTTTACCAAATGATGTGCGAGGTGCAATTTTAGAGCGTGTGGGCGCGGAAAATGGTGATTTGATTTTCTTTGGTGCGGATAAAGCGACAATTGTTTCTGAATCATTAGGCGCATTACGTTGTAAGCTAGGCGCAGATTTAGATTTATATACCAGTCAATGGGCGCCACTTTGGGTTGTCGACTTCCCCATGTTTGAAGAAATCACGTTAGAAGGTGGGAAAGTGGCTTGGACTTCATTGCACCACCCCTTTACCGCTCCCGCGTGTTCGCCAGAAGTGTTAGAGGCGAATCCTGGAGAAGCTTTGTCAATTGCTTACGATATGGTTCTCAATGGTACCGAATTAGGCGGTGGTTCTATTCGTATCCACGACCAATCTATGCAGCAGACCGTGTTTAAAGTCTTGGGTATTGGCGAAGAAGAGCAGCGTGAGAAGTTTGGTTTCTTGTTAGATGCACTTCAATATGGTGCGCCTCCTCACGGTGGTTTAGCCTTTGGCTTGGATCGCTTAATTATGTTGATGACAGGCAGCGATTCTATTCGCGATGTAATCGCTTTTCCTAAAACGCAAACAGCCGCATGCGTAATGACCAATGCCCCTGGCCTTGTAGATCGTAAACAGCTACGCGAGTTAAATATTAAGCTGACTGAAAAACCAAAAACGTAATTAGAGCGATGAACTAATATTAGGTTTAAACGAAAGGGAGGTACTTGTTATCTCCCTTTTTATAGTGCTTAAAAGCATGATCTTACAGGTTTAGCTTTATGGATTTTTTACTCTGTAGTCTTATCTTCTTCGGTCTACATTATTTTTTTCATGCTTTATTCTTACGACGTTTGAAAAAATTCTATAGAGACACGTTTAATCTAATCGATCGTCCCAGTCCGTTTACAGGCTATTATTTGCAAAAAACAGATGAATATTCTATTTTCATGTACGAAAAAAAGTGGCATGCATTAGCTGATGATCAGCTAATGCGATTTAATGTGCTCAAGCAAATGTGTTTGGTTACTTCTATTATCCTTTTTACATTAGGTTTTTTCTTTAATTTAAACTGAACGCTAATGTTTTTAAAATTTTAATTAAAATCAGCCGTCTTTTGTTTTAAATTCTTAAGCTTAACTACTGTTGGCCGGTCTGTTGAATTAGCTTCTGATACCATACTATTTATCAAGCAATTTCTGTCGTTGTACGTAAATATAAAAGCAATGTGCTAAAAATAAGTTGATGCTAAACTAAAAAGGAAAAGCTGTGCGTGGTTTACATGTGTTTTCTCAGAATTCTTGGATTATACGCTTTTTCAAACAACAGGGCTTAGTCTTCATCGGTAATTAGAGAGTTTAGGTCAACGTCTGATTGTTCGGGTTGATCATGCACACAAAATTATTTCCAGTGGGTATCGCGTTATTCCATAGAGAGAATGGCGATGACCTTTCATTCTGGCGTCTATGAGTAAAATTTAATACAGGCTTTATTTGATCAGAGCATGCCCTTAATTACTCCATCTTCATGCTAGCAGTTTACACTTTTAACGCAAGGCCTCTTGCCCTTTGGGCTAAATGAAATTGACTTTAGCTTTACTGCCTTTAGGTAGCGGTGAAGGCATTATTTAATGATTGTTACCAGAAAAAATATTTATCTGAGTTAGATAGCCGCATAGGGTCGCTATCCAATAGACTTTTGATTGCTGGTAATGAAATGAGCGATCAACTGCCGTTGATGCCGAAAAACTATTGCAGACAAAAGTCGGTTTTGTTGGTGGTGAGTCGAGAGTTCTAGAATGGTCTGCTTATTTTTATGAGCTAGGCCGTTTAGATTATTATAAATAAACGCGCAATGATTTAGAGCTTGGGACTTTTTTCTTTGGTTAGCGAATGGGTCTTTATCGCTTAGAGCGGTGTGACAGCTGGTGAGTGATTTTGAGGGTCAATACGGCGAAAAAAATTCAAGTTATAGGTTAAAGTTTGAATTGTTGTGGCGTGAGTATTTTCGGTGGTTATGGTTACGTCACGGCAAACGCTATTTTCGTTTCAGTGGGTTGATGGCTAAGCGACCATTAAAGACATTTTACCCAGAGCACTATAAAGCATGGGTAGAGGGTAATGCTGGTCATAAGTGTGCAGATGCCGCTATGCGCCAGCCTAAGAAAACAGATTGTCTATCGAGCCGTGCTCGACAGTGGGTTGCTAGCTGTTTTATTCTGAGTTGGGTTTGGACTGGCGTTTTGGAACGGCTTATTTTGAGCGCCAACTAGTTGATTTTGATATTGCCAGTACTTAGGGTAACGAGCTCTCTTTAGCGGGTGTTGGCAAAGGCCCAAGGGGCTCGCGGCAGTTTCATCTACAAAAAAATTAGAAACCTATGATCTCCAAGCTGAGTCTGCAGCACGTGTTTAACAGAGGGTGGCTAGAGATCTGCTCTAGAGTAAAGTTTTAATAGCCTCATTGATTTTATTCGATTCTGGGGAGGCGCTAGTGCGAAGTGTTTTATTTTATGGTCGTCGGCACCGACTAAAAAATTATTAAAGTTCCAGCTAGGTTCTTGAGGCTTAGCTGCAATAGCTTTAAATAAAGGATGTGCATCACTGCCTTTAACGGATATAGGAGGCATCATGGTAAAAGTAACCCCGTAATTCACATCACAAATACTAGCGGCCTCTGCTTCGCCTTTCGCTGCCTGCCTAAAATCGTTGCTGGCAAGATCGACAACCCGCAATCCTTCTTGCTTGTAGCGTTGGTGCAAGGCTTCGAGCCCAGTGAATTGATGCGTAAAACCGCAGTAAATTGCCGTATTGACGATAAGTAAATGTTTACTGTTGTGCTCATCGTATATATTAATAGTATTGGTAGATTGCAACTGCTTAAATGATTGGTTCACCCATGCTGGTCAGGCAGTCGTAGATGAGACAGCCAGAGATGTTAATCCAGTAATAGTGGTTAGCAGTGTTGCTGCAAGGTCTGTTAATACGTTTTTTATGATATTTCCTGATTGTTACTTAGTCAATTAAACTCTCTTTACGTTTAATTGTGCGGAATAGTTTCAATTTTATAGCAGGCAAGCTCTCAAGGGTCGAAGCAAAAATAATGGCGAACATATGTGAGTTTATTGGTGTTTGCTTTCTCGCACTAGTCCGGTGCCAATGGCTGCAAATCCATCTACAGCATTTAGATCCATAATGCTCTCACTAATAACGCACATAATATGAAAGAACATTTACGCATATATGGAATCGGTACTTTATTGGTGATTGCTGGATTTGTACTCGCTTACCAATTCGTCAAGCCTAGCCCTCCGCGTTCAATTACTATAGCGACTGGTGGTATATCAGGTGCTTACTATGCCTATGCACAACAGTATAAAAAGTTGCTTGAAAAAGAGGGTGTTGAGTTAAGGGTCTTGGGCACTCAGGGCTCTATCGAGAACCTTGAGTTGTTAACGTCTGGCAAAGCCGATATTGCCTTTGTGCAAAGCGGGACCGGTAGGGCTTACCAAGGCACCAAAACCGATAAAAACCAAGCGTTAGTTTCCTTGGCTAGTCTATACTACGAGCCGTTGTGGTTATTTATGTCCGCTTCGAAAATGGCGTTTAAAGCCACTGATTTAAAAGGCCGGCGAGTGGCTATTGGC
>JBLHWO010000239.1:0-5582 GCA_047629215.1 Cellvibrionaceae bacterium | reverse complement strand
CTTGGCTGGTTAATATTATTGTTTGCGGCTGCAGGTGTGTTTCTTCAAATTGCTATTAAAATTCCCTTTCTGGCATTTTTTGCTCGTGACTCAGGGCTACGTGTCAAAGAAGCACCCACGAACATGTTAATTGCTATGGGTATCTCAGCTGTTTTGTGCATCGCGATCGGAATTTTTCCATCTTACTTATACAGTATTTTACCTTATCCCATTAACTACTCACCCTATGATATAACGCACGTGGTCACGCAGTTACAATTATTATGCTTTTCTACATTTGCTTTTATATGGCTAAATAGTAAAAATTTATATCCCTCACAACAGCGTTCAACAAATATAGATTCTGATTGGTTTTACCGAAAACTCTTTCCTCTAGTATGGGACGATATTTGTTCTTACATTACACGTGCGATGCAATACTTTTTAGACGCAGGCACAAAGGCATTAGCTCTAACTGTAACGACACTGGCAAAATATAGTCGTTCAGATGCCGCCTTAGGTCGAGGTTGGGGTATCGATACTATGTTAATGTGGCTCTTGAGCGTTCTCATTGTTGTATTATTATTTAATTATATGCAGTGAATATTTTATATAATTGTATAAGTTATCATTGTCATTATGATCGCATAGTTGTTGTGTAAAATAATTCACAAGCAACAACTTGTCCGGTCAGAGTCTGTTACATAGGTTGAAGCTTAACTGAGAGTTAAGTGAAACATTTAGTTAAGCACTTAGTATTGTCATTACTAAAAGAGAAGGGTAATCTGAGCTGCTAAACAATAATGATAGTTACCTCACGAGGTAATATTATGGATAAACGAGATTATATTTTATGGGCTATTTGATTATATCAGCTATATTTGTCGTTCTTACCGTTGCTCTTGCACTGTGGGTGATCAAATTACTGTTTAACAAGAACTGGTTCTTAGGTTGGCTAAGAGGCAGTTTTGGTATCGTATTAATTTGTGCTGTTTTTATAGTGGGTTCGATAGCCTACGATATTTATAGCTATAAACAATTAGAAGAAGAACAAAATATAGCAACAATTAGTTTTATTGCATTGGGCGAACAGCATTATGCGGCTAATTTTGTAGTGACTGGTAAAAGACAATCAAATTTTGAGTTACATGGTGATCAATGGCAACTCGATAGTCGTATCATCGAATGGAAAGGTTTTTTTGCGCGCATAGGGCTTAAAAATGGCTATCGGCTCGAACGTATCAGTGGCCGTTATCTACTATTAGATGATGAACGCTTAAAACCCCCCAGCATTCATTTAGTGGCAACGCAGCTTAAAGGTGTCGACGTATGGAGTTGGTTAAAGCAATCTAAAAATAATTCTGTTGTGAATGCACGTCATGGCAACTCTACTTTTTTACCGATGGTTGATGGCGGGCAATACCAAATTTCGTTGAGTGAATCGGGACTTCTCGCACGTCCCCTTAATCAACCTGCAATCGAGGCAGTTGAACAATGGCGTTAAATATTCGATAAATTTGTTATACTATGTTATTAAAATAGCCATAAGTTCTTTATGGCTTCCATCTATTTAATTGTTAGGAGATCTCGTGGAATTTGTATACGAGTATGGTTTGTTTTTGCTTAAAGTAGTCACTTTTGTTATTGCGATTGCCGTTGTAGTGAGTCTTATTGTCACTGCGGGTGCGCGACAAAAGCCATCTAATGTTGGCGTGATACAAGTAACTAAAATTAACGATCGATTCGACGACATGCGTCAATCTATGAAGCATGCGATGTTTGATGGCGATGTGATAAAAAAGGCAGAAAAGACACTTGCCAAAGAGATGAAGTTAGAAAAGAAAGCCAATAAACAAAAGCTAAAGCTTAAAGAGGCTCTCGAAGAGCCAAAGCGGGTCTTTCTAGTCGATTTTGACGGCGATATGAAAGCGTCAGCCGTGGTTCAGCTGAGAGAAATCGTAAGTGCGGTACTGTTTGTAGCAACACCTAAGGATGAGGTTGTACTTCGGCTAGAAAGTGGCGGCGGCATGGTTCATAGCTATGGTCTAGCTGCTAGCCAGTTAGATAGAATACGTCAGCGTGAGATACCACTAACTGTATGTGTCGATAAAGTCGCGGCTAGCGGTGGCTATATGATGGCCTGTGTCGCCAGTAAAATTTGTGCCGCACCCTTTGCAGTTATTGGCTCAATTGGTGTGCTAGCGCAATTACCTAACTTTCATAAGATCCTCAAGAAGAATGATATTGATTTTGAGATGCTGACAGCCGGAGAATACAAGAGAACCTTAACAATGTTTGGTGAAAACACCGATAAAGGCCGAGAGAAATTTGTTGAGGATCTAGAATTAACTCACGGGCTATTCAAAGATTATGTGCATCAACAACGTCCAATCATAGATATTGACGCAGTAGCAACGGGTGAAATATGGTTTGGTACTAAGGCTAAAGAAAACAGCCTCATTGACGAGCTAACAACTAGCGATGATTATATTACTGGTTTGGCTTCCGCCTTCGATGTGTTCGAAGTAACCTTTACATCAAAAAAGAGTCTGCCGGAACGTTTGGGGTTTGCGGTTCAAATGGGTATTGAAAAGGGTATTTCTCGTATCGTTGGGCAATTTCAAACCAATCGATTTTTTCATTAAATAATGTAAAAAACACTTGATTTTTTGATTCACTTTTTAAAAACGCAATAAAATTATTGTGTTTTTTTTTGCCTAACGAAGTAATCAGTGGCCTACAGTTAAGAGACACTAACAAACTTTATGCACATACGCTATAAATTGCAATTTTTAAGACTAAATGTCGGTAGTTTTATTGATTTCTTCGTTGACTTTGCTAAGCTGTTGTTTTTAAACAACTTTTTACTAGATTAAAAATTAGCCAATTTGTTAGGTGTCGCTATATTCAAGGCCTTTAGCTCTTTGTAAAATACCTATCCACTGACTTATCCACAGAAGCTGTGGAAAATATTGAGTGCTAAACATATGACTCACGAGGTTACTTAAAAATAGTAAAGGTGCTGTACAGCATACAGGCTAGCTTGATGATTATTGACGACTAAGTCCATAATTTTAGAAATATAGCGGCAATCATAAGGACTTGTGATGCTGCTGTTATCTACACGCTAAATCTTGTTGCGCCAATGGCTAGTTTTCAACGTTATCGAGGTACTGCAACCGGCAGCCAAAAGTGGGTAGCGACCTGATTATATAAAGATTTGAGAACAGCCAAACATAAAATGGGCACATATTGTTGTCAAATTTTGGCGGCACATCAGTCAGATGCCACTATAGATTAACGAGATATTGACTAAACAAACCGACTGTTTTGTTGCTCGGAGCCGAAAAGCTCGGTCCTAGTAAATATGCTGTAGATTCAACCGATCATCAGTTATAAATAGCAATGATCGACATGGTGACCACCTTAAATATATCTATCGCCTGTTCAATATTTATGACTGAAGCCCAAAGACAGAAGATAGATGCAGGAATTAATGGTGAAGACACATTATCCAGCGCTAATTATAAGTAGCGTTTATTCACCAGGTGCCAACCTACATTAGTAAGCTTTTGTGCTAAATATCAACTCGCTTATATTGAACTCAATAAAGTGGGGACATATTAATGAAGCCAAGTATTACCTGACAGCACAAGCAAGCATTGATTTTTTTGACAAGCTCAAAGCCAATTTAATGTTCTAGAGGCTTGTCGAGCATATACAGTCACTGTCCTAACTTATTTGGCTTGGGTTAATAAAAACGCTTTTGCTCTAGTCGCAATTATGAGTTGCTCAAGGTAGTAGGCATAAAAAACCAAGCATTTGGTGCATCACTTGGCTAACACTATCGGAGATGATGAGTAACAAGGTATATCGTTAATTAAACTACATCTTCTAAATAACCTTATAACTTAAGTTCGGTACATATTTTTCTGTTTTCCAGCAGAAGCAGTAATGATTTTTTAATTAACGTATCCTTTTATAACCTAACTAGTAATTTCTCGTTATCAACAAAGCGTATTTATATTGCTGACATTTAATGTACAACTACTGCCACAGGCATCTATGTTACCCGCGGCTTAACTTCCTTTAAGTCTTGTAATCATCGTTAAATCAGAGGCTTAGCGACAAAAACATATAATAATGGGCGTTTTTTTGGTCTAAGTGATATTAAAGCTTTATCTTTAAGCCCGCTCGCCGATAACACTTAAACTCGTAAATTTATCTGAGCTAAAATAATGTCTAAATTTGTTGCCGTTCTTATAACAAGCCTCGCTATTCTCTTATCAGCTTGTACGGGGCTTAACAGGCAAGATTTAAGACAATTGAATAGCGTAATCTCACTTAATAATAACGTGTCTATCAAGCGTCAGCGACATTTTGTCATCTCACCTGCAAGCATTGTCGCTTTGCAGGTGACGCTTAGCCCAAGCGCAACCGATTTAACGGAAGACATTTTGGGCAGTCGTCAATTAATTCTTAATAGTTTTAAACAGCACTTTCAGCGAGTTGAATTATTTGATAATACCGACTCTATAGGCAGTGACTTTGATTTTATCGTGATGGTTAATTTACTCAATATAGTAACAAGTCCGAAGCAGCTTATCGATATAGATCAACAAGTTGATAAGACTCAACGGCATGAGGTTATCAGAGCTGCCGATACGGCAGCTCTGATAACCGACGTTGTCATTAAAAAGAGATCTAGCCTTAATGCTAGTACTAATACTGTAGCTTCAGACGAGGTTGGGGCGGCGAGGCAAGAGAAGGTCGAAGAACCTGTTGCACAGAAGGAGGCAGATGGACAGCAGGTGAGCTTAATTAAAGCCAACATGATCATAGTAGAGCCTGTCACAAAGACATCTATAACACCGCTTCAAGCCCTTATTAAATTGAGTCTCATCGATGCTAGAAGTAATCAATTAATCGATGTGGCACTTATAGATGCCTACTCCAGCTCTATTCGTAAGCCGAGTTACGATAGTTTTTTGATGGACACTATTAATTACTATGCAAACAAAATAACCATCATGTAAACCCTACCGATAAATCAAACCTAAAAGCATAGCAGCAAAGTATATACCTGCATTAGAAGGCTATTTTTTTGTATTTTGGAAAAATAACCCACCTGTTTCGTTAGTTATAAGCTCTTAACTCAAAAAAGTCGGTATAATTACCCACATGGTTCTCAGCAAAATACATGTTTTGATGAAGATCTGTTTTATGGGACTGATTTAAGAGCCACCCAAACCATCACACCATTAATTTGCTGGCTGCTTTTATGTCGATTACACAGTTTGAAACGATTTCACTATATGTATGTATTACAGGTTTAATACTTTTCATGTGCTTTATAATGTGGGATCTATCCAAGCGCTCGAAGGCGGGTCGTTTTGGCAGTATTATCTTATTCTCAGCACTGGGTATTGGTTTATTAGGCTTTGTCATAAAAACGGTACTTGTGGAATTTATGCTTGCTTAGTAAAGAGTGTGTTCACACAAGGTTTATGAGCAGACTAAATGAAGCTCTGGGTTGAGACTTTTGTGAGATAACTTTACTCAAATGATAGACGCTGGTGGCTTACTAACAAGTATGGTTAAAA
>JBLHWO010000238.1:0-5588 GCA_047629215.1 Cellvibrionaceae bacterium | reverse complement strand
CACTTACAAATAGTCCAAGAAGTCGACAAAAAAGGGTCGTTAACGGCCGCGGCCGAGTCATTGTGTCTAACACAGTCAGCTTTGAGTCACACGATTAAAAAATTAGACTATAAGCTTGGAACACCTATTTGGAAAAAAGAAGGTCGAAGTTTACGTTTTACCCAAGCGGGTGAATTTATTTTAAAAGAGGCTAATCGACTATTGCCCCAATTAGAACGCTTAGAGGAGGTTCTTGGTCAATTTGCGACAGGAGAAAAGGGGAGCTTATCGATTGGAATGGAGTGCCATCCATGCTACCAATGGTTACTAAAGGTCGTTGAACCTTATTTACAGCAATGCCCAGATATCGATGTTGATGTTAAACAGCGATTTCAATTTGGTGGTATGGCCGCTTTATTTAATCATGAAATAGACATCGTTATTACACCTGACCCATTACAAAAAGCCGGCGTTGTATTCACTCCCGTATTTGAATATGAGCAGGTGTTGATTGTTAGTACTGATCATAAATTGGCAAGCAAAAATTTTGTGAATCCGAGTGACCTCAACGACCAATTACTTTATACCTATCCCGTTGATATTGAACGCTTAGACATCTATACAGATTTTCTAATACCTGCCAATTGTAGCCCTAAATCACGTAAAATCATTGAAGCAACAGAGATTATGTTGCAATTGGTGGCTGCAGGGAGAGGGGTTTCGATATTGCCCAAATGGTTAGTGAACGAATACATGAATAGGTTGCCTATTAAGCCAATAAAGTTAGGTAGTCACGGCATCAACAAGAGTATACACGTAGGGGTTCGAGAAGCTGATAGCGTCAGCCCTCACATACTTGCATTTTTAAGGCTCGCTAAGTCTGTATAACATTTAATGTTTTAATCAACATTAAAATTTTATTTATATCAATTTTAATTTTCATTAAAAGCTATATTTATCATATATTTAATTAAGCTACCTAAAGTATTTTATTTCATAGAAATTGTTAATATTGGATACAAAAATTAGTTCCTGGTCGCCCTTTAAGTCAAGGGATTTTAAAATTCTATAGATTGCCAGCCTGTTATAGACCACAGGCTCAAGAATGCACGAAGTGGGTACCGCTTGGTTGATGACCTCTTTATCGACCGACCCATTTACTGTGGCCTTAGTGCAAACTGCAACGACTCTGCCCATATTTTTGTTTGCCTTAACTGCTGGCGCTATTGCCGATGTGGTTAGTCGTCGAAAACTGTTGATATATATGCAGTTACTAATGGCCATGGTAGCGGGTGTGTTTGCATGCATTATCTTTTTAGACAAAATGACGCCCACACGACTAATAGGATTTGTCTTCATTTTGGGGGTAGGTGCGGCGTTTGTGGCTCCAGCAAAGCAAGCAACTGCCCCACAGTTAATTCCAAAGCACGATCTACCATCAGCAATTGCTTTAAATAGTGTCGCTTTTAATTTAAGTCGTGCTGTAGGACCCGCAAAAGCGGGTGTATTAATTTTAACGGTTGGTATAACAGCGCCATTTGTTTTTAACGCGGTGAGCTTTGCCATTATTTCTGCAGCCTATTTTTGGTGGTCTTCTCTGGATCTATGAGTTTAGGCACTATTCTTTGGGGTTATTGAGCCAGTGAGATAGGTATTTGCCCAACCATGTTAGTCGCTGCATCGACATTATTCATAGGCGCACTATTAAGTCGTAAATTGCCATTAAATGAGGGGGAGGCACTCGATCTTGCTCCTTCGATGCATTGGGCCGATTCTATTGTTGTGGTTAATTCGGAAGAAGAGCACAAGCTAGTCAATGATAGATCGCCGGTTATGGTGACTATTGAATATAAAATGGATAAAGAAAACGAGGCAAGATTCTTATATCTGATGTGTCGATTAGGACAGATACCCAAACAATATGGTGCTTATAGCTGGGAAATTTTAGAGGAGGCTAATCAGCCGGGAACATTTATTGAGCATTTTCTCGATGTTTCGTGGTTAGAACATCTAAGACATCATCAGCGAGTAACCGGCAGAGAACGCGAGTTGCAACAAGAAATCAATGGCCTCCATCGAGGCGATAAGCATCCGACAACACGTCATTTCTTTGGTTCGATGTCTTATCGCTGCAATTAAAGGCTATAGTTTATTGTCATTTTAAGTGTCAAAGATAAACAAAAGCATCGTAAACTCCACGAATAATTCAAATAATAGGGTTAAATCAGCTGCGAACCCATCAAAATCAACTTTTATTCACTAGGCTTTAGTCTAATGCCTGTTCTGTAGCAGGTATTTTTAGAGTGATGTCATATCGGTTGGCTTGTTGTAATTATGATGACAAATTCAAAAAAAGTGTCTGTAGCTATTAACAAAAATATAGGCTACCAAAGCTCAACAACTCATAATTATATCTTAAAAACATAATTGTTTTGTATCGCCTGAGCGACGAAAGCTTCGTTGACATTCACTTGATTTTGTTAAGCAGAAAGTAATTCAAGCTTACACAAATCGTCAATTAACCATTATATTCGTATAAATTTGAGTTAATAAAGTTCATTTTAGTGATTTTAGTGCATTTCTAAAGCGTCTTGCCTGTTTAAAAAGACAAGTTAGATTTATCTTTTCATTTTAGTTATTTAATGGATAGTCTACTAATTGACAGGCAAATACCGTCAGAATTAAAGTGATAGCTAGGCTCTTTTTTTAAATAACGTCGCACTATTTAAAAGTATAAAAAATGTCGTGGACGAAAAAAATCAAATATATTTTTATTAAGAAAATCTTTATAAAAGTAGTCTTTATTAATTCTTTTTTGATTGAGCCTTTGAAATAGTGGAGTTAACATAATTGGACTGACCAATAACAATAACAAACTAACTTGAGTATACGATGCCTATAAGTCGCATTTATACCCCGACCGTTACCGATGCAATTGTCGAGAAAATTCAATCGATGATCGCCGACGGAGTTTATAAGCCTGGCGAAGCATTATTGCCAGAGCGTCAACTCGTCAAGGAATTGAAAGTGTCACGAGCCTCGTTAAGAGCCGCACTTTATGCACTAGAGGCTATCGGACTAATCTATAGTCGCCAAGGCGGGGGACATTATGTGTGTGATGTTGCTAAGAATAGTTTTGCCGACCCATTGTTAAGTTTGGTGAACAAAAATAAAGATTTTAAATTTCAAGTGATCGAGCTGCGACAGTCACTTGAAGGCACAGCCGCATTTTATGCTGCTCAAAGAGCCACGGAACAAGATAAAAGAACGATTCAGGCTCGACTTAAAGAGCTCAAGTTGATTGCCGGTAAAAGCAGTCCCAAGCAAGAGGCAGAAGCTGATCTTAGTCTGCACCTAGCAATTTCCGATGCGGCGCACAATACGCCTTTGTCGCTGTTGATCCGAAATGTATATGCTTTGCTAGTTGAATTAATAGAAGAGCATTTAAGTCTTACGCAGCACAATGAAAAAATAAATGTTCAATTACAAATACAACACACAAAGTTAGTGGATGCTATTTTAGAGGGAGATGATGTTGCAGCTAGGAAACTTGCCTACGATCACCTTTCTTATGTAAGAAACTCATTCGATGAGTCGGATAATATGATGAAAAGGAATCAAAATTCACAAATGCGAGCGCATCTCTTTGATGATTAAGGATCGCCTCAGCGAATTGTTTACTGGAGAGCATAGCTGCTCTTCCACATTGATTGGCTTGTTGTCTACGACTTTTCATTTTTGGGCCAAGTATTTAAGGATAGCTAATGAGTAATAAGCCGACAGTGTTGGTCGCCAGACAACTTCCGGAAGCAGTTGAAAAGCGCTTAGTACGAGATTACGATGCGCGGCTAAACGGCACTGATAAAACTTATAGCACTGATGAGCTGCTAGAGCTTGCTCAAGGTGCGCAGGCAATTATACCTTGCCATACAGAAAACTTAAGAGCTGACGTAATTGCGCGTCTACCCGCAAGCGTGAAAGCGATTTGTTGCTTCTCAGTAGGTTATGATCACGTCGATCTCGATGCAGCTAAAGCCCGTGGAATAACGGTAACCAACACCCCAGAGGTGTTGAGTGAAGCCACAGCAGAGATCGCAATGTTGCTTATGTTGGGAGCCGCTCGACGCGGATATGAGGCCCAACAACAGATTCGAACTGATACCTGGGCCGATTGGACTGCTGCACACCAGCTCGGTATTCAGGTGTCTAACAAGCGTCTTGGAATCTTGGGAATGGGTAGAGTGGGCCTGTTCATGGCTAAATTTGCTCGTGGTTTTGGCATGGAGATACACTATTACACTCGCAGCCGTCTTGCCCCAGATGCTGAACAGGGTGCTATTTACCACAATAGTGCCGAAAAGTTATTGAAGCATAGCGATATTTTATCGATTCACTGCCCAGCGACGCCTGATACACATCACTTTCTGAACGCGGAAAGGATTAAGTTACTACCCGATAACGCGATAGTGGTGAATACCTCCCGTGGTGCAATAATTGACGATGACGCTTTAATAGAAGCTCTTGAGTCGGGCAAATTATTCGCTGCAGGGCTTGACGTTTTTAATAATGAGCCTAATATTGATCCTCGTTACAGAGCGCTGGTTAATACTTTTTTATTGCCTCATGTGGGTAGTGCGACATTAGAGACAAGAGATGCCATGGGATTTCGGGCGCTTGATAATCTCGATAGAATAGTTGCGGGTCTGCAACCACAAGACCTGCTGATATAGTCACTAAAATTATATCGTTGAAAATAATAAATCGTTTATGTTTTAATAAAGCGATGTAATAAAAGTAATAAATAGTGCTGATTAGTGATAAAAAGTGCGATAAGTTGACCAAATCACCAAAAAAAAGAAGTTATATTAAAAGCAATTACCATTAAAATAAGAGAGGAAATATAATGTCTGATAACACTAAAAACGAAGTCAAAACTAAAGAGTCAATCTCTAGCCGACGTAGGTTTCTAAAAAGTGGCGCTATTGCCGCTGCTGGAGCAGCGGCTGTTGGTTTGCCAATGGTTGGAACTGCAGCTGGTCATGAAAACCCTAAAGTACTTAAGTTACAGGGCGCATGGGGCGGTGGTATATTTAAAGAGTACGCTGTCGACTATGTACGTCGTGTCAACGAAATGTCTGGTGGATCACTTAAAATTGATTATTTAGATGTAGGTGCAGTTGTTAAAACATCTGAAATGCAGACAGCTGTTAGTAAAGGCGTTATCGACGGTGCGCATTTGGTATCAGCTTACTGGTACAGTAAAAATGCGGCGGCATCGCTATTCGGTACTGGCCCATGCTGGGGCTGGACATCTAACCAGATGTTAGGTTGGATTCACTATGGCGGCGGTCAAGAGCTATATAACGAGATGATGGACGATATATTGCAGTTAGATATTGTTGGCTTTTTCTCAGGCCCAATGCCGGCTCAGCCATTTGGTTGGTTTACTAAAGAAGTGAATACTGTTGATGATATTAAAGGTCTTAAATATCGTACCGTTGGTCTTGCAGCAAATGTTATGCAAGAAATGGGTATGTCTGTAGTTCAGCTTCCAGGTGGTGAAATTCAGCCAGCTATGGAGCGTGGCTTAATTGATGCGGCGGAATTCA
>JBLHWO010000237.1:0-5590 GCA_047629215.1 Cellvibrionaceae bacterium | reverse complement strand
TGATTTATACACATGCCTTCGTCGCCAAGGAAAAAAATATGATAAGCGTCGCAATGGAAAATCAACGCGAGGCCAAATAAAGAACCGTGTCAGCATTGATGATCGCCCTAGTATTGTCGATGATAAAACACGCATAGGTGACTGGGAAATTGATACGATGATCGGTAAAGGCCACAGCGGCGCCCTAGTGACCATTGTATAACGAGTGACTAATTTTACAGTATCGGCGCAAGTTGATAGCAAAAGCACCCATGATGTTACTAAGGCAACCATTGCGCTACTGACCCCGTTGAAAGACGTGGTTCACACGATTACCGCTGATAATGTAAAAGAGTTTGCGTACCATGAGAAAATCAGTGAGAAATTATTAGCGGATGTTTATTTTGCCCACCCTTATAGTCCTTGGGAGCGGGGATTGAATGAAAATACGAATGGTTTATTGAGGCAGTATTTCCCCAAGAATACAGACTTAAAAAGGGTGACACAAATAGAGGTGAGAAGAGCTGTAGAACGGCTTAACCCTCGTCCAATAAAAAAAATGGAATATAAAACACCAGATCAATTAATGAGTGCACACAGGGCTGCGTTAGCGGCTTAAACCTTGATGCACTTCAGGTTTGAATCTGCGTCATGTAAAGGAAACTACTGATAGTAAAAAAGATGACAGGTCTGATAAAGTCTAGCAATTCAAAAGTAGCGTTAAATGACGGTTGTGGTGAGGGCTATTATCTGAACCAGTTATTACAATTTAACCCTGATTTACGAGCTTCTGAATCATGTGGCTATGGTTTTGATATTAGTAAACCGGCTATTCAGTTAGCAAGCCACTATAAATAGTTTTAATGGGCGGTAGCATCGAGCGCGTGTACGCCTTATTCTAATGCTGCTTTTGACCTGGTTGTCAGTGTCTTTTCTCGGGTAGACAATGAGGAGTTCTTGCGTGTATTAAAGCCGAACGGCTATGTTTTATTTGTGTGGCCCGGGCCAAAGCATTTAATGGCTTTACGAAAATTAGTGTATTCTGAGATACGCAGCTACGATACCGAAAAGCATCACGATTATTTTGATAAGCAATTTAAGCTGATTGATTCTGTTGAGCTGCAGGTGCCCTTTATATTAGGTGATAACCGGCAGATGCGGAACTTATTGAGTATGACCTCTCATAGTCAGTGCATTACAAGAGAGTCGCAGCGAGGGCTGTTGAGTGTTGGTTCTTTAGATGAGGTTGCTGGCTTTAGGCTTTATCTATATCAAGTAAACTCGCTTTAAGTATTCCTTTTATTTTTTTTCTGTCTCCCCCTATTCAGTATCGTCCAAAAAACCAAAAGATAAAAGCGTTGTCGTAATCAATAAGATAATCGCGAGAGGCAGTATGGGAAAGATGATGATGATTAACCCCGTGACTATCCAAAAATTCTTTACGGTACTTTGTTTTTTTTGATAGCGCTTACTGAAGCGACGATAGTGATGATGGGATTTTTGGTGATCACCATCGATAATAAACTCCTCACGATAAAGTTGCGAGAGTAAATGATGGCACAATAGAGTAAGGTGAAAATGTAAAAATATGGATAACATGACTACGTCTCATAATGTTTTTTTGAGTATAGAAGTCATCGCTTACTTATGAGGGCTAGTTTATTTTTTAGAATGAATTAATCTATCAATATTCGTCTGCTATTCATTTATAATTTTTTATGTTTAACTTTGGTGCATGAGTTTTTATAGTGCGCTTTAGCCGAGAAGCGTGCGTTCATTTTTTTTTATTCTCTTTCTCTAATAATATCAATTGTGTCTGGCTCAATTTGTCATGCAGGCATTGCTTTTTGGGATCAAAAAAACTAGTAAAGAAACACAGCCAGCCTAGTGGGGCTAATACAAAGCGTAATAGTGCTTGAGTTAGTGAGGGAGCTTGTCCCGTTAAGTTGGTAATTTGAATTCGCCATGCGCGCATGCCGGTTGTTTGTCCTCCTTTCATCCAGAAGTAACAGAAAAAACCAACAAGGGCTACCAGCCAGCCTAGTTGGAAGCTAGCTCCGGTAGCTCTATCGCTTGTCACGCCAAAAATAAATTTAGCTATTCCAATGTAGATTAATCCATACCCTATGCTGACGGCCATTAGCAACAGCAGATCGTAGTTGATAGTGGCAAAACGACGTAGTAGGGATGGGTACTGTAGCGAAGGGGCTTGATCGTTATTGTCTGACAACGTTTGTTCTCTGTGAATTTCAGGAAGTGAATTGTAGCAGATTGGTGGGTATGGCCCACCCTACAAGGGAGTTAACAGGGTACATTTTGATAAATATCCAGAGTAGGGTGGACTGCGCTCACCTTTTTTTGAGAATACGCTACAAATCGCTCAATAGTGTTTTGCTAAAAACTATAACGAAAGTGCGCCTCCGCTTGTTTTTCGGATACTCTGATTTCATATTAGGCTCTCCCAATACAGCTTTTAGCCACTAGCTCTCGTTGTACTTAATATTATTCTTAACATTGCCATAAATATTGTCCTGAGTAAAAGAATCTGCCCTTACATCAAAGCTAAATAATGCTGAGACAGAAGCGGCACCACTTAGTGAGCGATTAACGCATCGACTATTTTTGTGTGAATATCGAGATCATTATAGTTACCTCCTACATATACCCTTGGGCTTTTAGCTTAAGGACAATCTGTACCGATGTGCTTGTTCAACACTATATAAAGTATAGGCAGTAAGGTCAGCTATTTGTTTAGTTTAAATTACCACCAACTATTAATTTTTTACAATAAATTCAATGGTATAGCCAGCCGTCACTATTTATAGTGAGCAAAAGGACAGTATCTAATGTAAGTGTTGGATAACATTTTTGATATTTTTTGTGCGTTAGGTTTATTTTTTAGAACCTTAGGTTTGAGGTGGGCTAGTTTTAAGCGTAGAAAAATTCCGGAAATAATCGATTTCCGAGATAGATGGGGAGTGTATGTTAATAGCGATTAGCTGGGGATTTATTATTGCCTGTGTAAAAAATACCCGTATAATCGCGGCCTCTGTGTTTAATCATTGCCGTCTATAGTGCGGTGACTATCGGAATATCAATTATGTTTGAACAACTGCACGCCCTTTCTGTCGACCCAATTTTGGGACTTGTCGCCGCCTATAGTGCCGATGTAAATCCACATAAGGTCGATTTAGGTGCAGGTGTGTACAAAGATGAAAGTGGGCATACCCCGATTATGGCTGCAGTTGTCAAGGCGCAAGCGCTCTGGGCTGAGCAGGAGGGGACCAAAGTTTACGCCCCCCCCGCTGGGTTTGCTGGCTTTAATGAAGGCATGATGAATCTATTATTAGGTAAAGATCATCCTGCTTTACGTGATGGTCGAGTTGTGAGTGTTCAAACGCCGGGTGGTTGTGGCGCATTGCGTATTGCGGCGGGTATGTTGAGCCGTTGTCATGAAAATAGCAGAGACAATATTACGGTCTGGGTTTCTACCCCGACTTGGGCTAACCATATTCCTTTATTAGGTAGCGCTGGTCTGACTTTACGTGAATACCCTTATTATGATTACAACAAACATGGAATTGATTTTGACGGCATGATGGCCACACTTGCACATATTAGTGCAGGCGATGTAGTGCTATTGCATGGTTGTTGTCATAACCCCTCTGGCGCCGATTTAACACAAGAACAATGGCGAACGCTTGCTAACCTTGTTGTTGAAAAAGGAGCGACCCCTTTTATCGACGTGGCTTATCAAGGTTTAGGAGATGGTTTGGATGAGGATGCATACGGCTTGCGCTATTTAGCAGAACATTGCCCTGAAGTAGTTGTAGCAAGTTCATGCTCCAAAAATTTTGGACTATACCGAGAGCGAGTGGGTGCAGCAATGGTGATTGCAAATACCCCAGCAATTGCGGAAGTTTGTCGGGGGCAATTGTTAAACGTCGCGCGTGAGATCTACTCTATGCCGCCTAGTCACGGTGCTGCAATAGTGGATTTGATTTTACACGATGATGTTTGGACCAAACAGTGGCAAGATGAGCTAAAAGTGGTAAGAGAGCGTATCGCTGGCTTGCGAGAGTCATTTGTAAGTAGTCTTACTGCTGCGGGCACCGGTGATCGTTTTAATTATATTCAGAATGAAAAAGGTATGTTTTCGTTTTTAGGTATAACACCTGAGCAAGTAGGACGCTTAAAGGAAAATAGTATTTATATGGTGGGTTCAAGCCGTATTAATATTGCGGGCTTAAATAGTAACAATATGGATTATGTTGTTGAGTCGCTTTTGAAAGTGATTTAATTTTTATTGAAATTAAAGATGGGCGCAGCCCACTCTACAAAAGGAGCAGCCTGCACCCATTCCAAAAATGCAATAAGTGTAGAGTGGGCTATACTTATCGTAATTCTACAAAGCTAACAACTTATACCGCTAGAGTGGCGAATAGCCCCATAGCTTACTGTATTCTTCACAATGAAAAATCAGAGACTTATATTGGCTAACATCTATATTAGCGGGTATTTCTATACGTGCTTTGCCTTCAAAGTCACTAATTAATTTAATAAAGACACTACCATCGGAGGCATTTTCACCTGTTAAAGCTGCGGTAGACTTTGGCGATAGAAATACTTTGACATCGGGCCCTTTCTTCG
The DNA here is from genome assembly GCA_047629215.1 of Cellvibrionaceae bacterium. Lineage (GTDB taxonomy): Bacteria > Pseudomonadota > Gammaproteobacteria > Pseudomonadales > Cellvibrionaceae > CANLBN01. The sequence goes on along the minus strand of JBLHWO010000237.1, from coordinate 961 downwards.
CCTTAAAGTTGTCGGCTAGCTCAATAAATTGTTTTCCTTCTGACGTTACGATTTTCCAATCCCCTTCTAGCGATGGCTTTCCCCACGATGAAAATTTTGCAGTTAACTTACCGTTAGCGATAACAGTATCTGCCGCAAATACAGTTTGTATACTACCGAATAATGCAAAGCACAGTGAGAATGCGACGATAAGCTTGTTCATAGTTTTTCTCCTATTTGTTTTCTTGAATAATATAGAGGGCATTTTTAATGAATGGTTCCGTAAGCAAGCAACGTTTTTTGAAGGTAGGCACAGCCCACCCTACGGTTTAGAATATATTTTTTCTCGGTTGTACCAAATCTTGAGATATGGGTTTATGTGTAGGGTGGGCGTGTCCACCTTTTACTTATGTTGCCCGTGGAGCAAACATAATAATAGCCATACCTAAAAGCGCTACACCTGCCCCTACAATATCCCACAACGTTGGGCGAATACCATCGACGCCCCACAACCATAGAATAGCAGCAAAGATATATACACCACCATAGGCGGCATAAACCCTACCCGAAGCGGTTGTGTGTAAAGTCAGTAGCCACACAAATAAAGACAGACTTAAAACGGCGGGCACTAATAACCAAATGGTTTTATCTTCACGCAGCCACAGGTAGGGTAAATAGCAGCCCATGATTTCTGCTAAGGCTGTGAGGATAAAGAGACCTACTGTTTTTAATTCGAACAAGGGGGTTTACCTTTTTATTATGGATAGTCATTGGTGGCCACCGCTCACTTTTTACTGTATCTATTTATACTCGATTGCATCAATACACAAAACCTCTTCACCTTTGTCTGTTTGGATAACCACTTCATCATCAACTTGTTTTTTAAGTAGGGCTCTCGCTAAAGGTGAGTCGATGCTGATTTTACCTTCCTTTACGTTAAACTCATCGGGCCCAACCAAGCGGTAACGTTTGGTTTCGTCTT
>JBLHWO010000236.1:0-5603 GCA_047629215.1 Cellvibrionaceae bacterium | reverse complement strand
CTCCTTACCACAAGCGCTCCAAAAACAGCAACACAGAACCCATCGAGTAAAGCTTGCTGCACATTGCTTAGTTCAGACACAGCGTTTACCCTGCCTACGCTCAAATTCCATATAAAAATTCTATTCATTGTTAGGTAAGGCTAGGTAATCGCTATGTTAAAACCGTTTTATACATCCCTGCTTGTTAGAGCTTTTATATTGGCGACTGGTTTTGCTGTGGCAGTGCAGAGCCATGCAGCTGTTTCCATTATTCATGGCAAAACGATGATACCCGCCGGTAACGCCACATCTGATAAAGACTTAACCATCAGAAATGACAAATTGGCGTTTTCGTTAGCTATCGGGTCAGCACCTCCTTGGGGTGTTGCCCGTGGCTGTATTGTTGATATTGCCAATGTGAAAGCAGATGGAACACTAAGTAATGACCGTGTTGCCTATGCGGATTTTATTCCAAATAGCTGGTCAAGCTGGCCAACTACTTACCAAAACGTAGATATTATTAAAGACAGTAAAGAAGAAGCGATAGTTAACGTCACACGTGATTTTGGCAAGGTAGTTATTAGCACTATTTATAGCCTAAATTCAGGCTCAGATCGTATTCATGTTAAAACCACCATGACCAACGAAGGTGAAACATTAACGGATATGTTATCCGGTTATACCTTGTGGCAGGATGCTGGTTATAAGTTTGCCGTGCCAGGTTATGTAGGCAAAGAACAGGCGATTATCGATAATCCTATATCAGACCGTTTTGTTGGCTATGACGCGGATTGGGCCATTGCATTACACGCCCCTTATATGACGGAGCTAAAAAACAAATCACGGGATTTATATACCAAACATGATCTAAAAAAATCAGAATCAATCACATTTGAAGGTGACTATCAGGTGTTAGCCAGTGGCGATATCTCCCCGGTGGTTCGCGCTGAGATCAAGCGTAAAAATCTGCAGGCAGGAACATTATCCGGTCGCGTTAAGACACAAGATGGTAAATCTGTAGATGAACCAGCGGTTGTGGTACTTAAAGAGGGTCTACCCTATATTTGGGTGATAGGTAAAAACGGCGAGTATATGCTTGACCTGCCTGTGGGAGATTATCAGGTTTATGCGGCTGGCAAAGGTTATTCCGACAGTAAAAAGCATAACGTTAGTATCAAAAAAAATGCGTCGCAAACACTTTCATTTGCTGATCTTATGGCACCGGGTAAAGTCAAAATTCAGGTGACTGACGCAGAAACAGCATTGGCATTAGACGCTAAAATTCAAATCGAAAAAGGCAATAAACCGCTGATTGAATTTTTGGGCGCAAAAACATTCTTCACAGAATTAGACAACGTGGGCCAGGTCCAATTTACCTTGGCCCCTGGCGATTATCAGCTTAAAGTTTCCGCTGGTGCTGGCTTCGTAGCTAAACCTGTATTCATTGACGCTAGTATTTCTGCCAATCAAACAACAAACTTAGTCAGCGCAATTTCTGTTAGTACCTACCCAACCCAACGCGGTTGGTATGCAGGTGACTTACATCATCATGCAGATGTGTTGGAAGGCTCAACTTCACCGGAGTATCTGGTGCGTTCGCAACTGGCAGCGGGTCTTAATGTGACGTTTGTGAGTGACCATGACTCAACCAAAAATCATGCGACTATTAAAGCGCTTTCAGATAAGCGTGGAGTGCCATTTATTCCGTCCATAGAAATCTCGCCATCGTGGGGGCATTTTAATGTGTTCCCGATTAATATTGGCGCGCAGTTATCGGTAGACCCCGGCGTTGACGATGTGCACAGCATCATTAAAGATGCTCGGCGCATGGGGGCAACAGTTGTCGCTACTAATCATCCTTATATTCCTTACGGTTATTTGAGCAGTCTGGGGGAAAATACCGCTCCCGGCGGATTTACTCCCAGCATTGATTTAATCGAGATAAATTCAGAAGTAGATTATAAGCAGGCTGTTGAGAAAGCTCGCCAGCTATGGTCTGAAGGCTTGCCTTATTATTACACGGCAGGTTCCGATACCCACGATGTCTGGAATGAAACAAGCGGTCATAACCGCATGTTTGTTTATACAGCGAGTAAACCAGACGCTAAAGCGTTTGCTCAAGCAATGAAAAATGGCCGCTCGTACGCATCTTTTGGACCAGTGATTTACCCAAAAAATGTGATGTTTGGAGACACGCTAAAGTTAGCTAAAAATCAGCAGCAATCCATCCGTTTTGATTTGGTTTCGGTCAATGGGCTTAAGTCAGTGCAGTTAATGGGTCATGATGGAGTAATCAGTGAGCAGGCATTGTCGGGCGAAAAGTCTTCAGTAGTATTTGATGTGCCGCAAAAATCAGGGTGGGTAAGCTTAGTCGTTGCAGATGCCAAGGGGCGGAAAGCGTTCTCAAATCCAATCTGGATTAAAATGGTCGATAAAGCACTATTTTGAGAATGTAGGCTGTGGCAGCTGACGCCGCTTGAGATAGCGGCCCTCGTCAGAGCATAAAAGGCAGTAACGCCGGTGCCCGCTTTACCGACTAGGAAAATCCATCAATTACGGTGCGGCGTGAGCTTTACCAACAATGGAAATCAACGATTAGTCTCGGCAGATTTTTAAGGAATATAAGAATAATCACCGATAGTGAGATGGCTAAGTAATAGCTAATCTATCTGAATATGCAAATAAAGCGGGGGCTCCTCCGGTATGCCAAAATAACACACAATCTGTTTTTGTGATTTTTTCAGAGCGGATCATATCTATTAATCCCCCCATCGCTTTACCTGTATAAACAGGGTCTAGTAGTATTCCTTCAGTTTGTGCGACCAGAGAAATAGCCTCATTTTCTAACGCACCAATCACGCCATAACCTTGGCCAACATAGTCAGAATTAAGAATTAAATCTCGAGCAGAAAATTGATGACGCTCACCTAAGTATTTCGCGGTTCGATTAGCCAGACAGAGTATAGATTGATCAAATGGGATTTTATCCGTTGCGCCTTTATCATTACAAATACCGACAACTTGAGTCGCTGATTTATGCATTTTTTTGCCAAGCATCAAACCCGCATGAGTCCCACCAGAACTCGATGCAAAAACGATATGTGTAAATGATGTGGGTAAAATTTCACTTTGCACTTCAAGCTCTTTAAATGCATTTACAAACCCTATCGCACCTAGTTCATTGGAGCCACCGTAGGGAACCACATAAGTGTTTTTATTGTCTTTTTTTAGTTGCTCAACAATTTGCGGAATATCTTCACCCTTACGATTTTTACCCGCCCAGTGAATATGGCAACCAAAAATTTTATCCAATAAAAGATTACCATTAATATGCTTGGGCTCTTCACCGCCTAAAACAAGATGACATTCAAGACCCAAGAGGGCGGCGGCGGCGGCAGTCTGACGACAATGGTTTGATTGAGCCGCACCTGCAGTAATAATAGTGTCGGCACCTTTTGCCAGTGCATCCCCAAGAATAAATTCTAACTTTCGGGTTTTATTTCCTCCCAAAGCCAGTCCAGTATGGTCATCCCGTTTCATAAATATTTTAGGTCCCCCAAGTGTGATACTTAAATTTTTAAGCTCAACCAGTGGAGTAGGAAAGAAGCCCAATGACACTTTGGGTATATTGTTAAAATCCATATAAAATCTGTCCTCATCTCTTAGGCTATAAAAACATCCATTCCTCGCTGAATATTTTTTGCGTTACTGTTATAGATTTATGTGCCGAGTAACACTGAGAGCTTAAACCCAATGTCACTTTGACCTAGCTCTCTTTTTACTGTAATTCTCTGGTTTTTCCCAGTAATAATTTTGATCTGATTGATCGTTTCTTTTGCCACAACTTTTCGTTCATTAACGCTCCATATCCTATGATAAAGGTGCTTAATGGCTCGATTTGTGTCGGGTGAGCGTTCAAACAATTGTGTTGCTAAAACGTTGGCCGCTTGCAAAGGAGTGTCAGATACCTGAGTGACTATAAGCCAATTGAAAGGGCCTGACTTGCCTCGACGATTTCACTCGTCATAGCTAGTTTCATTGCCTGGTCGCCAGAAACACACTCGAGCAATGCTGGGGTGCCTCCCATATCTGGAATTAAGCCCCATCGCGATTCCATAATAGAAAGAGAGCTATCAGGTGATGCGATCCTAAAATCCCCTCCTAAGGCTATTTGCATGCCTCCACCCCAACATTTACCGTGTAATGCCATAATCACGGGCACGTTTAAGCGGCGCCAACCAATACTGACTCTTTGGGCAAGATTGGCATTACCCGGTAGCCACTTCACAAGTAATTTAAGCACATTACTTTTGTTTGCCAACATTGACTTCACGTCAAGGCCTGAGCAAAATTTTTCGCCGGCACCAGATACGATGACAACTCTTACATGGCGGTTTGTTTTAATGGTTTTATAAATGGCTTGAAACATCGAGATATTAAGTGCGTTGTGTTTGTCAGGACGGTCTAAGGTAACAGAGGCGATACCGTCTTCAATTGAAAGGTTAACTAGGTTTTCAGACATAGAACGAGGCGACTCCTGTTATTATATTAAATCCTATCAGATTCGTTCAGAATGGGCTACGAGGTCTGCCTTTTCTATGCACAGCCTCAGCTTTTTAATGCAACCCATCATTCTGGTGATTAGTTGGCGGAGATGCTGCGCGGCGGCGGATTTTTCGACCATGGAAATAGACGGCTCTGCCCCGCAGGCTCCACAATAAAGTAATTAACAGAGCAATCTAAAAGCATGCCCTAAAGGGCAAATCATGCATGATGAACGGCACCTAAGCTAGACTTCCTTGTCGAGCTGTTCAACTGAGCGAATCGATGCTTCTAAAGCCCCTTTTCATCCTCACTACGGCTCGAAACAACCGATAGAGAGCAGTGGCGAAGCCACCAAAGAAAGCTATTCAGCTATTCCATCAATCAGAACATCTATAATGGCTATCTGTCTTTTTATACCTGTAACCTGATCGTATCCCTCTTTTAGGTTTTCATCCAAACGAAGTAACACATAACCATGAATTAATGACCAAAGTGCAATAGCCTGAGTTTCAACATCCACCTGCTTTTTGAGGGCATGCTCGCTTAATATTGCCGTGAGTAGCGCATACATATCTTCCATTACCGCGCCTAGTTCACCATGTTGATCATCTGCATATTCTCTGCGCCAAAGGAGTTTGTAGCGGTTTGGATATTTCAGACCGAATTCCAATATCGTGTTGCTAAAAGAATGAATAGCGAGTCTGAGATCAGTTATTTTTTTTGGGATCTGTTTTTCAACTTTTGAAACCAAATGACGAAAAGATTCTGTGGATAGGGAGTTCAATAATGCCTGTTTATTTTTAAAATGATTCGCAGGAGCAGAATGGGCAACCTCTAGTCGTCGTGCAATTTTTCTAATGCCCACGGCATCAATACCACCATTGTCCAAGAGTTCAAAGGCTGTTAGAAGAATTTCCCCTCGTAAATTTCCATGATGATAACTTGATACTTCACTCATATTGACACTGTCCATATTCTCTGTTCAAATTGACAGTGTCAATATAGGTTATTTATCAAAAAATAAAAGTAAAATGTTTAAACTACAAGGTGTTCACAATGAATAACAATCTAATTTTTTT
>JBLHWO010000235.1:0-5611 GCA_047629215.1 Cellvibrionaceae bacterium | reverse complement strand
TTGTCATTGTCATTGTAGGTTTTGATTTATTGATCTTAACCGCAACAAAACCCGTTTTAGGTTTACTCCATGACTTAGGTTCACTGCTTAACTTTCGCGACCAGTATAACATTTGGCTGTAGACCAAACCGTGTTTGTTGGCGTAGGCCGTAGCGCTTTGTTTGCTATTGTTATAGGCATCTACGTGGGCTTGCCAAGCTTGGTCGGGAATTAGAATAATGGGGTTTAGAGTGCGCTTACAAGCCGCATGATAATCGACTAATGTAGTAGTGAAACTGGATAGAGTCGACATTCAGGGGGATAAGACGAAGGTTCATAGTCAGCTCGAAATCTGTGTTTATATAAGGTGCTCGCTAATCGCTATTCCGTCAAACAGAGAATATTGAACTATGAGAAAGATATATCAGATTTAAAGCAATTAGAAACGTTATTGCTGGATTAGCAATATTTTGATAATGGATAAAATTGCCTGCATCAACAGAAAAACCAGAAGATTGGAATAACAACTAAAGAAGCCGCCGAATTTTTAGGTTATGCAGAAAAAACACTAAAAGCATCAAGAGTAAGCGGGGGAATCTTGCTGGAGTCACAGCCCCCTCTTACACTAAGCGAGGTGGGCTTTGTATATACGAAAAAGAAGACCTAAGAAACTGGAAGACACGATTTAAGAAAATTACTCACACAGGCCAATTGTCAATATAGCTTTATTTGGGATAATACAAATTTAATATTAGATAGACCATCAGATTAACAGCACAATAACTATTGAATTGATCCAATTGGCTATCATTCATAGCGCTGTATCGCCGCCCGGGAACATCAAAGAAAAGATAAGGCTAATGGCTCTAAGCCGCTCATATGAGAGTAGAGGGCCATTAAATCTTACTTGATATACCTCTTTCACCTTATCCGAACTTGTATCACAAGCAATTCTAGATGCATCTGTTTAATGTAGTTTTTTACGTTAATTATAATGAATTACAAAATACATTTAGTTTTTATCCATCAATATCGAAAGTGTCGATAGATTTGGCATGTACTTTATTATGGATTTAAATTATTAATGTAAAGGAGAATTTTATCTTTAAAGTTAACAGCCTACTAGACTGTTAACTTTAAAGAGAATAATGGCGGACCGGACGGGACTCGAACCCGCGACCTCCGGCGTGACAGGCCGGCATTCTAACCAGCTGAACTACCGGTCCGAATAGAATATTTAATATGGTGGGTGGTACAGGGGTCGAACCTGTGACCTACGCCTTGTAAGGGCGCCGCTCTACCAACTGAGCTAACCACCCGTTTGAAGAGGAGCGCATTCTACCCGATAAATTACTCTTGTCAAATAATTTTATGATATTAATTGGTAATTCTTTATAATCCGGTAGAGTTCTCCGCTAAATGAGCAAAAACCAACCTAACTGATTGCTTATACAACAAAATCATGAATAGAGATGCTATGCGCTATGGACATTAGCTTTTAAACAGGCTGATAATGAGAGCATAAGAAAAAATAGACAATAATGGCTGGGCAATTATGCAATTTCGGGACAGGTATCGATATATCCACTCAAGCCCTCTTTTTATATGCGGCTTAACTCTCAGCGCGCCGGTGAAGGCCGACCTATTTACAAGCACGCTTAACCATTCAAACTGGATCATTGCCGCCTTATCCCTATGCTGCCTATTACAAGTATTCATAATCATTAATTTAAAGAGAAGCAGGGAAAAACATCTCGAGTCTGAAGTTCAGCTGAATAATAAACACCACGAGCTAGAACAGCGCTTTTTGGATCGCAGTGAAAAATTAGTAAACCTCAACAGTCAGCTATATGACGAAATCGCTAACCATGAAATAACGGAAGAGTTATTAAGAGAAACACAGAGCTATATACAAAGTATTATTAATTCAATGCCTTCGATATTAATTGGTGTTACTCGTGACGGCACCATTACTCACTGGAATAGTGCCGCACAAAAAGCCACGAACATCAGTTACAATAAAGCTTTAGGATACCTGCTGGACACCATTGCCCCTGAACTTGCTATTAACAAAGAGTTAATTGAACGAGCCATCGCGTTACAAAAAACTCAAAAACGAGAAAATCGTCAGCAGGGCCATGGCGGCCAAGCTAAATATAGCGACCTTACAATATACCCTTTAATCTCACCTGAAATTGAAGGCGCTGTGGTTCGAGTCGATGATGTCACTTTACGTGTTCGACTAGAAACAATGATGATTCAAAATGAAAAAATGAACTCTTTAGGCGAGCTTGCCGCAGGTGTTGCTCATGAAATCAACAATCCTTTAGGTACTATTTTACAAAACATACAAAATATCAAACGAAGAGTCTCTGATAAGCTAGAGAAAAATAAAAGTGCCGCGAGTGAATTAGGTATTTCGTTAGAGGACATTAACCTATACTTAAAAAATAGAAAGATTTTAAACTTTCTCGATGATATTAAAGATGCTGGTGAACGCGCCACCTTTATCGTTAAAAATATGCTTGAATTTTCCAGAGCAGATAGCAAACAATTTGACTTTATCGATATTAAAGGGCTTCTTAATCGCTCTATTGATCTTGCGTTACACTCTATCAGCGCTAGCCAATCCGTACGATCTGAGCAAACCACTATTTACAAGCACTTTCCAGATCACTGCCCATTGGTCAATTGTTCTGCCGCTGAAATACAACAAGTCGCGCTTAACTTATTAAGCAACGCTTATCATGCATTTAACGAAGCTGACTTAAGCGAAAAAACAAAACCACTGCTAAAAATAGACATCACCTTATCATTTACCGATAAAGTAATGAAGTTAGAAATTACAGATAATGGACCAGGAATGGATGAATGGACCCAACGCCATATCTTTGATCCTTTTTTTACTACGAAAGAAGTTGGCAAAGGGACGGGGCTAGGTCTATCGGTTTCTTATTTTATTATTACCGAACATCATGGCGGGAGTATAACAGTAGATTCAGACCTTAATTCGGGCACCTCATTTACAATAGAAATCCCTTTGCATCTTCAATAATCAGATTATTTTTTGATACCTTCCATCTGCATAAATTAATGGATCTACAGCAACATCAGAAATAATCACATCTGTTAATCGGCCAATAACTATTTGGTGGGTACCATATTCGTGATTCTCGTTATCAACTTGGCAAATAAAAACCGCTTGGGCTGACTTTAAATAAGGCAACTTAATGGATTCATGCTCAAGCCAATCACCGACTTCAAAGCGCTCTTCAGCTGCGTTCTTTTGAGCGCACTTATTAGACACGTCCTCCTGATCAGAACCCAAAATATTAATAGATAAGGGCTGCCCCTTGAGCAAAAATGGCTGTATAGCAGCTGTTTTATTAATACAAACTAATAATGATGCTGGATCATCAGATAGAGAAGTAACTGATGAAGCAGTCATAGCATAACGCGCATCACCTACGCGAGTAGCAACTACACAGACACTTGACGCCAAGCGGCGCATACCTAAGCGTAAACCTTCAGCTAACTGCATTTATTTTACCTACAAGAATAATAACGACAGATGATTATGCTTTAGTCTGAAATGACAAGCAAATCGTAAAGAAGGGTTTAGATAAGAAATTTGGGTGACTGACGGGACTCGAACCCGCGACCACCGGAATCACAATCCGACATCCTTAAAAGTCTAACATACTGAAAAAAATTAAAAATATTACAAAAGCTCTTTAATTACAATGACATAAAATCATCTATGATGTTTATTCCAGTCCCTTGATGTGCCTAACAATCCATCTCTGCCCTATGATTTGGCATGCACTTTTTCTTCTTTCCGAGTATGATCACCTTAACTTAAAACAGTAACCTTATTTTGGCTCGAATTATGTCAGCATTGTTAACCGCAAGCTATATAAAAGAACTCCCTCTCAAAAAAAATCGCTACATGGTGTCCGATTCAGACGTAAAAGGATTGGGCGTCATGGTCTACCCGTCAGGTGGTAAAAGCTTCGTTTACCGTTATCGATTACCCAAATGTAGAACCACGAAAACGGTACCCATCGGAAAAACTGATAAAGTGTCTGTTGTCGATGCTAGAAAGTCAGCAAGAAGCATGGCTGGCGGGATAGCTAAAAACATTGACCCAATAGCGTTACGGAAAGATGAGGCTAAAAAAGAAAAGCAAGTTGCCGTAAATGCAGATTTAAAACTATTCAATTATATTGATAAATATTATGCTCCTTATGCAAGAGGTGAAAACAAAACAGCAAAAGAGATGATCTCTGCCATTAAGAGTAATTTTGGCTTTATCAAGGATAAGAGAATCGATAAAATTGATAACTTAGACATAGAAAAATGGAGAACAATAAGAGAGAAGGATAGCATCACCTTTGCAAGAATTAAGTGTGTTTATGCGTATTTAAAAGCTTGCATTAATACCGCAGTCAAACATTACAAACTCATCAAACACTTTGAGTTAGAGCACTATTCGCTTAAACGCAAAGTAACTGAAAAAGTTAACTCACCTAAAATGCGATTTTTGTCAAAAAAAGAAGAAAAAAACTTACTTACCGCTCTAAATAATAGAGATCAACAACTTAGAACTGAGCGAAAAAATTACATCAAGTGGCATTCCACCAGAAATAGTAATAAGGCGCAACTAGAGCCAATTTCTGATGAAGAGTATCCTGATTACATTACCCCAATAGTACTTATCGCTTACAAAACTGGGTTTGATATTGGTGATATTTTTGACCTTGATTGGGAAAAGCATATCGATTTAACCAACAATCAAATTAATAAAATACGCAATAAGACTGAGACTAGAATAGATAATCCACAACCCATAATTGCAACCATGACAGAAACACTAAAAGAAGTACTGGTACGCTGGGGAATCCAAAATGGTAAAAGTGGGCGGGTATTTAAAAATCTTAAAACAGGTAAACGGTTAAATAACATAAAAAAGGCTTGGGCAAACGTACTGAATGATGCTGGAATAAAAAATTTCAGATTTAAAGACCTTCGCCACACATACGGTAGCTGGTTAGCTATGAATGGCACAGACCTTATTGATATACGTGACCTCATGGGTCATACCGATATTAAAACAACACAGATATACGCCCACCTTTGCCCTTCCAGAAAGAAAGATGCTGTCTTAGCAACTTTTGATTAATGACTTAATTAAATAACTAACTAAAAATATGGTTGCAATGTCCGCCCGGGTAGTGGAATTGGTAGGCACCCAAGACTTAAAATAGTCAAGGCCTAGAGTATCCTGACTTGATTTTTGACTGTAAAAAGACAGTTTTTAAAATGAAAAACTGATAATAATTTAAGATTAAAAAACAGACATACTGTAGTATCCTAAAGTTATCTAAAATAGAGAAGGCTCAAGCAAGAAATAGAAAAAACATTAAAAATCAAGTAGTTACGAAGAAAGCCCGGGTGGTGGAATTGGTAGACACACAAGACTTAAAATCTTGCGACTTAACGGTCGTGCCGGTTCGATTCCGGCTCCGGGCACCATTTTCTGATTTCAGATACAAAAGATTATATCCTCTCTTTTCAACAGGCTCAGCACTGAGGATACTCTCAGGATACCCTAAGATAGAATTCGACAGTA
>JBLHWO010000234.1:0-5625 GCA_047629215.1 Cellvibrionaceae bacterium | reverse complement strand
ATGCATTTTCACTGAAGCCATAAAATAATGTTTTTGAATTTTGTATATCTAAAGCGCTTCGCAATAATGGAGGAAAATCAAGAGAGCCTATAAGGTGAGCTTCCATTTTATAAGCGTTTTGAAAAATAGTGAAAATTTGATGTGCCACTTCTTTATTCGAGTGATTTAGTTTTTTTATCATGCCTCGCCTAGTCTTAAAATTTACATTGCTGTCTGTAATGGTTTAATAACCTTTAACATATGAAGGTTTTGTGAGCGAGTTTTAAACAACTCACAAAAACACTCATTAGCATTTAATCAAATATGAAGAGTCCTTTGATTATATTTATAACAGTCTCTTGTTAATTGCTTCTTATTCATGCTCTAAGTTAAGAGCCCCCGCCAATTATTTTTTCACTGGTTTTTTCAGCCATAAGCGTGACCATATCTAAAGGTAGTCGTCGCTCCTTCTCAGACGCAAATATGGGAGCCTGATCGTCATAGTGGTTTGACGTTGCATCAAGGGTGGCGCTGCCAAAATTATGAATACTGTGTGAGGTAAGAATACCATCTGGTGCCCATTCAACAAACATAATGTAGCTATCTCCAGCCGTTGCCTGTTGATGACCCGCCTCTTCATCAAATACACCATATACGGCTCGCAACACGTCAGGCGCACCCGAAAGGGGCCAACTCTTGTCACCGCGAACCAGACGGTTTACTTCACCCCACTTGGGGTCAATTCGACCAAAATGATCTTGTAACAGAGTCAGCGTATTTTGAAAAACCTCGGTCAAGTCAGGTTCTGGCTCGTCACGCATTACCGCCATAACAAATGGACTGCCAGTCATCACACCCAGTGCCGCCATTCGACTCTCAGCATCACTTCCTAAATCCCAGCTTCTCAGTAGTTCTTGCCCTGCTTGCAACTCACTGTTGGGTTCAAAAGACATCGCTAGCAAACGTTCGAGCACTTGAGCAACCACTGAGCCATCAGCATAGCGATTATCATATTTATAACGGTGCAAATCTTCACGGCTTATAGCCTTGTCTGCTCCAAACAAGGCTTCAATGCGCAAAGCACGATTAGTCATATTAGTCTGTATTCCCATCGACGATTCATAGTCTTTGGGCTTTGGTTGGCCCTCACCAATCGAAGAACGATAAGGGGTGTTGTTGGCATTGTAGACAAAACCAGATGGGGGATTAACCGTGCGCGGCATACGTTCAAAAGGGTAATATCCCTGCCAAATAAGATCTGAACGGTCACCTGCTACTAAACCTAGCCAATCTATGGTCGAGAACTTATCGCCTTCAGGTCGCTTAGGCATCATCGCATTATAGTAGTGAGCAATATTACCGTCTTTGTCAGCATACACATAATTGATGCTCGGCGAGGCGGTCATCGATAGCGCCGCTTCAAAGTCAGCTTGGGTGCGCGCTTTGTTCATGGCTAACATCTCTTCGAGGGTGCGCATTTCATCCATTCCAGCCCAACGCAGCGCAAAGGCTCCCTTTTCTGTTTTAAAAACAGGGCCGTGAACAGAGCGATAAATAGCTTCGTGAAACGTCCAGCGAATTGGGCCCCAAAACGTGACGTCAATTGCCGCATCTTTTACTTCAAAATCACGCCATACACCGTCTAATAAATATTGGTCGCCGTTTTTGGGATTAATTGTTAGCTGGTACACATCCACCAAATCTGGCTTATTTACAGTGCTAGCCCATCCTAGTGTAGGTCCATGTCCATGCAGAATAACCGGTGAACCCGGAAAAGTGCTACCAACCATATCCCAACCTTCGTCTGTCTTAACCCGCGCTTCATACCAAGCAACGGGGCCAGTAAGTGGTTGATGAGAATTCACTAGTAAACGTGTATAACCATCGTCAGAACGCGACGGCGCGATTGCAATACCTTGACTACCAATATCAGGTTGAGGTGAATCAGTGACTTGTAAGTGAGCAAGTTTGTCGAGTCCGGTGCCGTATCGCCCCTCAACAACTGCTGCAACCACCTGATCAAAACCATAAAATAAGGGGGTTTTAAAAGTGAAACCCGCAATAATATCTTTGCCCGTTACAGGAAGTAATCCCACTGCAATATTATCTGGGTTTTCAGAGGCATAAAAATTTACACCATCTGCATAGGCCTCAGCATGATCACGAGTTTGCTGATTTATGCGGCTCTCATAGCCAGCGTCCACCACATTCCACACATCCATAAACTGAACCAGATAATCAGTTTTAGCCGCGTCAACGCCATGTAGGGTTGCGAGTTTACCTCGGGTCACAAGTAATACATCCTGCATGGTTGCAAAATCATCCTCCGCGTGAGCATAAGCAAGCCCGAAGGCAGCATCTATATCCCGAGCACCAAAGATATGCGGCACAGCATATTTATCGCGCACAATATGCACATCATATTTATCCGCAAGTATTTGATATTGAGCTGGATCCACAGAGCGAGGAGCGGTAGCCCAAAAACCGATGTAAATTGAAGTTAGTAATGCTATGACAGCAAGCAGTATTTTTTTACTCATAATACCTCGAAAAGGGCTCAAAATCTCAATAGTTGAGTTTACCAAACATCAAAAACCTAATAACAACAGTTTGTTAATGTCTTTTTGAAAGTGAAGATAGGCGTTAGATTAAGGGGTATTTTTATTAAAATCCAGATTAGAATATCGACACTTTTTAATGACGACTAACACTCCACGATAAGTCCCGCTCAAAGCGAACTGCAGGGTCAGGTTATTCATAAAAAATTTAACTGACTGAAATAACCAATTACCGAAAGAATTATCAATACACACGTTGTATTAATATCAAAAATAAAACCTGAAAGTGGTAATTCCTTTATTTTTCAACGGGCTTGGCCGCTCAGGATTGTGACTTTTATCGTCAATTCATCGTCTAAGGTTAAACAGTAAACATAGGTTTAAACATTCGGAAGTCGAGAATATGTCAGAAGCTTTGCCAGACAGAATTGAAGAAGTCATTAATCAGTCGGACTTGTATTCAGATACAAGTGATACAGCAACAGTTCTCGCTCAAGCTGATAAGGTTGAGCTTGCTCTATTACTTGAATCTTTACCGATTCAAGAAAGGATTATTCTTTGGCAGACCATTCCCGATCATAAAAAGCTTGATGTATTAATTGAGATGCGTAGCAATCCTAGGTCGGTATTGATCCATGCCACGGAACCAGAGCAATGGGATGTACTGTTTACTGATATTGACGCTGAGGATTTGCTTGAACTAGCCGATTCTTTACCGCAAGAATTATTCGAACGCGCCTATACGGCATTAGATAGGCTACAAAAACAATACTATACCGAAGCAAACCAATACCCTGAGGATCAAATAGGCCATTGGACTTCTCATGACTTTTTGGTTCTACCAATCAATGCCAAAGTCCGAGATGCATTACGCTTGATACGCCGCGAAATGCCAAGACATACTGATATGATATTTTTAATTAATCGTTCTGGCCATTTTTCAGAGGCGGTCCCCATCGCTAAGCTACATTCGCTACCTGAACACTTACCTTTAGCGGATGTGTCTTTAGATGACTTTCCGATCATTAATGCGACAAAAGAAGGACAGCTGGTAGCCAAAGAAGTGTTGTTATCGGGATTTGGTGCCCTACCTGTAGTAGATGAAAATCTAAAACTGATTGGTCGAATCGATGTGACTGCTGCCGCCGAATTGATGCGAGAATATTATGAAGGTCAAATTATGGCTAGCGCTGGTATGGATGAAAACGAAGATTTATTCTCACCCGTACGCAAAAGCGCTAAAGCAAGAGCTATTTGGCTAGGTATCAACCTACTAACCGCTTTTATGGCGAGTGCTTTTATCGGTATGTTCGAAGCCACAATTCAACAAGTCGTCGCCTTAGCGGTCTTGATGCCAGTTGTTGCGAGTATGGGAGGCATTGCCGGTAGCCAAACATTAACACTGATAATTCGTGGTTTAGCACTCAAGCAAGTCACCTCTGCCAACGTTGGCGCATTACTCGCCAAAGAGTCCAAGGTGGGCGGTTTAAATGGTGTGATTTGGGCCGTCGTTATTGGCGTTGTTGCACTCCTGTGGTTCAACGATCCGCTATTAGGCATGGTGATTGGTATCGCTATTTTTCTTAACATTGTTGCAGCAGCATTGGCTGGGGTATTTGTTCCCGTGATCCTCGATAAATATAAAATTGACCCTGCTCTTTCTGGATCAGTTATTTTAACCACAGTCACTGATATCGTTGGTTTTGTGGCATTTTTGGGACTAGGAACAATTTTTTTGATTTAGTAGCGGTATAATCTGCGGAGTCAAAACCTGCGGGGCAGCCCGCAGGTTCGTTTTTTGGATAGAAGGTTACAGGTGAGGCTCTACCTGGCTTAAGCAACGGGAAATTTCTGTTGCATCCAACAACACCCTCACTGAACCACGGCCTTTTCTGGATCTGAAGTAACCCTTTAGTGCACCTTTGTGGCTACTTAACAATAATTTTCCAGAATTGGAATTGAACTCTCCTAAGTTCAAATTATCTAGCATCGCATTTTCTATTGCAGTTTTATCTGCATTTAAGAGCAATTGACGCAGTTCTTGCAGCTCGTGTTTGTTTAAATTCATCATAAAGCTATTAACCATGTATTCATCAGAAACATAAAAAGTAGCAACCTCATCAGCCTCATTGGAATAACCAATTTTTATAACGCCATTTAAAGGATCGAGCTCACAAACTTTTACACGGCCGGTGCCAGCTTTTTCCAATGCCCTAATTTTCATTTCTACACTGACATCTTTAGTCATTCTTTCTGGCGTATAGGTCATAGCCAATTGATCACACTTCTTTTGGCTAAAAAGCACTGAATGAAAAGGTTCAGCGTCCTTGTCAAAGTACCTATACTCTACGCTTAAACCAATAGTTCTGGCGGCACTTTCGTTTGTTCCATCCTTACAGAAGTTAACACCTATAGTGCCGAGTAATTGGTCTTCTATCTTCAATAACTCTTCTTTACTGATTTCTTTTTTAGAGCGGTGATTAACTTGGATCTCTATCACATGAGTATTACCGTCAATAAATGAATTACGGAGCATATTATTGTCATCTATATTTATTGGATAAGTATTTGCTTGCTCGGCAATTCCATCTTTGTATTCCTGTTGCGACTTCAAATTGTCTTGAGCACCTACAGAAAAAGTAAACACGATGAAAAAGAAAGTTATCAATGATGTTTTCACTAATTAATCCTTAGTTACCTTTTAAATATTTGGTTACTGTTGTTATTCAGGCTGCAATCAGTCACTTGGTAATAGTGCTATTTCAAATGAAAATTATATGGATGAAAGTCGCATCGAAACTAATTGTAATTCAATCAGGGATAAAAGAGTCAGAATAAAAAGAGCCGAGTGAAGTTACTGAGGTTTTTAACCCTCGATGAAAAGTTCTAAATGGTAAAGTAAGCTTCCTATGAAGTCTGTAACAGATTATGTGTAACTGCCATTATTTATGATGTTTCTCGAGGCTTTCCCCGAATTCGATAATAAAGCGAACCATCGCTTACCGCCAGTTTTGAACTAGCATAGTCCATTTCTTTGATGCTTCGGTAATGGCTAAGTACACCATCTTCTTAGCTGAATCATGGCTTG
>JBLHWO010000233.1:0-5678 GCA_047629215.1 Cellvibrionaceae bacterium | reverse complement strand
ATGAGCGAAATTGACAAGTTATGGGCTACTCGAAAGGCGAGTTTGAATGAAGTTGCAAAGGTTAAAAGTGAGTTAAATAAAATATTAAAAGACGGTGTTTCCAAAACGAATAGTGCGATAGCTGCACTAGAGTCTAAGTTGACTCAGCCTGTAGCCTCCATAAAGCAGCGTACCGGCGAGCAAGAAATATTGATTCAATCGTTGAGAGAGCGTGTTTCTGATCAAGGGAAAACAGCTCAGTCTTTATCAAGTCAAATCAAGCAATATGCCTCTACAAGCAAGCAAACTAAAGCCATTTCGGCAAAGGTGGATGGTTATGAAGAGACTTTTCGATCCTTCGATAAATTCAGAATCACCACGAATCGAGATCTTCTTTTATTAAAAGAACGTGCGGGCGTGCTGTCAGCACCTGTTCGATAAAAGAGCCCCTGAGTAAGTCATGGGTGGTGTGCCTCACCGCTGATCTAACCCAGACTAATTCAAAGATCCCTAAACTAATTATCTACTATAAAATAGGGTAAGCGATTAATTATGATCACAGTAATTAAGCAAGATGATGTTATCGCCAGTGTTGCCGACGCATTACAATTTATTTCGTATTATCACCCGCTGGACTTTATTCAAGCGGTTCATAAAGCCTATGAGAAAGAAGCCAATCCAGCGGCTAAAGATGCTATGGCTCAAATTTTGATCAACTCGCGTATGTGCGCCGAAGGTCATCGACCCATTTGTCAAGATACGGGTATTGTATCGGCCTTTGTTGAAGTGGGTATGGATGTTCAATTTGAAGCCGATATAGGGCTGGAGGATATGATTAATGAAGGTGTTCGTCGTGCTTATAATCACCCTGATAATTTACTAAGAGCATCTATTCTTGCTGATCCTGATGGTGCCCGCATAAACACTGGTGACAATACCCCTGCGGTTATTAACTATAAAATTGTTCTTGGTAATAAAGTCAGAATTCATGTGGCGGCAAAAGGCGGGGGTAGTGAAGCCAAGTCTAAATTCGCGATGTTGAACCCCTCTGATTCTGTTGTTGATTGGATTCTAAAAGTGGTCCCAACAATGGGGGCTGGTTGGTGTCCGCCGGGTATTTTGGGAATTGGTATTGGTGGTACAGCAGAGAAAGCCATGATATTGGCAAAAGAGTCTCTTTTGGAACCTATTAATATTCAAGACTTACAAAAAAAAGGAGCATCGAATCGCCCTGAAGAGCTGCGTTTAGAGCTGTTTGATAAAGTTAACCAATTAGGTATTGGTGCCCAAGGTCTTGGTGGTTTAACAACAGTGCTTGATGTCAAAGTAAAAGATTTTCCAAGCCATGCGGCCAATAAAGCCGTTGCGCTTATTCCTAACTGTGCGGCGACACGTCATACTCATTTCACCTTAGATGGCTCTGGTCCCGTAACACAAACGCCACCTAGTTTAGATGATTGGCCTAGAATTGCGTGGGAAGTAGGGGAAAGTACACGACGAGTTGACCTCAACATGGTTACGCCTAAAGATGTATTGGAATGGCAGCCTGGCGAGACCTTGTTATTATCGGGTAAGTTATTAACTGGTCGTGATGCCGCCCATAAGCGTATGATCGAAATGTTAAATAGAGGTGAGTCACTTCCCGTCGATATGAAAAACCGATTTATCTACTATGTGGGTCCTGTTGATCCCGTTGGTGATGAAGTCGTTGGGCCAGCAGGACCTACTACCGCAACCAGAATGGATAAGTTTACTCGCCAAATGCTTGAAGGGACTGGTTTGTTAGGGATGGTAGGAAAAGCTGAGCGTGGTCAATCTGCAATTGATGCTATCAAAGACAATAAGGCTGTGTATTTAATGGCTATTGGCGGAGCTGCTTATTTAGTTTCTAAGGCTATTGTTGGTGCAAAAATCCTTGCCTTCGAAGATCTAGGTATGGAAGCTATTTATGAGTTTGATGTTAAAGATATGCCCGTAACAGTCGCCGTCGATAGTAACGGAGAATCTGTTCACCAGACAGGCCCTAAAATTTGGAAAGCGAAAATAGAAGAGAGTATTATTTCAGTTCGGTAAAATCATATTTTTTACGGTCACTGAGTTGTGAAAAACATTGGCAATAGAGCCTTACAAAATTTATCTAAATAATACTTTAGAGGAAACCACCTATGTCAGATCTACCAGAGCAAAAGTGTGAAGCTTGTCATGTTGATGCTCCAAGAGTAACTCAATATGAGCAAGGTAAGTTGTTATCAGAGCTTGATGCTTGGCACATTATTGATGAAAAAGGTGTTCTACAACTGTTGAAAATATACGAATTTGATAATTTTGCTATGGCGTTAGATTTTACCAATCGCGTTGGTCTTTTGGCTGAAAATGAGGGTCACCACCCTGCTTTGCTGACCGAGTGGGGTAAGGTAACCGTTAGGTGGTGGAGTCATAAAATAAGGGGTTTGCATAAGAATGATTTCATTATGGCAGCTAAAACAGACCAGCTTGATTAATTAATATTTCAGAGTGTGACTTTATCGTAAAAAAACGACTCCTACTGTCAAAGAGCTCTATGGTTAGGCTATAAAAAGGCTGAGTAATAGAGTATATTTGCGGCAGCAAGGCGAGTTGTGAACGCAACAAAAGAGTATCAGGTGGCACCAACAACGGATAAAGTGTTTAATGCGTATTATTTTACTAAATTGAGTCAGCGCCGTTATAGGACACGCAATAAAGATATAACATATAAATAGAAACCTTTAGGAGGTCTTCATGATTAACAAAATAACTTTGGTAAGCTCTATTGCTTTAACATCTGTTCTTATGAGTGTTGGCGCATCAGCGCATGTTGCGAACGGTGCATTGGTTGATGGCAGCGGTAATCCAATCAAATCAAGCTATACAAAATGTATAAAGGTTTCTAGCGGTAAGTTCTTTTCAAGATGTCAGGATATTAAGCCTAAGGTAATCGCTGCCCCAGCTCGTGTTGCTGCACCAGCACCAAAAGTGGCCGCTGCTCCAACTAAGACAGTTGAAAAAGTTGAGCAAAAAATATCTCTAGCGGGAGATGCTTTGTTTGCAACTAACAGTGCTATCTTAACTGATGCAGGTAAAGCTTCAGTTGATCCGGTTGTGGTTGGCGTTCGTGCTTTAAGCGACTATAATTTGTCTCTATTCGGTCACGCGGATAGTCGTGGTAACGATGCATATAATATGTCGCTATCTGAGAGTCGTGCCCAGTCAGTTGCTGATTACCTAGTCAGTAAAGGCGTTCCAGCTTCAGCAATTTCTGTTTATGGCCGTGGCGAAACTGAGCCTGTTACTTCGAATGCATCGCGTGAAGGTCGTGCTAAAAACCGTCGTGTCGATGTTACTGTCTCAGGTACTAAAGTAACGTACAAATAAGTTATTTTAAGAAGATTAAAAAGCCCTGCTCCGCAGGGCTTTTTTGTATCTAAGGAATAAAAGTCTTACAAGAAAATATATCTGAATAAAAAATGAGCAGCATAAAAACACTATTTTGGCATGATTATGAAACGTGGGGAGCTAAACCAAGTTCCGATAAGCCCTCTCAATTTGCGGGTGTGCGTACGGATGAAAGTCTCAAGATTATCGGCGAGCCTTTAGTTGTTTACTGTCAGCCTACTAACGACTGTTTACCGCAACCCCAAGCCTGTTTAATTACAGGTATTACACCTCAAAAAGCCTTTTGCGAAGGTATTCCCGAGCCGCAGTTTTTTCAAAAGATACACGATCAATTATCAGAACCGGGCACTTGTGGGGTTGGCTACAACAGCATTCGCTTTGATGATGAAGTCAGTCGCTATGGTTTTTATCGTAATTTTTTCGATCCTTATGAACGAGAGTGGAAAAATGGTAATAGCCGTTGGGATATTATCGACATGGTGCGTTTGGTTTATGCTTTAAGGCCGGACACTCTTCGTTGGCCACTTCGAGAAGATGGCCTGCCCAGCTTCAAATTAGAATTACTAAGTACTGAAAATGGCCTAGAGCATACCTCCGCACACGATGCTTTATCCGATGTTAAAGCCACCATTGCGCTAGCTAAATTAATAAAACAAAGACAGCCTCAGCTTTATGACTATTGCTATGAATTACGTAATAAGCAGCGAGTTAATTCACTTATTGATATAGAGCAGCGAAAACCGCTTTTACATATTTCTTCTCGTTTTTCTGCGAAGCAGGGTTGCGCTGCTCTAGTGACGCCTTTGGCGAAGCACCCTAAGAATAGTAATAGTGTGATTTGCTACGATCTTAGCGTGAACCCAGCGCCGTTATTGGCCTTGTCAGCCGAAGAAATTTTGGAAAGAGTGTTTGTAAAGCAAGGAGAGCTGCCTGAAGGTGTTGAGCGTATTCCTTTAAAGGAAATACATCTTAATAAGTCCCCCATTATTACAACCCCTAAATTACTTGATGATACTGCCGCCAAACGTTTGGGGATTGATAAAATAGCCTGTGAGCAACATTGGCAACAGCTCAAAGATTTTGATGTTCATGCAAAGTTGGTAGCTATTTATTCTCAACGACGCTTTGCACCCAGTATCGACCCAGAACAGCAGCTTTACGATGGCTTTATTAATAATCACGATCGACAATTGTTTGATGCTATTCGACAGGCTGCGCCTGAGTCATTGTCTTCTTTGTCTAATCAGTTGAAAGATAAGCGCTTAAAAGCCCTCTTATTTCGATATCGCGCAAGGCATCACAATGAAACGCTGACAGAAGAGGAGCAGACGCGTTGGGAAGAGTGGCGTTATGTACATTTAACCGATGTTGAAGCAGGGGGGAGCATTACCCTAGAAAATTATTTTTCTGAACTTGATGAATTATCTGCGTCAGGCACAGCAGATTTGAATATAATAGAGGCCTTAAGAAGTCATGGTGATTCTCTACTTGCATAAACAAGAGGGTAAATTGAAGATATTAAATATGGCTAAAAAATACAATTAAAGCAGTGCTCATTAAAGGCAGTGAGATCTTTTCATTGAAGTAAAGTGGCTTTCGTACAAAGGCCTCATCGCGACAATCACTCACAACAAAGGCAGGGTAATAGTGAACTTTAGAGGCCAACACATTCTTTCTATGCAGCAGTTTACTCGATATGATATAGAGACCGTTTTTACGGTAGCAGACAATATGCTGCCGTACGCTAGCAGGCAAAAAGCAACTAGGGTGTTAGAGGGCGCTATTCTTGGTAATATGTTTTTTGAGGCAAGTACGCGGACGCGCGTTAGTTTTGGCAGCGCATTTAATTTATTGGGTGGAAATGTCCGTGAGACCACAGGCTTTGAAAGTTCGGCTATTTCCAAAGGTGAATCACTTTACGATACCGCTCGAGTTTTATCGGGCTACAGTGATGTTATTTGTATGCGCCATCCACAGGCAGGCTCGGTAGCAGAGTTTGCTAAAGCGAGCCGCGTTCCCGTTCTCAATGGTGGTGATGGCCCTAACGAACACCCTACGCAAGCATTGCTCGATTTATATACGATTCGCAAGGAGTTAGATTCAAAAGGCCGATGTATTGATGGTTTGCGTATTGCGATGATTGGAGATCTAAAGCACGGACGGACAGTGCATTCTTTGTGTCAGCTATTGTGTCTATACAAAAATATTCATGTGAGTTTGGTTTCTCCCAAAGAATTAGCAATGCCTGATTATTTAGTTGAAGCTTTGCGCGTAGCTGGGCATGA
>JBLHWO010000232.1:0-5686 GCA_047629215.1 Cellvibrionaceae bacterium | reverse complement strand
TGACACGTTATTGGCGAGAATCGCCCAGCGGAAAAAGAAAATAGCTCAGGCATCCCAAGCTATCAAAATTTTTTATTTGGCTAGCCATATTTCTAGGTCGTCTGCACCACCTATCAGTTGTCCTTCGATATAGACTTGGGGAACCGTTCCTGCGCCCGTTACCGCAGCCAATGTACTGTAAGTTATCCCTTTGTCACCTAGTACAATTTCCTCATAATGGTAACGATTTTGAGTGAGTGCTTTTTTAGCTCGGGCGCAGTGTGGGCAGCCTGGCTTAGTAAATAGGCTGACACGTTTGGGCAGTGTTGCTTGAGGGTTGATGTGATTGAGCATCGTATCAGCATCACTGACTTCAAACGGGTCACCTGGCTGATCGGGTTCGATAAACATTTTTTCGATCACCCCATCTTTTACTAGCATAGAATAGCGCCACGATCGCTTACCAAAGCCAATGTCATTTTTGTCTACCAGCATACCCATTCCTTCCGTAAATTCACCATTCCCGTCCGGGATAAACAGAATGTTGTCGGCATGTTGATCGCCCGCCCATGAATTCATTACAAAGGTATCATTAACCGATAAGCACGCAACGGTATCGACTCCTTCTGCTTTTAGCGTGGGTGTTAATTCATTGTAGCGAGGTAGGTGCGTAGATGAGCAGGTTGGGGTAAATGCTCCAGGTAAAGAAAATAGAACGACTGTTTTCCCCTTAAAGATTTCGTCGCTGGTTAAGTCTACCCAGTTATCACCTTGTCGGGTTCTAAAAGTGACTGAGGGGGTGGTTTGGCCTTCTTTGTTGGCTAGCATGTTAAAAACCCTGTGAGTGTAAGTGAGGTCGACACTATAGCTGATTGAAGTGTTGCTTATAAAGTTAATTGATTGAATGCATCTGATGGTTTAAAGCTATGAATGGTTTGAGTCAATAAAGTGATAACTTAATATTTTTCCAAATATCTTTCTGTCTATAATCGTCTCCCTCAACCATTGGCTAGCTTGGCCGGTATGGTTTTTATGCCAAGACATAAAAAGTGTTTGTGGAAAGGGGGTGGCATCCACCACTAGTACCTTTAATAAGCCTTTATCAACAGCGGGCTTGGCTAAGTTTTCGGGTAAATGGCTTATACCTAGGCCATGAATGAGCGCTTGATATTTTTGCTCCATGTTAGGCACTGATAATACTTGATTTAGTCCCAAGAGCCCCACATTCCTGTGGGGTAAGTTTCTGGCGCTATCGCCCACCACAATATGAGTAAAAGCTTTTAATCGTTGTGTATTAATAGGTGAGGGCAGAGATGCGGCGGGATGTTGGCTGCCACAATAGATATTCATTTTCATTTGCCCCAGTGCTTGCTTCTGCCAATGTCCCCCGGCAGGTTCATCACCAGTTACACCAATAATGAGGTCTGCGCGCTGACTTACAAGCGCTTCCCAGCTTCCACTAAGCGCTTCTTCGATTAGTTGAATGTTGAGCCATGGTTGTTCGGCTAGTAGTGTTTTTAGTGTCGGCCAGAGAGGCTCTACGGGCAAAATAGTATCGACTACAATTCTGAGTTCAGTTTCCCAGCCTGTTTCTACACGTTTAGCTTGCTCTTCTAGCTGCCTAACTTGCTGCAATATATCGCGCCCGCGTTCTAATAACAGCTTTCCTGTGGGTGTTAGTTTGGCGCGTTGCTTATTTCTATCAAATAATTTGATATTAAGTTGTTCTTCTAACTTTTTAATAGTGTAGGTCAGCGCGGATGGGACGCGATGAAGTTCTTCAGCCGCTGCAGCGAAGGTTCCTTTTCTATCAATAGAATCAAGGGCTTGTAGTGCATCTAAAGGAATCATAAGGTATTTATTGTCTTTAGTTCAAAAAAATTGAATAACTATTGCAAAATATATCAATTTTCTTTGCTTTTGCCTATGGCTATAGTGCAGACAGCATTTAGAAAGCACTAATAAAAAGTATTAATCACAAGCAAATTAATCCCAACAGGAGAAGCAAAATGAATATTCAAACATTACTCAAAACA
The DNA here is from genome assembly GCA_047629215.1 of Cellvibrionaceae bacterium. GTDB lineage: Bacteria > Pseudomonadota > Gammaproteobacteria > Pseudomonadales > Cellvibrionaceae > CANLBN01. The sequence continues at coordinate 3,671 of JBLHWO010000232.1, read as the reverse complement.
GACGACCAATGGGCAAGCCTCGCCTTACGTTTACCGGTAGGCATTATTTTTGCCGCCCATGGAGCTCAAAAACTATTTGGCTGGTTTGGAGGTTATGGTTTAGAAGGCACCGGCCAGTTTATGGCCTCTCAGGGTTTGGAACCGGGTTTTATTATGGCTTTACTAGCGGGTAGCGCTGAATTTTTTGGGGGCATTGCGTTGATTATCGGCTTGCTGGTGCGACCGGCAGCAGCGGTCTTGGGGTTTACGATGTTGATTGCCGGTGTGGTGGTACACGGCGCTGCAGGATTGTTTTTAAGTAATGGTGGTTTTGAATTCGCGCTAGCATTGCTTTCTTCGAGTATTGCTCTTGTAGTTTTAGGCGGCGGCAGCTTATCGCTAGATAAAACTATCGCGAAATAATGAATTGGGCAGGGATGCTCGCTTAACATTTATTTACCTAAAGACCAGGTAATAATAAAACGTAAATAAGAGAAGAAAAAAGATGACGCATTCAATTTTGCAAGTCGATTCTAGCGCTCGGGGTTCCTTTTCCTCACATAATGGCTCGCTTTCACGTGAGTTAACGAAATACCTAAGTGAGGCTTTAGCTAAGAAAAATCAGACCGATGTTATTTATAGAGACCTAGCGGCAACACCGCTAGAGTTTGTGAATGAATCACTTATTGGCGCTTACTATACGCCAGCAGAAAATAGATCTGAAGAGCAAAAGCAGAGTTTAAGCTTATCCGATGAACTGATTAGTGAATTAAAGGCGGTGAATACGTTGATCATCGGCGCGCCTATTTATAATTTTTCTGTGCCGGCTGCGTTAAAAGCATGGATAGATTTAGTGTGTCGCGTAGGTGAAACATTTCGTTATGGCGAGGCGGGGCCAGAAGGATTGCTCGATATTGATCAGGCTTTTATTGTTACCAGTGCGGGGGGTACGGCTATCGGTAGCGAGATTGATTTTAATAGCTCTTATTTACAGAAAATTTGTCGCTTTATTGGCGTCAAAGAATCTCATGTCATTGATGTATCTGGTTCTAAGCGAGATCCTGACACCTTGATTGATTATGCAAAACAGCAAATTGAAAAATTTATTTAAATAATGGTATGTGAGCACTTTTGTCAGAGCTCACTAAGTAAGTTTTAAGAGGGTAAAAATAATGGGTCTTCTAGTTAACGGTCAGTGGCAAGACAAATGGTATGACACAAAAAAATCCGATGGAGAATTTATTCGAGAGGACTCTCAATATCGTCATTGGCTTAGTACCGATGGTGGCGATAATGGTTTTATAGCTGAGGCCAACCGTTATCATCTTTACGTGTCGCTGGCTTGTCCCTGGGCACACCGTACACTTATTTTTCGTAAGCTCAAAAAATTAGAGAACTTAATTAGTGTGTCGATTGTGCATCCGCATATGTTGGATAAAGGGTGGAGCTTGGATGATGGCTTTGACGGCGCAACGGGAGATGCGTTATATGATAGTGAATTTCTCTATGAAATTTATACACGAGATAATACTAATTATTCTGGTCGAGTCACGGTGCCCATTCTTTGGGATAAAAAGCAGGGGCGTATTGTCAATAATGAATCGGAAGATATTATTAGAATTTTCAATTCGGCATTTAATCACCTGACAAACGATCATAGTGATTTTTATCCTGCAGCTTACCGTGATCAAATTGATGAAGTAAATGAAAAAATTTATCACCATATTAATAATGGTGTGTATAAATGTGGTTTTGCTACAAAGCAAGCGGTTTATGAAAAATCTTTCGACGCGTTATTCTCTGAATTAGAGTCTGTCGAAAATAGGCTAAGTAAAAAACGTTATTTAATAGGCGGCCAATTAACAGAAGCGGATTGGCGTTTATTCACTACATTGATTCGTTTTGATGCGGTTTATGTAGGCCACTTTAAATGTAATTTAAAGCGTATTGCTGATTATAAAAATATCTCAAATTATTTGCGAGAGCTTTACCAATATTCTGGAATTAAAGAAACAGTGAGTTTAGTTCATATTAAACAACACTATTATTGTAGCCACGATATGATTAACCCCACTCGCATTGTACCGTTAGGCCCGGAATTAAATTTAGATAAGGCGCACAATAGAGATGCCCTTTAACTCAAAGCTAGATGAGGCGTAACAATGAATACTGAAAGCACAAGTCGTAAAATAGTAACTACCATTAATGCTGTAGCCACGAGCGATGGCGACGGAGTAAAAATTGCGCGCAGTATAGGCTCCAATTTATTGCCGCAGCTTGATCCTTTTTTATTGTTAGATGAGCTTAAGAGTGATGAGGCGGCAGATTATATGGGTGGCTTTCCTTCTCATCCGCACCGCGGTTTTGAAACGGTAACCTATATGCTCGAGGGGCAGATGCGCCACAAAGATAGCGCCGGTAATGAAGGCCTTATCCGTTCAGGTGATATTCAATGGATGACAGCGGGTTCCGGTATCATTCATTCAGAAATGCCAGAGCAAGAAGAAGGCCGCATGTGGGGCTTTCAATTATGGATTAATTTGCCGGCAGCACAAAAAATGCGCGCGCCACGCTACCAAGAAATTGCATCAAGTGATGTTCCGGAAGTCAATGATGATGGTGCTAAGGTTCGCGTGTTAGCGGGTGAATGTAATGGTGTGATGGGTTCTGTCCAAGATATTGCGACCCAGCCGATGTTGTTAGATGTTGAATTAAAAAATAGACAAACGAAAAAAATTGAAGTGCCTGAAAAACACACAGCAATTGTCTATATCTATAAAGGCAGTCTCAGTATTGAAGGGCGTGAGTTACAGGCGCAACAATTAGGGCATTTATCTTCTGGGGAATCGCTTGAGTTAATTAGCGGTGATGACGGTGTAGGTGCATTGATATTAGCGGCGGCGCCGTTAAATGAGCCTATTGTCAGGGCTGGCCCCTTTGTTATGAATACACAGCAAGAGCTAGAGCAAGCCTTTAGTGATTTTCGATCAGGTAAGTTTTTAACTTCAGTTTAAAGTTTAATCTTTTCTACTCTGGAAATTTTTATTCATATTATTGCTTTTGTTATATCTATCCTCTGCGCTTTAAAGCTAGCCTAATGTAAGCTATCTTTTTAAGGTTTTTGCGCATTAATTAAATAAAACTTAAAAAATGATTTCTGGTAGGCAAAACAAGCTTGAATTGGTCTGCAGGTTTTGACATTAGAGAAAAAAGATTATTTAATTGCGATATAGTGTTACCGAAAGTTACATATTCTTATTTGTAACGAATAGAGAGTAAACACAGTGTATAACGATGAAATCTATACGAGTAAGCGAAATATTTATTTTGGCTCTATAGCGAGCACTAGGAAAGGTAAAAATAATTCACCATTTGTTTTCGATTGCGAGATAGATGTGAGCGAACTAAGGGCACAAGATTGTTATCGTCTGGCTAGTTACCAGCGTGCGTTGTTCTTTAGGGCGTGTTTCTCCAGCTTGAGAGAGAAAATAACATGAGGCTTATATAATCTTACCCTTCATCTTCGCAAAGGAGGAGGATCAGTTTCGGATGCCTAAGCAATATCAATCCCTGGGGGCTCTACCCCGAGATCCTATCTAAACCCCCTTTCTAATATAAAGGGGCGTCAGTGTCGTCATCGCCCATTGTTGTGTAGCGTTTGTATTGCTTAAGCAGGCCCCTTCCGATGGAAT
>JBLHWO010000231.1:0-5735 GCA_047629215.1 Cellvibrionaceae bacterium | reverse complement strand
GAATAGTTGATGCCTTTAGCAACAAAACATTCCCATTGGCTGGGTACTTCTTGCGATACTGCTTTTGCTCTAGCTTCAGTATCAAAACTAGTAAAGATGCAAGCGCCAGTTCCTGTAAGCTTAGCGGCTGAATATCTATTTAGCCACGTTAGGGCTTTCTTTACTTCTGGATAACGCCTAGAAACCGTAAATTCACAGTCGTTTTGGCCGCCCTGCTCGAAGAAGGTCGCTACTGTAATGGCGGGGGTGCCTCTTGTCAATTCTTCACATGAAAAAATATCGGCTGTGGAGACATGGCAGCCTGGTTTGACAATCAGAAACCAACGTTCCGGTAGGTTTATGGGGCTTAAGTTTTCTCCGATACCGTCGGCCCATGCGGACCTCCCTTGTATAAATACGGGAACATCAGCTCCGATATTTAACCCTATAGAACAAAGCTCTTCTACCGGGAGATCGACTTCCCAGAGTTGGTTTAATGCCAGCAGAGTTGTTGCTGCATTTGAGCTGCCTCCGCCCAATCCTCCGCCCATAGGGAGGCGTTTGTCTAACATTATATTAACGCCTCTGTCAGAGCTGGTATGAGCTTGCAAAGCCGCTGCGGCTTTAAAAATAAGATTGTCTTGATAACGTACGCCTTTTATCTCAGGCTCGATGCAAATGTGTTGGTCGCTGCGATTGCCGAAAGTTAGCGTGTCGCCATAATCCAGTAATTGAAAAACTGTCTGCAGCTCGTGGTAACCATCGGGCCGACAGCCTAAAATATGTAAAAACAAATTGACTTTTGCTGGCGCCATTAATGTTAACCCCCTCGTCGTTGCTTTCATGTTGAGCTACAGCAGCTCCCACTGTCGGATAATCATAGTTAAGCGAGATTCTTCTTTTTGAGCGACTATTTTACTCGGGAATTCCCACTGCCCCACCTTTTGATGACGGCTGTAATTAATCACCCAGTTGGATTGATTGAGTTGTTCTAAGGTGCCTGAAGCGTTTTGCTTTTTAGAGGTGATAGCTGAATTTGGGTTTGGAAGCCCTCTGATCCAAAACCGTAATTCGTCGAGTGGGAAGCTCCACCCAAAGGTGTTTTTAATCAGGGCGTTTGCGTTGTCCGATGTCAGTAGGGGTTTGCCTAGGCGCTTAATGACGATGCGATCTTCATTGCCATAAATCATGGCGTTACCTTGCCCAAGGGGGCCTTGCACTCTTATGCGGTAAGATGTGTCCATTTGCTCCCAAATAAGCGTGACGCTCCCACTTTGTTGGGGAACCTTTACTCCGAGTTTTGCGGTAATTTTCCACTGTTCTGGTGGTGCTGGTAAAGCAGTCTTGTCGATTTGAGTATTTATCTCGGGTTGAGTGGTCAGTTGGGTGCAACCCGCCAGCAGCAAAGTAGCAATAACCGAGAAAATAAAATGGCGCATTATGAGTGATCTTATGGTTTTAAGAATGTTGCCTATATTTTATCAGGATTGTTTAATTGTTGTAGCTAAAAAAGTGGACAATAGTAGCGGCAATCTAATGGCAGTCTAACTTGACGGTGAGACTTGTAATCTTTCCATGGTATCAATAATTCGACTGTCATTGGGGTTGTCCTTAAGATTATTGTTCCAAATGACACGTGCTTCCTGCTTTTTACCATTAACCCAAAGTGCTTCGCCTAGATGTGCAGCGACTTCTGGCTCAGGGAAAAGCTCAAAGGCTTTTCGAAGGTATTTGATGGCTTCTTCATTGCGGCCTAGATTAAAGAGCACCCAGCCCATGCTATCCATAATAGCCGGGTCATTTGGCTTTAGGCCTATTGCCTTTTTGATTAAGGTATAAGCTTCTTGGTGGCGTTTTGTGCGACTAGTAAGGAAATAACCTAAAGCGTTTAACGTCGAAGCACTCTCAGGCTCAACGTTCAGAGCATGTCTTAAATCATTTTCCATAAGATCAAGTTGATTGGTCTGCTCATAGAGGCTGGAGCGGTTGTAGCGTAAGTTTGTATCATCGGGTAATTCATTTATAGCTTGGCTTAATACGCCAATAGCGAGCTTGGTTTGCCCTAGTTGATGAAGAACCTCTGCTTCGCCCGCGTAAAGCTCGGGGCGATCATTAGGGGATTTTTCTCGCAATTGCTGAAAGTGATTTTGAGCTTGTTGGAGATTCCCTTGTTTCGCCATTATTCGCGCAGCTCGAATGTGTGCCTTCACGTAATCTTCACCTGCATTGACGGTAAGATAATAGAGTAGTGCTTGTTTATCATTATTTTTTAATTCAGCTACGCTGCCTAAGTAAAAGTTAACAGTATCGGCCCGATAATTTTTTTTCAGTAAGCTTTCGAGAATCAGTTTTGCCTCATCCGTTTTTTTTAGCTCAAGAGCAATTAATGCTTTCGAGAACTGAATGTCCAGATGCTGGGGTGATTGTTGTGCAAGTAGGCTAAATTCATCGTAAGCGGCATTGATATCGGTTTGAGTCAGCATGCGCGCATAAAGTAAGCGTAATCGGTTGTTGTCGGGTTGATCTGCAAGCCGTGCTTTGATTTTTTCTATGGCTTTTTCGTTTTGTTTGCTAGCTTGTAATAGGCGAATTTCCTGCATCACAGCGGGTAAGTAATTGCTGTCTTGGGCAAGGGCTTGCACTATCATTTGGTATGCAGCAGCAGTATCTTGTTGAGATTCGTAAAGAATACTGAGGCCTACTTTTATGGCCGGGTAATTAGGGTATCGTTTAATAAGATTTATATAACTTTCGACTAGTGTTAGTTTTGTAAGGGTGCCCGAAGCGCGGCTGTAATTGGCAATAGTTTCTGTAATTGCAGCGCTTTTGTTGGCGTCCACATTGATGTTGGCTTCCGGTGACTGAGCCCTAGATATGATAGAAAGGATTTTTTCAGCATAAGTGAGAGCTTGTAAAGGTTCACGTTTTTCAATATAGGCTGAAGCAATCATTGCATTAGCTTCGATATCATTGGGTTTTTGCGCGAGCCAGAGCTTGCTCATTTCAAGCGTTTCATCATGCTTTCGGAAGTATTGAGATAACCGGGCTGCCCGAGTAATAACACCTAAATCACCCGTGTTTTTTGCTTCTTCAATATAATTACTTAGGGTGACGTCGTATTGTCGGCGACCGGCAGCGAGTTCAGCGAGTATCAATGAATAAAGGGACTCAGTAGCAAAGCTACTGTAGCTTGGTGGCGCGATGTGAGCCTGTTCAACGCTAGACGACGTTTCTGGCTTTGCTTTTTCGTTCGGCGTCTGAATCAGCGTGCTACACGCAGATAGAATGACTATCCCGAAAGCAATGGTTGGTAGTAAATATCTCATAATGAAGTTCTGTTGCCGCTCCAATTTTATTTTTTGGCTGACTTTTAACTACAGTATGAGACCTTTACACGAAAGCCATTTTCCTTACGTACTGCGTTAAAAACGTACTCTATCGGTCATTTACCTAGGTGCCGCTTGACGGTATAACACATGAAAGGTCCTCTTTGGATTCACGCCATCCTTGATGGTCGAGCAATTTTTGAGTGTCTGAAAGCAAGACCATCTTCCGTGCAAAGGTCCCATTATGCATTCAGTGTAAACCCGATATGCTTAATTCGCCAAGCGGCACCTGATTGGATTGCTCTTAGTTTCACCTTTTTGGTACTGAAATTCTTTTTAGCTCTGTATATTGGCGTTATCTAGTCAGTGTTGAATTTATAGCTAATTAAGCAAGCTGACTTGCTATTGTCAGCCGGTATGCGGACAATAGACTATTGTTCCGAATGCCCTATTTTCCATGATTTCATTGTTTGTTATTGGCCTTAATCACGAGAGTGCAACGGTTGACCTCAGAGAACGTGTCACTTTTGCGCCAGAAACTATGGTGCCGACACTTCAACGGCTGGTTAATGAGACCATTGTCAACGAAGCCGCTATTTTATCTACTTGCAACCGCACTGAGTTGTATATCAGTAGTGGCGTTAGTAATGTTAGTGATATAGGTGACATCACTTTAAATAGCGTTGATGATACTACTATACAATCTTTTGATCATGCTAACTCGTCTGACATAAGCTCAGATGTATTGGTTTGGCTTGCGCAGTATCATGGTCTGGACGCTAAGCAATTATCCGAGTGTTGCTATATTCACCAAAACGATACGGCTATTGTACATATGATGAGAGTGGCCTGTGGTCTCGATTCTATGGTCTTAGGTGAGCCACAGATATTAGGGCAAATGAAATCCAGTTATGCGGTTGCACAAGAAGCGGAGGTGCTCGGTTCTGAATTGCATAGTATCTTTCAAAAAGTATTCAGTGTGGCAAAACGGGTGCGAACTGAAACCGCTATAGGCCGCAACCCTGTATCAGTTGCTTATGCTGCGGTTCATCTCGCCCAGCGAATTTTTTCTGATCTAAAACAAGATACTGCCTTACTGATCGGTGCTGGGGAAACAATAGATTTAGTTGCAAGGCACTTAAAGGAGCAGGGTATTGCTTCTTTAATTTTTGCTAATCGTACTCTCGAGCGAGCGCAATTATTAGCAAGTGAATTTTCAGCTCAAGCTATTTTGTTGTCGGATATTCCAGAGTACTTAAATAAAGCTGATATTGTGATTTCATCCACAGCGAGCCAGTTACCTATTTTGGGTAAGGGTGCTGTTGAGTCTGCGCTTAAACAGCGCCGCCACAAGCCAATGTTTATGGTTGATATTGCTGTTCCCCGTGACATCGAGCCAGAGGTCGCCGAGTTAGACGATGTTTATCTTTACACTGTTGATGATCTACGCGGAGTGATTGATGAGAATAAACAGTCCAGAGCGGCGGCGGCGGAAGAAGCACATTTAATAGTAGAGCAAAGTGCGGCTGATTATAGTAGAACGCGTCGTTCACGTTACTCGGTTGCCGCCATTAAATCTTATCGAGCGCGTGCAGAACAATTGCGTGATGAGGCCTTACAAAAGGCGATGCGTGATCTGAATAATGGTATGCCGGCAGATAAAGTATTGCAGCAAATGGCAAATAACCTGACCAATAAGCTATTACATACTCCCACCCAACAACTTAAACAAATGAGTGAAGATGGTCCAGAAGAGCTAATCGAGCTATCACAGCGTTTATTAGGCTTTACTGAAAATGATTTATCTGATGCTGTTTTAGAGGAGGCGGCACCTAGGCAGAAAAAGATTCAACAAGTGGTTGAAGTGCTGGTCGGTAGTAAATCTAAGCAGCATAAAAAAAAATAGTATTTTCAGTGTAAAAAAATTAATGGTTATTTTTTTATTTTTTCACTTTGTTACCACAGTTTTATGGAATTGAATTGATTTTATGAAAGACTCTATCCGCCTTAAATTAGAAATCTTACACGAACGCTATGTTGAAGTAGGTGCGCTACTCAGTGAAGGTGATGTTATCGCTGATCAAAATCGTTTTCGAGAGCTATCAAGAGAGTATGCAGAGCTTGAGCCAGTGGTGCAGTGTTTTAGCCGATATCAGCAGGTCGTTACTGATATCGAAGAGGCTAAATCACTGGCTAATGATAGCGATGCTGATATGAGAGCAATGGGCCAAGAAGAATTGAAATCTTCGGAAGTGAAAAATGAAAAGCTAGAGTTGGAGTTACAAAAACTATTATTACCTAAAGATCCAAATGATGAAAAAAATGTTTTCTTAGAGCTTCGTGCTGGAACTGGTGGCGACGAAGCGGCTATTTTTGCAGGAGATTTATTTCGTATGTACAGTCGTTACGCCGAGAAGAAAAAATGGCGTA
>JBLHWO010000230.1:0-5756 GCA_047629215.1 Cellvibrionaceae bacterium | reverse complement strand
AAATTTCTGCGTGAGGTAAAAAAACAATTTTTGGCATTTAGCTAACTCCTATATAGCCGATAAAAAAACGAAAGCCTGCACTAAGAATCGCTTTCTAGATGATCAAACTCTTCAAGATGGTGCCCAGACAAGGCTTTTTTAATATTACTATCCATACGTTTTGCAGCAAAAAAATCGGATAGTTGACTAACACGCTCAATTTCATTTCGAATCGCATCGGTGCCTTGCTGGTTGTGAATCATTTTTAAATGCGCCACTGCCGCTTGTAGGACAGCAAACTCCTCAGTCGACAATAGCTCTCTACCATTCTCATCTAAGGCAACAGACAAAGCCTCAATTAAGCGTTCGGCTTCGACTTGCTGCTCTCGCAATGCACGAGCTCCGATATCAGTTTTAGCATTAGCAAAAGAGTCTCTTAACATATTTGATACTTCATCATCACTCAAACCGTAAGAAGGTTTGACAGTGATCTCCGCAGCGACACCAGTAGATGTCTCTTCTGCACTGACACTTAGTAATCCATCGGCATCAACTTGGAAAGCAATACGAATATGAGCAGCTCCAGCAACCATCGGTGGAATACCGCGAAGCTCAAATTTTGCTAAAGATCGACAATCATTAACCAATTCTCGCTCGCCTTGTACAACGTGGACTGACATGGCAGTTTGCCCATCCTTAAAAGTTGTAAACTCCTGCGCCTTGACAACGGGAATAGTGGTATTACGGTGAATTATTTTCTCAACTAAACCGCCCATCGTTTCTAAACCAAGAGACAGAGGCACAACATCGAGCAACAATACATCTGAATCAGGTTTATTGCCGACTAAAATATCAGCCTGTAAAGCCGCTCCAATAGCCACTACTTTATCTGGATCAATATCGACTAGCGGTTCTTTTAAGAATAACTCCATTACTTTCTCTCGCACTCTAGGACTACGAGTTGAACCTCCGACCATAACAACATTTGTTATAGCCGTTTTTTCCATTCCCGCATCGCGCAGGCTACGCTTACAGGATAAAATTGTTCTAGTGATCAAAGGATCAACCAAGGAGTTAAACTTATCTCTAGTGAGCTCAACCTTGCGCACCACATTATTTTTTTCATACTCACCATAGGCAACAGCCTTATGGGTAAGCTGTTCTTTTAAGTCACAAGCAAGAGTCAATAATTGGCGCTCTTCCTGTGGAGAGCGAGCACTCTCAAACGCTAAATTTTCACATATCCACTGCATGATAGCATAATCAAAATCATCGCCACCTAGAGCTGAATCGCCGCCCGTCGACAGCACTTCAAAAACACCCTGACTCAAACGAAGAATAGAAATATCAAAAGTGCCACCGCCCAAATCATAGACCGCAATGACACCATCTTCTTGCTTATCCAGACCATAAGCAACAGCTGCAGCTGTTGGCTCACTTAACAAGCGCATGACTTTTAGATTAGCAATAATAGCAGCATCTTTTGTAGCTTGGCGTTGCGCATCATCAAAATAAGCGGGAACAGTAATCACAACACCGTCTAACTCGCCACCCAGTATCTCGCGACTACGTCGAGCCAATTCAGACAAAATATCAGCCGAGACCTCTACGGGTGTTTTTATACCACCCGCGGTTTTGATCTGAGGAACGGTAGATTCTGAATCTACAAAATCATACGCAAATTGCGTATCAGCTGTTTTTAATTCTTCACCACTTCTTCCCATTAAACGTTTAATAGAAACAAGTGTATTGAGAGGATCAAGAGCAGCGGCAGCTTTAGCTTTTTTACCAATAATTTTTTCTGATGCCGTATATTGAACAACAGAAGGCAATAAAACATCACCTAAATCATCCGGCAGGGTTTCAGCTTTACCATTACGCACGGTTGCAACAAGTGAATTTGTCGTCCCTAAGTCAATGCCAACGGCTCTTTTTAAAGCATGCGGTTCAGGTGATTGACCAGGTTCAGCAATTTGAAGTAACGCCATTAAAATACCTTAGTAATACTTTATTAACACCCTAATATAGATAGAAAGGGTTTTTAAACGATAAGATCATCTTCGAGATGGTTAATATTCACAAACATTTTTTCAACAAAATGTAATTTTGCAACGCACTGCTTTGCTTCATCATAAAGCGTATCATTGTATTTTTTTTCGTAGATATCAATAAGTTGCTGCTTTTCTTTAATGACATCTAACATCAATTCATCAAGCTGAGCACTAACGGTTAGGGCATCAATTTTAGCGGACTTCAAGTCGTGAGATAAATCTGCAAGGTGCTCACGCCACTCCATTTGTTTAAATAAAAACTCCCCATCATCAATTGTAAAACTATCGCTATTAACAGGATGACCAGCCAGCTCTAACAAATACTCGGCCGAGAGTAAGGGCGACTTTAAAGTCTGATAAGCGCCATTAACTAATGAAGTAAACTGAACTGACATGCGCTGTTCGCTGGCGCTTTTACTCGCAAATTTATCCGGGTGCAGCTCTCGCTGCAATTGACGATAGTTTTTTGCAAGCTCATCTTGATCTACCAAAAACGATTGAGGTAAATTAAACAATTGATAATAATTTTGTGTTAGATCCATAGAGGCAGATACAATTCGAATTTGAATCCAAGTTATAAATAATTTTACGGTAACCTTAGAAATAAAAACCGGTGCCACGGCACCGGAATGAGAGCACTATGGTATCAATATTTAGACGTGAAAGCTCTCGCCGCAACCGCACTCACTTTTCATATTAGGATTATTAAATTGAAAACCCTCGTTTAGCCCCTCTTTAACAAAATCAAGCTCAGTTCCGTCGAGGTAAATCAGACTTTTAGGATCAACTATCAGGCTAAAAGCTCCTTGGTCAAAAGCAGTATCCTCTTCTGACATGTTATCAACAAATTCCAATATATAAGATAACCCAGAACAGCCTGCCGTTTTAACACCCACACGAATGCCGACACCTTTACCTCGCACCTGAATTTGATTAGCGATATGCTGTATCGCCGATTCTGTCATCAACACTGCCATAACTTGTTCTACTCTTTAGTAACGTCTTGCCTAGTAAGGTCTTGTTTAGTAACGCCTTGCTTAGTAACAAGACGCTAACAAAAACTAAGCACGTTTTTTACGTAAATCACTAATAGCTGCTTTAATCGCATCTTCTGCCAAAACAGAACAATGAATTTTCACTGGTGGCAATGCTAGCTCTTCAGCTATATGTGTATTTTTTATTTCACCGGCTTCATCCAAAGACTTTCCTTTTACCCACTCGGTTAACAATGAGCTAGAGGCGATAGCTGAACCACAGCCGTAGGTTTTGAATTTTGCATCCTGGATAATGCCATCGTCGCTAACTTCGATTTGTAAGCGCATGACATCACCACAAGCAGGGGCACCTACCATGCCGGTACCTACGTTATTAGATTTATCATCTAACTTGCCGACATTACGAGGATTCTCGTAATGGTCGATTACTTTTTCACTATAAGCCATTGCTATTCTCCAATAAGAATTAGTTCATTTACAAGTACTTCATGCTGCACATATGGGCACAGCAATCATTAATATTAGTGTGCTGCCCATTCAATAGTACTGAGGTCAATACCATCTTTATACATATCCCATAGAGGCGATAACTCACGTAGCTTATCTACTGCGATATGAACCTGCTTTATTGCATAATCTATTTCTTCATCTGTAGAAAAGCGGCCAAAACTGAAGCGTAAAGAACTGTGCGCCAACTCATCACTTAAACCCAAGGCACGCAACACATAAGACGGCTCTAAGCTTGCCGAAGTACAAGCAGAGCCAGAAGAAACCGCAAGATCTTTTAATGACATGATAAGTGATTCGCCCTCTACGAAAGCAAAGCTCACGTTAATATTATGTGGCACTCTTTGCTCAAGAGAACCATTAACATGCACTTCCTCCATATCGGCAATACCCGCAAGAAAACGCTTTTGCAATCCTGAGGCATGCTCACGATCTTGCTCCATTTCAATTTTCGCTAAACGAAAAGCTTCACCCATTCCAACAATCTGATGTGTCGGCAATGTGCCAGAGCGCATGCCACGCTCGTGACCTCCGCCATGAATTTGCGCTTCTAGACGAACACGTGGTTTACGGCGCACATAAAGCGCACCAACACCTTTGGGGCCATAAGCTTTATGAGCTGAAAAAGACATCAAGTCTACTTTCATGGCCTCGACATCAATCGGTAATTTGTTAGCGCTTTGAGCACAATCAACATGAAAAAAAACTTTGCGCTCACGACAAATTTCACCAATGGCTGCAATATCATTAATCACGCCAATTTCATTATTGACATGCATTAACGACACAACCGTTGTATCTTCACGAATCGCATCTGCAATAACTTGTGGTGTAAATAACCCTTGGCTGTCGGGGTCAAGGTAGGTAACGTCAAAGCCTTCACGCTCAAGTTGACGACAAGTATCAAGGGTAGCCTTGTGCTCAACTTTAGACGTTATAATATGCTTACCGCGCTTATGATTAAAATGGGCAACGCCTTTAACTGCAAGATTTATAGATTCGGTTGCACCGCTGGTCCAAACAATTTCACGCGGGTCGGCATTAATTAAATCCGCAACATGCTGGCGCGCAGCTTCTATAGACTCTTCGGCCTTCCACCCATAGGCATGAGAACGAGATGCAGGATTACCAAAATTACCTGCCATCGTTAAACAGTTCATCATTGCTTCTGCGACCCTAGGATCAACTGGAGTTGTCGCTGAATAATCAAAGTAAATTGGAAATTTTAAGGACATATTTTATACCTTATAGATAACAATATTTAAATGAGATGGGAGGACGATATAACATCAACCAATGAAGCCTCTTCACGCTGACGGTAGCTCCCCAACGAAGCTTTCTGTACATTTCTACGTGCCACTAAGTCTGCCAGACTGATGCTATTTAGAAAATTATGGATCTGCTCGCTAAGATCTTCCCACAAGTGATGAGTTAAGCACATCTCACCTTGATGACAGTTTCCCTTACCATTGCAACTAGTAGCATCAATGGATTCATTGACCGCATCAATGATCTCAGCTACAAAGACTGCTTCAAGAGGCCGACTAAGCTGATACCCGCCACCTGGACCTCGCATGCTGCTGACTAATTCTGACTTACGAAGTTTTGAGAACAGCTGCTCCAAATAAGACAGCGATATCTCCTGGCGCTTCGAGATATCCGCAAGGCTAACCGGATCTTTATCGGCATGTATTGCCAAATCAAGCATTGCAGTTACCGCATAACGGCCTTTCGTGGTTAAACGCATAATCAGACCTTTTCAGCCAAAAATGGAACATCCTATTGGCTATCATTTTGCAATACCTTACTGTTTTAGTCAAGTATATAACCTAGTATTTCACTTGGTTATATCTTATCTTCGCTCTACTCTGCATTCTTATCCGACTGAATAGAATCAATCTTCTTATCGGTATGGTAAATATAGTTCTGAACAGCAGTTAGTATCCCTCGCATGATCCCCAACTCCATTTCATCCAACCGCACTCGATTATAAAGTCGGCGCAATCTAGTCATAGTTTGCCTGGGGTTATCTGCCTGAATAAAATCTAGCTTTTGCAAGGTTTGCTCTAAATGCTCATAGTAGTTTTCTAAAGCCTTGCATTTTGCTGGCGGTACATCCCAATCATCAAAGTGTAGAGGCTTACCTTCTTGCTGATTAATCAAACACGTCATTCGCAGCTCATAAACCAGCACCTGCACCGCTGCCGCAATATTGAGGGAGCTA
>JBLHWO010000229.1:0-5827 GCA_047629215.1 Cellvibrionaceae bacterium | reverse complement strand
CCAGTGCGTTAGGTGTTCATCGTGACCACCACCGGAGACAATATATAATTTTGCTAAAGATATAAAGTGTTCCATTGCTTTAGCATGTTCACAAATTATCACATCGTTTTCACCAATAATAAGTAGAACATGGAGACCTTAGCGTAGAGAAAGCACTATCGTTTAACTGTGGGGCTTGTTGCCACAATAACCCAAGTTCTTGCGTTAAATCAGACCATCGATGTTTATGTGGCGAAATAAAAATGACAAAGCCATTTTAACAGAAAATTACAGTCAATTGACTGATCACTGACAATTTCACTTGGGTGATAGTTAGCGCTAATAAGAACTAACTTATTGATTTTAAGTGAATACTGTAATGCGAACATCAGCGCTGTATTACCGCCGTCGCTCCAACCAAGAACATTGGCTTGCTTTATTGAAAGATGGTTTAAGACACAAGTAAGGTAGTCTACCATCGTTTCATAGGCGACTGAGTTTTTACCATGACTGCTACGATCATGACCACAAGTATCGATAGGGAAACGCGATAGAATTTTGAAAAAAACGGAATTTACGCTACAAAAATTTTCAATAATGCGCCTCCTCTGAGAAGAAATGTCAGTGGTTCACCGCTGCCAATATCTTGATAGTACAATGTCATAGAGCCAGAAACCACTCTGCCTTCTTTTATTAAACGATAATGTCTTGTGAGAAAAAAATAGCGTACAAAGACAAAGAGTTAGTCATCATCTGTTACATTAGCTCCGTGCGGTAAATTCGTTAATATCTAATATGAATTCTTCACTATCAGTTATGACTAATCTTAAATATTCTGTAAACGATTTTTGCGATGCGATCTATCAGTGACTCTTCAATAGAATCGAGCTGCTCACCAAATCATTGTAAAACGGGATAGCCACTATCAATAATTAGATCTAGTAACACATATAGAAGGTAGTTTCTGTCATTATGACGGATATGGTTTGAGTTCTTTTTTCAACGAGTGTGAAGAAATTCATAGCTACTTTCATCGTATTGATCATGAAAGCTTAACACATATCCTTCACCACAAAATAAACTCACTTGTTCAATGTAATATCATCTTAGCTTATGACCGGCATATTGACGACCACAAAAAGTTGTTGGTCATAGGTTTCGATTTTAGAACGCTGACCATGGTTCAATACATTTAAAGCGCCAAGGAATGCAATAAAGCTAATATTGGAATCGCTTGGTAGCAAAATATATAACACCCTGGCCACTAGAGTAAGATCTATTTAGGAGACAATAAATTGTGCTACGCCGTTTTTTTAGAGGCCAGCGCAATCACTAATTGTTTAAGTGAAGCGGCTGTTTTCCCTTAAAAATCCAATAGCAATAAGACACGCCATAGTAGTATCCCCAGCGCTTTAACAAGGGAAGACCGCCCTATTCCTGCCAATACATCAGCGGGTTCAATCAGTAATAATAAACTGATTTATAAAGCCGCTCCCAACGTAAACGTGGCCGTGCCAAATAAAATAGCTAAGGCAATTTGAGTTGCCGACAGGCCCACTTTTCTATACATTCGATAGCACATTGCACCACCAGACAAAAAGGCAATACCTACATTATGGCCTACTGAGTAAGCCAATAGTGCAGTAGAAGCGGCTCGCTTATAAGTAATAGTCACCCCTGAATAACGTAAGCCTAAAACCTCGTACAGCGTGAGGGCACAATAAGCCATCGCCATCAACACTATTAATAAGATTATTTTATGTACAGGTAGTTCGTGTGCTTAAGAAATGACATTGCTATAATTAAGTGTGTGGAGTTTATGATAAAGAAAATAAAGCATTGCACAAAATACGACCACAGTTACTGATGGTATTAACCCATCGAGTAAACGGTTTAGAGAAATAGTGCTCATTAATACTCTTTGTCAAACCGTGTATAAATACGTTAGTTTAATCTAAAATAAAACGGCTTAAACGGCCTTGTAATACTTTATTTTCGTTTTTAAGTTGTTCCATTTCGTCCAGCAAGCTTATTGCCAACGCAATGCCTTCCCAGTTAACGCCTAAGTCTCTATGTAATCGACACGCTTTTTTACTTACCGTTATCATTTGGGTATTAAACACCCAGCTTTCTGGATCAGTTCATTTAGGTTCAACAATACCATGCGCTACTATTTCGATCATGCTGTGGGAGAATAATTCAGTCACTTGGGATAATTCTTCAGCACTAAAATAATGTGTTTTAATGGAGTAATTATTAATTACTCCATTGAGATCTAGGATTAAAGGCTGCTTTACTCGCTAATTGCTCCCATTGCTGTTTTATCTCTTCATTTGTGGTCGTTGGCATTACCACTTTTAATACTGCATATAAATCACCGCGCCCATCTTTTCGAAGCAGCCCCTTGCCTTTGATCCGCAATCTCTGTCCAGTTTGACTATTAGCTGGCACAGATAATTTAATTTTTCCGGACAGTGTAGGTACGTCAATTTTAGCCCCTAGTGCAGCTTCCCAAGGGGCTAGTGGCACGGCAACAATCAGATTGTGCGCCTCAACATCAAACAAGGGATGTGGCACCAAGCGAATACGCAGATACAAATCGCCATTGGGCCCACCGCCAAGAGATTTCCCGCCCTGCCCTTTAAGTCGAATACGCTCACCGTTATCGACACCAGCGGGAATTTTTACATTGAGCGTTTTTTTAATCTCAGTTACCCGGCCCTCATTATCGACATGAGGTAATCGATAGGAAATCGCTTTGGATGTATCTGACAGGGTATCCTCGAGAAAAACCGGCATATCGGTTTCAATATCTTGGCCCTTTTGATTAAACCAAGAACCTGACCTGGAAGCTGCTTGCTCAGCCTGATGCGAACGACGACCAAACATTGAAGAAAAAAATTCAGAATAGTCATCCTGACCATGCGTATTATTACCACCAGGCGATTGCCACCCTGGTGGGGGCTGAAAGCGCTGCCCGTGGCTACCGTACTTTCGTATCTCATCGTATTCAGCGCGTTTTTCAGTGTTTTTTAACACATCATATGCTTCAGTGACTTCTTTAAACTTTTCCTCCGCTTCATAATGGTCGCTGACATCCGGATGGTATTTTTTAGCTAATTTTCGGTAGGCTATCTTAATCGTTTTATTATCAGCATCATGAGCAAGGCCTAATATTTTGTAATAATCTTTAAATTCCATACTCTATCCAAATAGACTGAATGGTGAAGGGGTAATACGACACTTTAACACGAAAAAAGCAAATCCGTATTGAGTAGATAGCAAGTATGTAATAGTCATAATGTTGTCTATACGAGCTCAAGGAACCTCCGATCAAGTCGTGAATTATTATTTGACGGATAAAATAGTCGCATATTTTGGTGCCTGCATGGACGTAGGTAATTAACCTTAGCAGGAGTGTAAGCTATTGATAGTTTCGCCAACCGCTTGCTATTACCTTCACTTACACCTCGAATGAAAAAATTTTATCTCATCAAAAAATCAACCCAGACTTAATCAGACGTTCCATAGAAAATTTATTCCAAAAAAATATGTGTTCTCCCTATTATGATAAAACCCTAGTATAAAGTTCGAAGTGCAACAATAACTTTTAAATTACATAATGCATTTCCTCAAATGTTTTAAAGGCGAATCGTTTTCTTGGTCGGGCGTTAAGTTTGTCAGCAACCGATCGCATTGCTGCTGTGTTACCTCGGCCATACTCTTTGTCTTTGGTAGATATTGTCGAATTAATCCATTGATGTTTTCATTGCTACCTCTTTCCCATCAATGGAATAGATTTGCAAAATAGAACTTGGTTTACATTTCTTCTCAATCACCTTGTACTGGTGAAACTCAGTGCCATTGTCGGCGGTGATCGTTTTAACATTAAGAGGGTCACGATTGATTAAGCTAATCGTTTTTTTATTGAGCTCAGCTGTGGTTTTATTCGGCAGTTTGCCAACCATGACGTACCCCGTTTTTCTTTAAGGTAATGTCACGATGCAGTGATTATTGCCACTACGGTGTACGGTATCTATTTCCCAATGACCTTTGTATCTCATGTTTCGACGCTTGCTGGTCGTTCGAATATATGACGTTTGCTGGCTAGTCTTCCTCGACTATCCTAGGCTTTATAACGTTTTCGTCTTTGTTTAAACGATTGTCGTAAATGAATCCACAACTCGCCACCATTTTCTTTGTCGGCCCATATATATTTATAGGTAGTTTCGTGAGACATGGGTTTAAAGCCCAGTGACGCTAGCATGCCAGAAATTTGTTCTGGGCTCCATTTAGTGCGTAGTAAAGTACGAACAGGAATATAGTTAGATTTTGTAAAATGCCTATAGCGACGTAATTTACTGCGCCTTGCTTTTGCCCTGTATTCTGCCTTACTGGGGCGGTAAGAGTTATCCATCTGATGGCAGCGGTTTCGCTTAAGTTCACGATAGAGTGTAGCCCGGTGCCTGCTGAGCGCATTGGCAATTAAAGCCATTGATTGACCTTACACTCGTATGATAGAAAAGGTGTATCTTTTATTTGAGGTAAGCTGTGAATAGCTCATATGGGTTTCTCACTTCTTGGCGGGAGCAAAAAAAGGAATTATCGCAGCTTACCTCTAGTATTTAGTAAACTGTCGCACTTAGCATATCAATTCGGCCACTTAAATAGCTCGCCGCAACTGACTTAGTAGTTCAAATTTTTTAGTGTCTATCGTAGATTTACCTACAGGGAAATTAAGACCCACTAACCTTAAAATGACATTATTTCACTGACGATACACATCAGCTTGTTCGCCGGTAAAAAATTTATTCACCTGTTAAAATTTAGTCGCTATTTCTGCCTCTTACTTAATTAAGATTTTAAGTCTTGATTTTATTTTGATAAACCGCCGAGTTGAGCTTTTAATTGCGCTACTCTTAGTTGACTTTGTTAAAGTTCACGAAAAGTATTTTTTGCGGTATTCACATAATCCAAAATTTGGTTAGTTGTTAAGTTATAGCCTTGGCTAAAATCAGACACGACATTAATCTCTCCGGCGACATGAGAAAAAGGATTTTCTATATCTAAATATAAATTTTCCATGCTATATTCACGTTTTTTCTTGCTCTACTAGTTTTCTTGTACGGTCAAGAAATTTACCCTTGATTAAAAACAGTTCAGCTTCACGACAAGAACCCTCTGCTTGCTTATCAAGATTGGGAGTCAGCCTAGCCTCACCTTCTTCCAGCGTTGTAGCCGCTGCCAAGAAGTATTGTTCACCACAACTCCAAGAATTTGCTGCACTTCCATCGAGGTTAGTTTGTGCAGCTAAAGCGTCATTGCGGGCATCGATAGCATTGGCTTATTTTATTTCAGTAATTTGGGTTGCTTGTATTAATTACTTAAAATCATCTCATACATTTTCCAGTAATTTTTTAATTTTACTGAGATCACCGCCAGCGGTATACCTCTTATCCGCTTTAATATAATTTTTCTCTGCCTTTGAATAACTTATCGGTGCAAGAA
Source organism: Cellvibrionaceae bacterium (assembly GCA_047629215.1). Classification (GTDB taxonomy): domain Bacteria; phylum Pseudomonadota; class Gammaproteobacteria; order Pseudomonadales; family Cellvibrionaceae; genus CANLBN01. The sequence goes on along the minus strand of JBLHWO010000229.1, from coordinate 340 downwards.
TGTTGACACTCTTTTGTTTGGCTTGCTCATGTGCTGTATCCACTTCATTAAAAAGAGATGATTTAAGTTCAGAACCTACAGCAGCTGTACTTATCAGCACCAGTGCAAAAGTAATGCACCTAATTAATGTATGCGGATGAAATTTAATCAACATGGCTGCTTCGCTCTTTTTTTTGGTTTATAAAAATTAATTCGGGCAGCTAGACATACTGGAAATATCAGTAAGCCACAGGAGCAAAAAATTATTTGCAAAAGCATAAAAAAGGGTTATTCTCGACTGGGCATCATCTGAGAAAAGACATTTAGCAATGAATAAAAATAATACACTAGAAAACATAGA
>JBLHWO010000228.1:0-5835 GCA_047629215.1 Cellvibrionaceae bacterium | reverse complement strand
CAGGAGTTAGTTTAACCTTTTCTCCTCGGGGTGGGCGGTTGGCTTGTCAAATAGTCCGGGGGAGTAGCTTTCTAAAAGAGGGCTATATTTCTAACTTGGATCGAACAGAAAGCGGAAGTTTTGCGGGTATAGTGAGTCCGGTCAGTTATAATTTTCAGTTGGCACCTGGCGGCCGGTATATTTCTTACTGCGATAACGAGGATTATCTCTGTGCTAGAGGTGTTCGTGTTCATGATACCCGGCTTGGGGGTGGTCATAGTCTGAAGGTGCCCCCTGATTTACCTACAGATATACGTTCTTCGGTATCAGGTAGTTGTGGAATTATCGAAGAGTGTCAGTGGTCTCCCAGCAGTAATATGTTGTCTTACGTGGTTATTTTTGAAAGCGTTGGGGGCCTGAGGAGCCGGGAAGGAGTTTGTTTGCCTGAGTTCCTATTATGGAGGGCATCTTAGGTGAGTCAGTGCTAGAAATTAGTGCCCCTATTAACAGCAATAGTGAGGTAGAAAAGTGGTCTTGGTCACCAAATGGGAACCATATTGCTTGCCAATTTGTGATGATGCTTCTTTTCCTATAGGCATTATTGTCTATGGCCTTAGGCAGGAGGGGGCTGGTGTTTCAAATCAATTGCAAATATCTGCTTCTCTAGATCTTAGTGGTCCAAATTTTATTAGCTTCATCCACTGGACTCCCGACGGTCAATATCTTATATGTGTGCAGCAGATATTGGGCAGCCGAATATGGTAGCTTTGTATCGTCCTCGGTCTCAGATTGAGCAATCCGCTACCTTAATTTCTCTCGATAATATCAATGCAGTTGGTTTTGAAATGTCTAATGATGGTCAGCAGATTACTTGCATTCAATCATCAAAAGGCTATTCATTAATTTACCTTATTAGTCCTTATAATTATCTTGATCGGATAGAATTATCTAGCCCTTCATCTTTAGGCGGGCCGTTATCTATATCCGATATATTTTGGTCTCCTGAGGCACGCATATTAGCTTCATGGCGGAAGTTGTTACTGTGGATCAGTGAGAGTTATTTTTAGCGCCTATATAATGGAGTCGGTAGTTTCAACGTGTCAGCTCCCCTTATTGAGGGTGAAGAGGTCTTTGCATTTCAGTTTATCGAGCAATAACCTAGAATAAGGTCAGCGCCAAGCTAATTCGACGCATAATTTCGTTGAGCTTGCCTGAAATATACCCTACAATGTGCGCCCCTGTTTTTATTGGGGATTTATTCGCTGTGCGCTCGTGTTTGTTAGCTTTTCAGCTAATGAATGCATCGATTACAGTGTTTCCTTGTCTCACCTAAGGTCTATTAATGTAGACAATAAAGGGAGGCTTAACCCGTAAGGAACAAATTTATGCGTCATTACGAAATTGTATTCCTAGTTCATCCAGATCAAAGTGAACAGGTTCCCGGTATGGTTGAGCGCTATACCAAGAGTATTAAAGATGACGGTGGCCAAGTCCATCGTATGGAAGACTGGGGTCGTCGCCAGCTTGCTTACTCCATCAATAAAATTCACAAAGCCCACTACATTCTAATGAATGTAGAGTGTAGTGGAGCCGTCTTAGAAGAGCTGACGACTACCTTCCGCTATAACGATGCGGTTCTGCGTCACTTAGTGATTCGCGAAGATGATGCCGTCATCGAAGAATCACCCATCATGAAAGCGGAGAAAGACAGCCGTGAACGTCGTACTCGTCGTGATGATGAAAGTGAGCGAGAAACTAAGCCAGTGCCTGATAAGTCAGGCGAAGATAAAACTGAGTCAGCAGATAATGCCGACGTAAAAGAGGCAGAGTAATCATGTCACGTTTTTTCCGTCGTCGTAAATTTTGTCGTTTTACCGCTGAAGGTGTTGTTCGAATCGATTATAAAGATTTGGAAACCCTGAAAGCGTATGTCTCTGAAACAGGTAAAATTGTGCCTAGCCGTATTACCGGTACTAAGGCTAAATATCAGCGCCAGTTGGCAACCGCTATTAAGCGCTCACGTTTTCTGTCGTTACTTCCGTACACGGATGGACACGATCGTTAGTTATGGGTAGCCTTTAATTTATGAGTAATAGTATCGCTAGTCGCCATAATAAGATGAAGGTATTATGAAAGCCTTAGCGGAATTTATTATGAGAGGCCGGATGCAGGCCTCGTCAGTCGCCATGTTGGGGTACATCATCCCTCTGTTGACTCCCTTGGTAGTGGCGTCGGTTACCCTAAGAAAGGGAGCCTTCGAAGGTACATTGTTGTTGTTTATTAGCCTGATGCCAGCATTGTTGTCATTGGCGTTAAGTGAAAGTAGTCCTTTGTTAATTTGGATTACCTTGATCAGTTTGATTGTTGTGTTTATTCCAGCATTATTGTTGCGAGTAACGGTATCGCTGTCTTTGGCCCTGCTTGGGGCGGTGGCTGTCTCCGTCGCAATTAGCGGGCTTGCAATCATGCTGGCATCTGATCGAATAGATGAGTTGATGGCCTTGATGCTTAAAGGTCTGGCTGAGCGAGAAGAAAGTCAATCGCTTGCAGATGCTATGGTAAGTCATACCGCAGTATCAGGAATGATCGCTTATATATTGGCACTTAATGCTATTTCGGGTTTATTGTTGGGGCGCTGGGTACAAGCCCTACTTTATAACCCCGGCGGCTTTGGCAGTGAGTTTCGTGAGCTAGGGCTTAATAATATTGCTGCGGGCATCTGCTTTTTTGGTAGTGTGATTTGTCGTGTGCAGGGAGATGATTTTTGGTGGTGGTCAAATGTATTGGCTCTACCTTTAATTTTAGTTGCTCTTGCGATTGCTCACACTGTCGTTAAACAGCGCGAATGGTCTACTTCTTGGCTGGTATTGTGTTACATGGCGGTGTTCATTGTTAGTCCGTTGATGATATTGATAGGCTTTTTGGATGCTTGGTTAAATTTTCGTAGTCGTTTACAAAAACAGTAAGCGCTGCATGAACTCATTAAATGAGGAAAAACGAGATGGACGTAATTCTACTCGATAAAGTAGGTAATTTAGGTAATGTTGGCGATAAGGTTAGTGTGAAAGCAGGCTTTGGTCGTAATTTTTTAATTCCTCAGGGTAAAGCACTACCGGCAACGGTAAGTAATGTCGCTGATTTTGAGGTACGTCGTGCTGAATTAGAAGCTGCCGCTGCTGAAAAGAAAGTTGAAGCTGAGGCGCGCGCTGCTAAGCTTGCTGACCTTTCGGTTACCATCGGTGCAAATGCAGGCGATGAAGGCAAGTTATTTGGCTCAATTGGCACCCACGATATTGCTAAAGCAATAACGGCTGCAGGTGTTGAAGTGTCTAAGTCGGAAGTAAGGTTGCCAGAAGGTGCATTGCGTGAAACGGGTGAATTCGATGTTGACGTTCAGCTGCATAGTGAAGTGATCGAAACCATTAAAGTTGTTGTAGAAGCAGAGTAATTTTATAAAGATTAGTTCGGCAACGATATGCAGCGAAATAGTTCTGAGAAATGACGGTTTAATTTACCTGTTGCCTGTTTATGAACATGCTTAGATGGCTACGAATATCGACTGCTTTAAAAACCCGACAGCTTTCAGCTGTCGGGTTTTTTCTTATCTGCTATTATCCCCTCTCTTAAACTCACCTCATTATTGATGTTGCAATTTTAACCATGTCATTTCAGCCAATGCCACAAAATCTGCCGTTAGATGCTATTCCAGATACCGTCTACGACGACAGTAGTGTCGGTAGTGTCAGTCAGTCTTTACCCCACTCACCGGAAGCGGAGCGTGCGGTTTTAGGTGGTTTGATGTTGGCGAACCGAAGCTTCGACGGCGTTGCCGAAATATTGCAACCGGATGACTTCTACAAAGATGCCCATCAACAGATATTTAAAGCCCTTGCAGAGCTTTCTGAGGCCGAGAAGCCCTTTGATATTGTCACGTTAGCTGAATCTTTATCGCGTAATGATGAGTTGTCGCGTGTGGGCGGAATGGAGTACTTGTCCGATATTGTTAGTCAAACCCCTAGCTCCGCAAACACTATTGCCTACGCAAGGATTGTCCGCGAACATGCCACTATTCGGCAGTTGATTCATGTCGCCAATGATATTTCCCGTTCTAGTTACAATCCTTCTGGCCTCGATGCCGATGACTTATTACAGTTAGCAGAAAAACGTTTGCTAGAAATTGCCGAGGGCCGTCCTAAGGAGGGTGGTCTGGAGGCAATGGACGGCTTGCTTAAAAATACTATTGAGCGAATTGATGCTCTGTTTCGTTCAGATAGCGATATTACTGGCGTAAGTTCAGGGCTAACTGATCTAGATCAGCGCACATCAGGCTGGCAAAATGGTGAGTTAATTATTTTGGCCGCGCGCCCCTCGATGGGTAAAACCGCATTGGCGCTTAATTTTGTCGAATCGGCCATTTTCACTCAAAAGAAACCTGTGCTCGTATTTAGTATGGAGATGCCCTCCGAGTCATTGGTGATGAGGATGTTGTCGTCTACCGGGCGCATTGACCAAACCAAAATTCGTAATGGGCAGTTAACTGAAGAGGATTGGCCCAAACTCACCGCAGCGGTCCAAAAGTTAAAAGGCGCCCCCCTTTTTATCGATGATACGGCTGCGTTGACGCCACAAGATATGCGAGCCCGTATTCGCCGAACCGCTCGTGAGCATGGTGAGCCCGGTTTAATCATGGTTGATTATTTACAGTTAATGCAAACGGTCGGAGTGAACGACGGTAGGACTCAAGAAATTTCTGAAATATCTCGTTCATTAAAGGCAATGGCAAAAGAATATAGCTGCCCAGTAATTGCATTGTCGCAGTTAAATCGTGGTGTTGAGCAACGACCGAATAAGCGCCCTATGAACTCTGACTTACGTGAATCTGGTGCGATTGAGCAGGATGCCGATGTGATTTTATTTATTTATCGCGATGACTATTACAATGAAGATAGTCCCGATAAGGGCTTGGCTGAATTGATTATTGGTAAGCAACGTAACGGCGAAATCGGCACTTGCCGAGCCACCTTTATAGGCAAATACACCCGTTTTGAGAATCTAGCTCCTGACTATATGAGTAGGGATGAATATTGAATTCTAGGTATTTTGGAAGGCGATTGAGAGATAAGAATAAAGCCAAAAGGAAGGGCGGAAAAGCGGGTTAGCGTGAAACTGACCCGCTTATATTGTTATTCGGCTGCTGGCGCTGCTTCTTCAGCAGGTGCATCTGGCTCTGCTTTAGGCTCTGGTGCCTTTACCAAATCTTCGGCAATCAATATTTTTATTTTTTCTTCAGCGTTGATGAATTTTCCATTTTTACCTTGCACTGCAAAACGGCCATCGCGGCGTTTTAATACAGTGTACTCGGCTGTTTTCTTTTCAACTTTCATGAGCCTTTCCTATTCGAATTACTGTTTTTGTGGTTTATATCCTTCATCTGTCATGAAGATGGGCGATTATACGCAAAATCTATATATTCACAAACAATCTTATCGCTATAATATTGTCTATGAAACTTTCTTCACTCTCATCATCTTCAATACTCTTGTTCGATAGTCACTGTCATTTTGACTTTGAGGTTTTTGGCGGTGTAGATCAAAGGGCGCGGTTGTGGGCAGCCTGTCAGTTGGAGGGTGTTAAGCAATTATTAATTCCCGGTATTGAGCCGGGACAGTGGGCTCATTCTTACGAGTTAGCAGAAAGCTTGTCCGGTCTCGTCATGTCGGCAGGCGTACATCCTTGGCGGCTTAACAGCCTTGAAGGTAAGGTTTTGGATTCGGCTCAGTTAACGCAATTGGAGTATTATTTATCCCAAGAAAAATGTGTAGCGGTCGGCGAGTGCGGTTTAGATGCCTTGATTGA
>JBLHWO010000227.1:0-5878 GCA_047629215.1 Cellvibrionaceae bacterium | reverse complement strand
GACGCAGAGGGTCAGATCAAGCTCGATCAGTTTGCCGATATTTGGGGAAAATACCTTAAAGTCAACGATAAAATTAGAGATCACGCCCGTAATAAAGAAAATGATAAAGCTTTTGCATTAGCCAATACTGAGGGACGTGATTTTACCGACCAAGCCGATAGAATTATCACAACCATCGTCGATAAAAATGACGAAATAGCTGGTGAGGCCGCTTCTCAGGCAAGCAATGCCGCTAGTCGTGCGTTATTGGCTGCCCGCATCATTCAGAATATGCTAGAGATTCACCGTGCCGAGAAGAGCCTGATATTAGAAGCTACTCAAGAAGGTATGGATCAGTTCGGCGACTTCATCCACAGCACCGAGGCAACCCTCAACACCAGGCTAGCCGAGTTACGCGAGATGGCAACGGCTGAAGGCAGGGTCAATATCGAAAACTTCTCTACCGCCTGGAATAACTTTGTTGATATCAACGAAGAAGTGCTTAACACCAGCCGCGAAAATGGTAATGCCAAGGCCTTTGAACTGTCCAGTAATAAGGGGCGCGAGTTGAGCGACAAGGCCATAGAATTGATGGCTGATATAGTGGTTATTAACGAAAAAGCACTTGATAATGACAAGTTTTCCAGTACTGAGAACTATGTAGGGGCTCGCAACTTGATGTTGACAATATTGGGGATAGGTTTGTTGATAGGTCTTGGTACTGCGTTGTGGATTATTCGCGGGATTATGTCGCTACTTGGTGCAGAACCACCGGTTATTCTTGAAATCGCTGAAAAGATTGCCGCAGGCGATCTAGAGTCTGAGCTAGTACATGGCAAGGGTAAAGTGGTTGGTGTACTAGCCGCTATGATTACCATGCGTAATAAGTTGGTCGCGGTTATAACTGAGGTTAATGTAAGTTCCGTTGCGTTGTCGGCAGCGTCGCAGCAGGTGAGTAGCACCGCACAAAGTCTCAGCCAGGGCGCAAGTGAACAGGCCGCTAGCGTTGAGGAAACCAGTGCCTCCGTCGAAGAAATGGGTGCTTCGATTAATCAAAATAGTGAAAATGCTCGCGTCACCGATGGTATTGCAACAGAGTCTTCAACTTCTGCCAAAGAAGGCGGGAAGTCTGTTGCTGCAACCGTTCAAGCTATGAAAGATATCGCTGGGAAGATCACCATCATTGAAGATATAGCCTATCAGACCAATATGTTAGCCCTTAACGCTGCAATAGAAGCGGCGCGTGCCGGTGAACACGGTAAAGGATTTGCGGTAGTTGCCGCTGAAGTACGTAAGCTTGCTGAGCGAAGCCAGGTAGCGGCTTCTGAAATTAGCGAACTGACGGGAGAGAGTGTTAAGGTTGCCGAGGAAGCGGGTGGTTTACTGGAAAAAATGGTACCCGATATTGCACACACAGCCGAACTGGTCCAGGAGATTTCTGCCGCTTCTGAGGAGCAGGCAAGTGGTGTCAGCCAGATTACGATTGCCATGCAGCAGCTTGATCAGGTGACACAACAAAATGCCGCTGGCTCTGAGGAGTTAGCAGCAACTGCCGAGGAAATGCGCAGTCAGGCACGATCACTGATTGAAATGATTAGTTTTTTCAAAATTCAAAGTAATACTTCCAATGTCGTTTCTGGTGAAACTATCGGCGCGGTATCTTTACCTGTTCACGTTTCTAAAAACCATCATTCTGACGATGATCCTCAAACTGCTGTTAAAGCGGCTGTCATTGACTTAAAACAATTCAAACGATTTTGAGGAAAGTGTTATGTCACAGTCAGAAAGCAAGGCAATATCAAATGAAAATCACAATATGGCCAATGGTCAGCAATTCATGACTTTTGTACTCAACGATGAAATGTATGGCGTTGTGATCCTGCATATACGAGAAATTATAGAATATGACAATTTAACGGTAGTGCCACTCATGCCAGATTTTATATCTAGTGTGATTAAGCTGCGGGGCAATGTTGTGCCGGTAGTCAATCTTGCTAAGCGTTTTGAGCATTAAACTAAGAAAATTGGTAAACGTACCAGTATCGTTATTATTGATATTGAAGACACAGAAGGTGAGAGCATCGAAGTGGGTATGGTGGTTGATATCGTTAATGAGGTCATCGAACTAGCCTCTTCTGATATAGCAGCAGCCCCAACATTCGGTGCAAAAATACGCACCGATTTTATTCAGGGAATGGGTAAAATAGATGATAAGTTGATGGTTTTACTGGATGTAAATAATGTACTGTCGGTTAACGAGTTTTCTAGCGTAACTAATATAGTCGATGAACTTACTCCACCACCGGTTGGATAATATGGGTGCAATGCAACTTAAACGGCCAGACATATCTTCCAAAGCTTATCAATCAATCAGGGAGTTCATTTACAATGAGGCGGGTATAGATTTAGGCGACTCTAAGCAGATGTTAGTGACTTCTCGTTTGAACAAGCGTTTACGTCACTATCAGCTGGACAGTTTCGATCAATATGCAGATATATTATTAAATAATAAAGGCGTAGAGCGTAAGCTGGCCATTGATTTATTAACAACCAACGAAACGTATTTTTTCCGAGAGGTGGAACATTTTGTATCACTCAAAAAATTGGTATTAGAAAAACATCCCCATGACCGTATGTTGCGGTTATGGAGTGCTGCTAGTTCGAGTGGTGAAGAAGCTTATAGCATTGCTATGGTGTTAGACGACTTTTTTGGTAACAGAGGGAAGTGGGAAATTTTTGGTTCAGATATCAACAGCCTAGTTATTGAAAAGGCAAAATTGGCACTTTATCAGTGCCTTCGTATCGATGCCATACCTCAAGAATTTCTTCAGAAGTACTGTTTGAAGGGGGAGGGGCAGTACGAAGGGTTTTTATTGATTGATAAGAAACTACAAAGTAAAACCAGTTTTGCAGAAATTAATTTAACCAAACCCCTACCTGATGTTGGACTGTTTGATGCCATCTTTCTACGTAATGTACTGATTTATTTTGATGCAAGTACTAAGGAAAAAATCATTCGGAGCCTGATATCAAGGTTGCGACCTAAAGGTTTCTTATTTATCGGACATTCTGAGTCACTTAAATCTATGGACTTACCTATTGATTTAATTGGACCCACTACGTACCAGAAAAGGTAAAAAGACATTTATGAGTATAGGAAGGATTAATACCCCATTATCTTCCCAATCTACAATAAAAAACGGGCTATTGGCAATCGGCAAGTTATTATCAACCCATTAGCTCTATAATTATTGAGCATGAAATCATGCGCACTAAGTTTTTTTACTTTGTGTCCAGTCTGGCCCGCCACCCCCCTGTGTCAGAGTAGTTGTCGCCTCTATTTTTTAAGTTAGAGGCCAAAAAATGACCCAAAAGATCAGTCAATCGTTTAAAATTCAAGCTGTAGAAAAAGCCTTGAGCCGTAACAGCCAAACCACCATCGAAGAAATATCAAAAAATTTGGGCGTTTCACGGTCAAGTTTATATCGATGGATAGGTGAAGCTAAGCATCAACAATTAGGCACCGCCTTTTTAGATAATCAACCACTGAGTATAAGCGCAATGCCTGTAGAAAAAAGACCCAGTGACTGGAGCCAAGCTGAAAAAATGGCTCTCATTATTCGTTGCGGCGCACTGGATGAAGAACAGCTTAATGCGCTTTGCCGTGAACAAGGTATTTATCCTCATCATGTCGCGCAGTGGAAGAATGATTTTTTAACGGCTAGCTATCACAAAGGAGCGATGCCCTCGGCCGTAGAATCTAAGACGCTAAAGCAGGAAAACAAACGATTAAAAAAAGAATTAAACCGAAAAGAAAAAGTACTTGCTGAAGCGGCGGCGTTATTAATTCTCCAAAAAAAAGTCAACATCCTATGGGGGAACGACGAGGAAAACTCACTATGAATAACGAGAGAGCCTAAACCCTCCAGCTCATTCAAGAAGCACGTCATTCAGGTGCCCGGCAGAGTAAAGCCTGTGAAGTTATCGGCATTACCGCTAAAACGTTTCAACGCTGGAGCCAGGCGGGTAATGTGGGTGATGGCCGTTTAGATAATCAACACACCCCTCATAATAAGCTCAGTGAGTTTGAGCGTCAGCGGTTACTCAAGGTGGCAAGCGACCCCGCATATGCCCAGTTGCAGCCCAGTAAAATCGTGCCTAAGCTGGCCGATAGCGGCTGTTATCTGGCTTCTGAGTCTACTTTCTATCGGGTGTTAAAAGCGGAAGGTCAGATGACTCATCGACAAAAATCAAAACCGGTTCAGCAACAACAAAAGCCCCGAGCATTGATGGCAACCCGACCTAATCAGATTTACAGCTGGGATATTACCTATCTGCCTACCCCCGTAAGAGGTGTATTTTTGTATCTTTGTTTAGTCTTAGATATTTATAGCCGCAAGATTGTAGGCTGGCAGGTTCACGATCAAGAATTGAGTGCTTTAGCTGCCGATATGATGGTTGATATTTGCCGTAGAGAGGGCGTGACTCGCGACCAAGTGACCCTGCATTCTGACAATGGTAGCCCAATAAAAGGGGCTACTATGTTAGCGACGTTACAGGCGCTAGGCGTTGTACCGTCATTCAGCCGGCCTTCAGTGAGCAATGACAATCCCTATTCTGAATCCCTATTCTGAATCCCTATTCAGAACCTTAAAATATCGCCCTGAATACCCCGAAAGATCCTTTGCCGGTTTAGCGATGGCACGAGAATGGGCAGAAGGTTTTACGCATTGGTACAACAACGAACACTTACACAGTGCGATCAAGTTTGTTACGCCATCACAGCGTCATGCGGGTAATGATATTGAGATATTAGCCAATAGACAGCACGTTTATAGAGAGGCTAAACAAAGAAACCCTGAACGCTGGAGTGGTAATATCAGGAATTGGGAGCCGGTAACAGAGGTTTACCTGAACCCCGAAAAACAAAAATCAGAGATCGAAAAAGGCAAGGCGGCATAAAAATCAACCTGAGGCGACAACTACCTTGAAATCCGCCGAAAGCGCCATTTGAGACAATTTAATGGTGTTCCGAGAGAGCATTTTCCGCTATTTTTAAAGTAATGTGAGTGGCTTTTTAACAACCCACAACCAAAACAACAATTAATCCAGCTAAAACAGTGGGTTAAACAACAAATGGGCTAGTTATCTGGGACAGCCCCTTTATTCCCTTCCGAACGATTGAGCGTTGACCCTCAATCAGGGCTTATTAGGTGTCACCATGCCGACGAGGGCGCATTGAATAAAGCATTTCGCGGCCAGCATACAAAAACCCGTAACGGCTCATACATTACGCCATTCAGATGTTAACACCACCGAAATCTATACTCACGTTGTAAAACAGGGAGCACAAGGGGTTAAAGCCCTTTTAAGTAATTTCTTGAATTAAACCTAAATACCGGAGGCTACACTTTGTTCCACTGTCAAAGATACGTTAGCGAGAGACGCCAGCCAAAGCAGTTCTAACGCCAGCTTTTATCGACTCGCGCAGGGCTTTCCAGTATCCTTGCACGGCTTTATTTCCTAACCACTGTTTATTGCCATTACGTAGCCTGCCAAATTCATGTATTCACTATTACGCTCCGCCCTATTTACTTTAGACCCAGAAACCTCTCATGACCTCAGCCTCGATATGCTGGGCGCTGCTGAGCGCTTGCGCCTACTGAAGCTTTTTTCACCCAAAGTGGCCTCTGAGCCTGTTGAGCTAATGGGTTTGACCTTTGGTAACCCTGTGGGCTTGGCTGCTGGCTTGGATAAAAATGGGGATTATTACAATGCTTTAGGTCGGTTTGGTTTTGGCTTTGTCGAAATCGGAACGATTACCCCTGAACCACAGCCGGGTAACGATAAGCCCCGGATGTTCCGCTTAGCGGAGCACGAGGCAGTGATTAATCGTATG
>JBLHWO010000226.1:0-5885 GCA_047629215.1 Cellvibrionaceae bacterium | reverse complement strand
AATGTCTAAAATCTAGTGTTTTATGGTGCGCATTCAGCCTAGAGAAAGTGTCAAAATAGTCTACGCTATACTTTGACATATCGAGGCTGAATGCATCGGTTTATTAATATTTTATAAGATTAATTTTTTAGCAAGCTGACTACAAAATAGTGAGGAGAAGAAATGAATAAAGCCGTTAATAAAAAAACTCAACCACAGCAGAGTGAAGCCAAACACGTAGATACACTTTCGCAAAATCATCAAAAGGACTTCATCATCGAGGGTGCAGGCTGCGCCAGTTGTGTGGATAAAATTGAATCGGCTGTAAAAAAAGTACCTGGTGTTATTCAGGCCGAAATGAACTTTGCTCAGCGCACGGTCAGCGTTAATGGCAGCGCAAAAAATATCGATATAATTAAAGCGGTAGAGCAGGTGGGATATAACGCTAAAGCTAGCACCGCAGATAATGACGATGATGCCCTTAATGAAAAAGAAATATCCGATCATGCACACTACAAAAAGTTAATGCGAGATATGTCTATTGCCTTAGCTTTAGGCACCCCGTTAATGGTTTACGGCTTTTTTGGCGGCGCCATGACAGTGTCAACAACTCATGAACAAATAGCTTGGCTTATCGTCGGCTTGTTAACACTTGCGGTTATGATTTTTTCAGGTAAACATTTTTATGTTGGAGCCTGGAAATCGGCTACTAACCACTCGGCCAATATGGATACCTTGATAGCACTAGGTACGGGTACCGCTTGGTTGTATTCGATGGTAGTGGTTCTTTTTCCCGAACTGGTACCAGAAATGGCGCGTCATGTTTATTTTGAAGCGACAGCCATGATCATTGGTTTGATTAATTTAGGCTTAGCGCTAGAGTTAAAGGCCCGAGGTCGTACTTCTGATGCCATCAAACGTTTAATTGGTCTACAACCCAAAACTGCGCGCGTAATTCGAGACAACGAAGAAATAGATATCGCAATTGCGGATGTTATGTTGAATGATATCGTACGCGTTCGCCCCGGTGAGCGCGTGCCTGTCGATGGCTGCGTGACGCAGGGTTTTACAGCTATTGACGAATCTATGCTCACCGGTGAACCCATGCCTGTCGAAAAAGTTGCAGGCGATTTTATAGTGGCGGGAACCATCAATAAAACAGGCTCGATTCTCTTTGAAGCAACTCGTGTAGGCAAAGATACCGCATTAGCGCAAATTATTAATATGGTGAAACGAGCACAAAATTCAAAACCACCAATCGGTCGTATGGCAGATATTATCGCTGCCTACTTTGTACCAACAGTAATGATCATTGCCGTAATAAGTGCTCTAGTCTGGCTTAATTTTGGCCCAGAACCCACTATAGCCTTTGCTATTGTTTCCGCAACTACCGTGCTTATTATTGCCTGTCCTTGTGCGTTGGGTTTAGCAACACCAATGTCAGTTATGGTCGGTATTGGCAAAGCTGCAGAAGCTGGAGTATTAATCCGCAACGGCCAAGCTCTGCAAACTGCCTCTAAAATTACTACAATGATTTTAGATAAAACGGGCACTATTACGCTTGGAGCACCTAAGGTAACCGATGTAAAGCTTGCAAATAATTTCACTGAAAAAGAAGTCATGCAGCTCGTCGCTAGTTTGGAGTCTGGCTCTGAGCATCCGTTAGCATTAGCCATTCTCGAATCAGCAAAAGCGCTTGGGATTAAACTATCTACAGCTCATAATTTTAATGCCATCGCGGGGTTAGGTGTCGAAGCTGATGTTGATGGCAAACAATTATTTTTTGGCAATGAAAAGCTAATGCAGGAGCGTGGCATTGATCTAACTGGTTACATTGAAAGCGCACAGAGCTTGGCTAGTGAAGCCAAAACACCCATGTATTTTGCCATTGATAATAAATTTGCCGCTATCATTGCCGTAGCCGACCCTATCAAAGACGATTCAATAGCTGCTATTAAGCGCTTGCAAAAAAATGGGATTCGCGTGGTTATGTTAACAGGTGATAATCGCGACACTGCAAGAGCAGTTGCTAGTAAAGTAGGTATTGATGATTTTTTTGCCGAAGTATCGCCCGAACAAAAATCTCAAAAAGTTCAACAGCTTCAAGTCGAGGGTGAAATAGTCGGTATGACTGGTGATGGAATTAACGATGCTCCAGCACTAGCTATGGCCAATGTTGGTTTTGCTATTGGCACCGGTACCGATGTTGCAATCGAGAGCGCTGACATCACCCTAATGCGAGGTTCGCTTCATGGTTTAGCTGATGCTATTGCCGTTAGCAAAGCCACCTTACGCAATATAAAACAAAATTTATTCGGTGCTTTTATCTATAACGTCGCTGGAATTCCGGTTGCGGCTGGAGTTTTGTATCCATTTTTTGGTTTATTATTAAGTCCGGTCATTGCTGGTGCCGCAATGGCTTTTTCATCGCTAACGGTAGTGAGTAACGCTAATCGCCTACGCTTCTTTAAAGCCCAAGAGCACTAGAGTGAAAACACGAAGAAACATAAAGAGAGTAGGGGTCAATGCTAATAATTAATATTGCGGGTTTATTACTGATAGCACTTATTGTATGGTGGTTCTGGTTATATAAACCAAAAGCGACACAACTAGCAAATAACGATGTTGTTATCTTGGTAGAAAACGGTATCTATACACCCTCGCGAATTAAACTGCCTGCAAATACAAGTATTGCCCTCGAGTTTTTACGTAAAGATAATTCGCCCTGTGCAGAGATGTTGTTGATTCCTGATCTGTGCATCAGTGAGGCGTTACCACTCAACAAGTCTAAAAAAATAGTACTGCCGGCAATGACAGCGGGAAAATATAATTTTCACTGTCAGATGCAAATGTACCGCGGTCAGTTAATAGTCGATTAAATAAGGCGCTAGTTGAAAGAAAAATGTAGATCGAGTTTAACGTTAAAGACTCACTCCTTGAACAAATGACAATTTAAAAAGGAAACTATTATGGACAAAGCAAGTGCTCAACTAGCGGATATATCTGTGACTCCACGGCAAGTAGGCTTAGGCATTATAATAGCCTTGGTCGTCTACCTTAGTTTTAGTAGTTATTACACCGTCTCAGCAGAATCCGTCGGTATCGTACAACGTTTTGGCAATTATCATTCATCCGTTGATCCGGGCCTGCATTTCAAAATTCCTTTTGGTGTCGATAGCGTTATTGAAGTCCCTATTAAGCGTCAGTTGAAAGAGGAATTTGGTTTTGGTACTCCGGGTGCAACTTACACCGAGCAAATATCAAATCCACGAGAATGGCAATTAGAAACGACAATCGTTACTGGAGATTTAAATACCGCGTCAGTTGAATGGGTGATTCAATTCCGCATTGAAAACGCTTTTGATTTCCTGTTTAAAGTTCGCGACCCAGGTGCAGCTCTTCGTGATATATCAGAGTCAGTTATGCGAGAAGTCGTCGGCGATCGTACCGTCGACGAGGTACTTACTATTGGCAGACAAGATATAGAGGCAACCGCTCAGGTAAAAATGCAAGAGCTAACTAATCTTTATCAAATGGGCCTGCGCATAGATCAGGTTCAGCTAAAAAATGTAAACCCACCCCGACCAGTACAAGCATCATTTGATGAAGTGAATGAGGCGCAGCAGGAACGAGAGCGCATGATTAACGTTGCTCGCGGCGAATATAATAAAGCCATACCTAGGGCCAAAGGTAGAGCAGACCAAAAAGTTCAGTCATCAGAAGGCTATGCTATACAGCGTGTTAACGAGGCGGAAGGTGATTCAAATAAATTTAATGCGTTACTGGCAGAGTATGTAAAAGCACCAAAAGTAACCAAGCGTCGACTGTATCTAGAAACTATGGCGGAAGTTTTACCTAAAGTAGGTAACAAGGTGATACTCGACGATCAGGCAGCATCAATATTGCCATTGCTGCAGTTGAATCGAATGAAAGGAGATACAAAATGAATAAATTTAGCTACGCATTAATTGCCCTGCTTATCCCTGTAATTATTGTTGGTTATGGATCGCTTTATCGTGTCAATGAAACAGAACAGATCATCGTCACCCAGTTCGGAAAGCCGGTCGGCGACATTATTAGTGAAGCGGGCCTAAAATTTAAAGTTCCCTTTATCCAAAAAGTTAATCGGATCGAAAAGAGAATTTTGTTATGGGATGGTGACGCTAATGACATGCCAACAAAAGATAAACTCTATATTACGGTTGATACTTTTGCCAGATGGCGAATTAAAGATCCACTTCAGTATTTTTTAAGATTAAGAGATGAGCGCAGTGCTCAATCAAGATTAGAAGATATATTGGGTAGTGAGACACGTAATGCTGTTGCTAGGCACCAGTTGATAGAAATTATTCGCACCACTAAAGGTCGTGAACCAGCAGTTGATGCGCTGTTGGCTGATGCTGATATTGGTAAGCTTTTACCCATTAAACGAGGGCGCCATCAAGTTGAAAAAGATATTTATTCTGCGGCTTCGGACAAATTATCTGAATTTGGCATCGAGTTATTAGATATTCGTTTTAAGCGTATAAATTATAATGAAAGTGTTAGGCAAAAAATATATGCTCGAATGATTAGTGAACGTCAGCAGATTGCAGAACGCTTTCGCTCTGAAGGTGCGGGTGAGGCAGCTAAAATTCTTGGTAGTAAAGAAAAAGAACTTCAGCGTATTGAGTCTGAGGCCTATCAACAAATTCAAACTATTCAAGGTGTTGCAGATGCAAAAGCGACAGAAATTTATAATTTAGCCTATAACAAATCAGTGGAGTCTAGAGAACTTTATACCTTTGTTAAAACGCTAAAAACTTATGAAAGCGTCATTGATGCCAACACCACACTGGTACTAACAACAAATAGTGATATCTATAAATTGTTAAATGGTATCGACTAAATGCTTGTTTTTGAGGCATAGAGACAAAGATAAATATTTGTCTCTATGCCTCAAGTTATGGAGTATTTGCGTATACAATTAATAAACTGATCACTTGAGATATTTTTTGATGTCAGTGAGATCTAAAACATTGATTTGATTGAAAAATGATTAATTAAATTAATCATTTTATAGGTTATATATACTCCTTAAATCAAGTTTAGCTCTAACATATTCGTCATAGTCGTTCCCTTCCAGTATTGCTCATATCAAATAGTCTTAAAAAATCTGAAAAAAATCACAGTCTTCATTACTTAATAGTTACAACTAAATTAGGTATTTAAATACAAAGCTTCACCAAAAAATATTTTTACCCCTGATTTTTATTTTAGCCTTGTTTCCTCATGCGTTAAAAATTGATAATTATAGTGTCTTGATAGGTTCTATTTTAAAGCGTCGTCTAGCTTTAGTTAATACACAGTCTGCAACATAGTAATTTGCAGCGACCAGCGCTAGGCTCCAAACAATTGCGGCTCCGGCAGGCAAATCAAAAATTGCAGCAAAGACTAAGCCAAAGCCATAACCCAGTGCGCCAATAATGAAGGCTTTCAATTTTGGTCTGCTATGTCTCAGTGTCACCAAACTTGGAATAATTAAACTAGCAAAAACAAGATAAACACCTACAACCTGTGTCGATAGAGTGATTGTGACCGCAAAAAGTGGATAAAAAAGCCATTCACCCACGTTTTCTTTCAGACTGCACCAGACACAAATTATAATCACATAAGCGCTTGCTAAAGAGATGAGTTCCTGTGGCTGTAGCCATAAAATTTGACCTACAAGAATTTTTTTAAGCTGTTCACCTCCGTGTGGATCAGTAGATAAAAGTAAAATACTACCGGTAGCCGCGATAATAAATAAAATACCAATGATAGCTTCTTGAACACGCACTTCTAATCGTCGTATTTTATATAAGCTTAGAGCTCCAACAATAGCGGCAGAAACTGCAATCAGTGTTTGCGGTACAGCACTGCCTTCA
>JBLHWO010000225.1:0-5936 GCA_047629215.1 Cellvibrionaceae bacterium | reverse complement strand
TGTCGAATATCAATATGGTACTGAGCTTTTTTGTACTTACCTTCTTTTTAATATTTGGCTCTACCTTCTTTGGCCTTTCTACTTTGTTTGTGGGTATAGGGGATTATTTGGTTTCAATACCAGACAACCTTCTTAACGTTTGGGCAAAAGATGGAACTGAAAACGGCGATGCCTTAGCCAGCTGGCAGGGCGGTTGGACTGTATTCTATTGGGCTTGGTGGATTGCATTTGCTCCCTTCGTTGGCGTTTTCTTGGCGCGTATTTCTAAAGGGCGTACGATCCGCGAATATGTGCTTGGGGCTATGATTATTCCTGCAGCTATGTGTTTTATTTGGTTCGCATTAGTGGGTGGGACGGCCATTGATCTTGAGCTTTCCGGTGTTGCAGACGGCGCAATTGCAGGCGCGGGGCAGGCCGATCAGTTGTTCGTCATGCTGGGAGTGATATTGAATGAAAATTTAGCGTATCTGATGTCGATTGTCATCGTTATTTTGTTGCTAACCTATCTTGTTACTACAGCAGATAGTGCCGTGCTCATTATTAATACGATTAACGCAGCAGGTGACGAAGGTCCGAAAGCGCGCCCTCACATTTTATTTTGGGGAATCGCACTGTCACTGGTTGTAGGCGGATTAATTATTGCCGGTGGTTTAGGTGCGATTAAAACTGCGATGGTTATTGGAGCTCTACCGTTTAGCCTGGTCATGGTGATGATGGGTATTTCACTAATAATTGCTATTTGCGGTGATCTCCAGAGAGAAAAGCATGGTTTACAAACGATCTACGCAGAAGAAACAGCTACTGTATAGACCGTCTTAAAAAAAGACCCGATGAATATTCATCGGGTCTTTTTTATTAGCTGTTTTTTACTGCTATGTTGATAGCCGACTACACGCCTGCGGATACAGTAAAGCTTAGCCTTGGGTGATGTAGAATCTCGGAATTTATGAGGTCATTAATAAGGGAGGATTACTTAGCGTTGAGGGTAATGCCACTACAAATTAATTGTCGAATTCAGCCCACGTATAATGGCTTTCAAACAAGCTCTATTTAATCTAAAAACTGCAGCTGGATTACCAAAGTCTGCGCAACTTCTTGTTAACGCAGCTAGAAAAAATCAAAAATGACGAGCAACTCATCAGGTTGCCCTGTATTTTTAATTTTTCCTATGTATACCAATTCGTTACCCATCTTTTCGGCACCCAACTGCAGCTTTTAGGTTTAAAGAGCCTCTATTAAAAATATCGCTCTAACGTTAACTGTAAACGATCGTCTTTATCGACGGAGCTAACAGGGTCGCTGGCATTATCGGCTTCAAACAATAAACCTTCTAGTGCGATTGTCCAGCGGTCGTTTAAACGACGCGATGCTTCTATTAACATACTTTTACTATAATAATCTGCGTCGTAACTTATGCCCATTAAAATGGCAGTGCCTTTACTATCATTGAAGGTTAATCGGGCTCCAAGATAAATATCATTTTGGGCGATTGATGACGCATCCTGTCCACGCTCGTCCCACCCATACTCTAGCAACAAGCCTAAATCTGTAGCTGATTGATTTAATCCATACAATGAATATTCAAAACCTGCTTGCAGAGCGGCAAAGTTATCGCTATCACTATCTTTATAAATACTTTCAAATTTTAATAACCAGCTATCAATAGTCGCTTGAAGATCCATACCAAATTGTGACGCTTGTTGATAATAAGGCACTAAAGCTAGGCTACCATTAACGATTGTCGGCTGTAGCAAGGGGTCCCGATCGGTGCCTTCGAACCAGTAAGCACCGAGATCAAACAAGCCGATGGAATGTGACCAGCGAAGTGCAAAGTCGATATGTTTTTCTTCATCGTTGGAGGCATACCTTGCGCGATCAGTAGCAACGACGATATCACTACGCAGGCGACCTTCTTCACCTGCAAAAGTACGCTCTCTAAAGCCCGCTAAAATAAAAAAATCAACGATACCACTATCTGTGACACGGGAGATGTTTATCATTGGCTGACCTAACTTTTCTTCGCCATCAAATGAATCAACTGTGTCGGTCTGATTAATCACATCAACAAGATGATTAAATTCTGTTACCCCCCAAAAAACTTTGCGGATACCGGTGCGAAACTCCCACGCGCCATTAACGTGCAGCCACGATAGCTCGCGGATATCTCCATGACTGCGCTCATCATCATGCTCATCGCCACGAACAAAAGGCATAAACGTAACGCTATCGTCACCCTCCCCCCATTTCCAGTAAAATTCCGGCTCAGCGGCAATGGAAAAATTAGTGCGATAAGCTTGCCCAGTGAATTGACCTTCATCAGCATAAACCGTTGCTTCTATATCGAGCTTACCTGATATTTCAACAGCTGCGTTTACCCTATTGCTGTAAGCACTTAGCATCAAAAGTGAAGCTAAGCCCAACGCCTGAGCAACATTCATCATCTTCATTTTATTTGGCGCGTTTTAATGTATTTTTGTTAAAGTCATCTTCACTTAAACCGGTTTGAAATTGATACTCTTGCCACACTAAATCGGTCGTTTTTTTGGTTTGATGGTTGACCATTTTCATGCCTTCTGCACGCCAATACTTATCGCCATATTGTTTGTAGCTGCTGACGGTTAGAGTTTTTAATAAACTATTGCGACGATCATAAAATTCTGTTTTCCAATTGCGATATTCTTTTGTATCTATCCATGCGACGCGGCGGGTATAGCCGGAGTATTTATCGACAGGATATTGATCGAGGACAAAACAGGTGCCGGCTGCGCAGGGCTCTTCACGTAAAAATTTGTAGGTATATTTTTCTACTTCGAATGAAGCTAAATCTTCGAAGGCAAATTCAGAGCCCATAAATGGCCCCGATTTATTACGTGAAGCAATACGTTTAACTCGCTTTAACGCAGGTAGGTAAAGCCATTGGTCATCCGCACCAATCGGGTGAGAAAAACTTAAGAATGCGGTTCCTTTAACATCTCTAGGATGATCAAAGATATTTAAACTTTTATCGCCATCACCCTGCACTTCTAAAGTTTTTACACGAATTTCACGAGTACTTTCTTGTCCAGCAGCATTACGCAAAATCATTTTTAAGGTGCTTTGGTTATCACCCCAGCCAATATCGCGCCGCTTGGCTTCTTTGGCGATTTCTAGGCCTTTGACTTCAGCGTCGCTAGCAGCCTGCGTAGTTGTACTAACTACCGCCAGCATTAAAATGCTTAAACCTATTGCATTTAAAATTGAGCTATTATTAAACGATAACTTATTACGTAATAGATAGTTAAGTAATCGATGGTTAAGTATTAAAATGTTAAGCGGCAGCATGTTGTTTCTCTCCTTTATCCGATGGCTCTGCATCGGGTTGAATATTTGATACTTTATCTTTATCGATTAACATCAATAAAGGGGGCAAGAATAAAAAGTCGACCATTAACGCAATACCGATAGTAATGGCTGTTAACAAGCCCATATCTGCATTAAGTTTAAAGCTAGATTGCGCTAAAACCATAAAGCCAGCAATTAACACCAAAGTCGTTATCCATAATGCTTTACCGACACTGGCAAATGCATAACGCACGGCTTGCTCGGTCGTTTTATTTTTATCGCGCTTAGCACGCAGGTATTTACTTAAAAAATGCACGGTATCATCAACCACAATACCTAAGGTCATACCGGTAACAACCGATAAAGCCAAACCAATTTGACCATCAATGAAATACCAAGCACCAAAGCCCATTGCCGCAGGAATTAAATTTGGTATCAGACTTATGGCACCGAATTTAATTGAACGTAAAGCGACACCTAACAATAATGAAATTAAAATTAATGCCAAGCTGGTGCCGATCAACATTGACTGAATATTGCGCTGACCAATATGAGCAAACATTAAGGTTGGGCTAGCAATATGTACAGTGTAATCTGTTGTATTTTCGATAAACCATACTTTCATACGTTTTTCGAAAGCAATATTTTCGGTGCTAGTTAAATTTTTTGTTGTGATGACTATACGACTAGCCGCCTTATCGACATCGATCTGATTATTAAGGTCGAGTCCATAAGGCAAAGACAGCTCGTATAGCAATAAATATTGAGCCGACAACTCTCTATCTTCAGGCAAACCATAATAACTAGGGTCGTCGCCATGCATATTTTTATTCAAACGTTTAAGCACATCCGATAAAATATTCACATTGTCAGTTTCTGGTTGCTCTCGTAACCAATCACTAAACGTTGCCAAGGTGGATAAATAAGCAGGTTTATTAATGCCGCTAGATTCTTTGGTATTGACTTCAATCTCCTGCGTCATTAAGCCGGACATTCGCTCTTGCATAAAATCACTTGCCTGACGAAAAGGCACTGATTCATCAAAGTATTCAACAAAATTATCGTTTAATTCATTTTGCGGTACAAAGGCTGCCAAACCAACAATAAGAATAGCAGATGATGGCAATAAAATTTTTCGTTTTTTGATAACAAATTCAGCCAGTTTATCCATAAGCTCTTTTTCATTATCTACCTTTGGTCTCACTCTAATTGGCAGCACACTCAATAAGGCAGGAAATAAAGTAATGGAAAACAGAAATGCCGACATAACCCCGATCGCCACTAAATTACCGAGGTCATTAAACGGCGGGGAATCAGAAAAATTCATACTTAAAAAGCCGATCGCCGTAGTGATACTGGTTAACAGTATTGGCTGAAAATTAATACGCAGGCTCTCTACAATAGCCATTCGCTTTACTACACCCTGTCGCATTTCGTAGAGCATAGTGGTTAATATATGAATGCAATCTGCTACGGCGAGGGTTAATATAATAGTTGGAGCACTGGCTGAAGGCCCCGTAAGAAAAAAACCTAACCAACCCGCCAAGCCCATTGTCGAGACAATAGAAAACATAACGACGATAATAGTTGCGACACTGCCGCTGATTGTTCGCAATAATATAGTCATGCCTAAGGCAACCACACCAAACATGATTGGCACCAGCGTCGAACTATCATTTAAAGCAGATTCACTGAAGGTATTGTTCATTATCGTCATGCCCGATAAATAAATATCTAACTCGGGATGAGCCTCAATTAATTCTTTTTGAATCTCTCTTACCTTTATAACGACTGCAGGCAACTCTGTTACAGGATCAATACCGGGTAATTGCACTGTCGCATTAACAACGGTGACTGACGCATCGTCAGAAATTAATTTTTTATACAGAACCGGCTCACTTAAGACAATAGCCTTCAGTTTATCCATATTAAGCTCGGGTAACAGCTCGAGCTCTAATACTAAATCTTCGACGAATAAATCGTCACCATCAGCAGTAGTGTGCTGATAGTTAGTGACTGAATCGACTCGGTTAGTATAAGGAATCTGCCAAGCATCATTGGTTAATGTATGAATAGCTTTTAAGGTTTCCTCTTTGAAGACCACACCGTCTTTTGGCGCGATAATAAAAGCAACGTTATCATTCTTAGTAAAGGTCGCCTGCATGTTCTCAAATGCAGTGAGCTGAGGATTTTCCTCCCCAAAAAACACACGATAATCAGACTTAAATGTCAACTTAGAGCCACCATAAGCTACTCCCATAACGATAACTACAAGCGCTAAAATAACTAAAAATGGTCGCCGTACCGTAAATTCAAATAGAGCTTCTTTTATACTACTCATACCTCATTATCCTCTTTAGCAATATCCCTATTGGGGGGGGTTATTTTCGTGACTGTTTATAATGGTTCATAATCGTTCGCGACCGCTCATGAAAAACCGTCACGCTATTACTCAAAAAAATAACGCATTACGTTATTTATCTTACTAAAAAATTAGTTTTAAAACTTTTTTAAAGTAGTCTCTTAAAAATCGTCTCTTAAAAGCTATACCTTAAAATCTATGCCGTTCTTAAATAAATATCTTGCTGCTCTAATACATCGATTTCATCAGAAAA
>JBLHWO010000224.1:0-5956 GCA_047629215.1 Cellvibrionaceae bacterium | reverse complement strand
TCATCGCGTTAATGGGCAGCAGTGGCCGCTCTACTGGTCCTCATGTTCATTTTGAAGTTTATAAGTATGGTCGGCCTGTAGACCCGGCTACTTACATTCATCGCACCCACCGATAATTCCATTCAATACATTCGTCCCTTCTAAGCGCTTGCGTATTCTGTTTTGTTGCGGTCTACTTGCATCCTTTTTAAAACGCCGTCATTCAAGCTCGAGTTCTTTGAAATATCTGCTCCGATGAGCATTTTGTATAAACACCTTATTACGCGCATTGTTACTTTCACGGTTATTTGCGAGTAATTATTTCATAGGGCACCTGCTCTAATAAACAAAGACAAAATAATTAGGTTTTCTATGTTAGGAAAAACGTTTAGAGGCATGTTTGGTTCCAAAAATGGCCGTGAGCTAAAGCGCATGGGCAAGCTAGTTAAGCAAATTAACCAGTTAGAGGTAGAGGTGTCAGCACTGGGTGATACTGCTTTAAAGGAAAAAACGATTGAGTTTCGGCAGCGGCTTAACGATGGTGAGACCTTAGATGATTTGTTGGCAGAAGCTTTTGCGGTGGTCAGAGAAGCGTCAAAGCGCACCCTAGGTTTACGTCACTTTGATGTGCAAATGATCGGCGGTATTACACTTCACGAAGGGCGCATATCTGAAATGCGCACCGGTGAAGGTAAAACGTTAATGGCAACTTTGCCTGCGTACTTAAATGCTTTAGCCGGTAGCGTTCACGTAGTTACAGTTAATGATTACTTGGCGAGTCGCGATGCAAATTGGATGGCATCTGTCTACGAATTTTTGGGTCTGAAGGTTGGCGTGATCCAAAGTATGCAGGAGTTTGGCGATAAGCAAAACGCTTATGTTGCCGATATTACTTACGGCACGAATAACGAATTTGGGTTTGATTATCTTCGTGACAATATGGCTTTTTCGAAAGAGCAGCGAGTGCAGCGTCCACTCTCTTTTGCGATTATTGATGAGGTTGATTCGATTCTAATTGATGAAGCACGTACGCCGCTCATTATTTCTGGACAAGTGGAAAATAATGCTGAGCTATATAAGAAAATCAATAAAATAATTCCACAATTAACGCTCCAAACAATGGATGAAAAAGATGAGAGTCAAACACCTGAAGGCGTAAAAGGTGATTACACTCTGGATGAAAAACAGCGCCAAGCAGAGCTGACTGAGCAAGGTCACCAAAAGATAGAAGAATTACTCATAAAGATAGGGTTGTTGAAGGCTGATGATAGTCTTTATGCGTCAACTAATTTGAGTCTAGTACATCATGTCCACGCTGCATTAAAAGCACACACCTTATTTCAGCGAGATAATCAATACATTGTTCAAGATGAAGAAATTTTATTGATTGATGAGCATACCGGACGTACTCTTCCGGGCCGAAGGATGTCAGAAGGCTTGCATCAGGCGATAGAAGCAAAAGAAAATGTCTCTATTCAAAATGAATCGCAAACTCTAGCCTCTACAACCTTTCAAAACTACTTTAGACTTTATCCAAAGCTATCGGGCATGACGGGCACTGCTGATACAGAAGCATTTGAATTTAGACAAACTTATAATTTGGATGTTGTCGTTATTCCAACCAATGTCGAAATTTCACGATTAGATTTAAATGATCTTATCTACCTTTCGATCGAAGAGAAATACGATGCTATTGCAATCGATATTGTAAAGTATCAAGAAAAAAATGCGCCCATCTTAGTAGGAACTGCTTCAGTAGAGTCGTCAGAAGCGCTATCTAAAAGATTAAATGACAAGGGTATTGAACATAAAGTCCTGAATGCTAAATTTCATGAAAAGGAAGCTGAAATTGTTGCTCAGGCGGGGCGCCCTAAAGCGGTAACGATTGCTACCAACATGGCAGGTCGCGGCACTGATATTGTATTGGGTGGTAATTTAGACGCCGAAATCGCTTCGCTAAATAACCCTAGTGAAACCGAAATAGAAAAAGTAAAAGCCGAGTGGCAAAAGCGGCATCAAATGGTATTAGATGCTGGAGGGTTACATATTTTAGGTACAGAGCGACATGAGTCGCGGCGTATTGATAATCAGCTTCGTGGTCGTGCTGGTCGACAGGGTGACCCGGGTTTGTCGCGTTTTTATCTATCAATGGAAGATAGCCTGATGCGTATTTTTATGTCGGATCGCATTCGTGCGTTCATGCAAAATTTAGGCATGGATAAAGGTGAAGCCATAGAGCATAAAATGGTAAGCAATGCCATTGAAAAGGCACAGCGCAAAGTAGAAGGGCGTAATTTCGATATTCGTAAGCAATTGCTAGAGTTTGACGATGTCGCCAATGATCAACGGCAAGTTATTTATAATCAGCGAAATGAATTATTAGAAGCTGATTCTATTCGAGAAGTAATCACTAATATTCGTCACGACGTCGTCACCGATGCTGTGCGTGGTTTCATTCCTTTGCAAAGTATGGAAGAGCAGTGGGATGTCGCTGGTTTGGAGCAGCATTTGGCAAATGAATATGACGTCGTATTACCCATTCAAGAATGGCTTGATAGTGATAATGGCCTGCATGAAGAATCTCTGAGAAAAAAAATTATTGGTGCAGTACAAAGTCGTTATGATGAAAAATGTGAGCGTCTAGATCCTTCGTTAGTCGAAATTGAAAAGCAAATCATGATGCAAATTTTGGATATGCAATGGAAAGAGCACTTGCTGAATATGGATCATCTTCGGCAGGGTATTAACTTGCGCGCCTATGCACAAAAAAATCCAAAGCAAGAATATAAGCGTGAATCGTTTGAACTATTTCAGGTAATGTTAGAGACTATTAAAACAGAAACTGTCAAGGTTTTGGCAAGAGTTGAGCCTGTATCCCAAGAGCAAATGGATGCCATGGAAGAAGAGCGTCGCTTGCAGCAGGAAAGAGAGATGAAATTAGAGCATGCTAAGGCATCAGCTTTGCAGGGCGATACTTCTGAGCCTGAAAAATTGTCGAATGAGCAACCCTTTATTCGTGATGAGCGTAAAGTAGGTCGCAATGAACCTTGCCCCTGTGGTTCAGGCAAAAAATATAAGCAATGCCATGGAAAACTGTAGAGTTCTAGGCTGCTCGCTACAAGAAAAAGAAGCCAGTCCCTAGAGCGTGGTAAGTTTGTAGGTAGGTTGGGCTATCACCACCCTACGATGGTTGTAGGCTTTTTTAAGAATAAAATTAATTTAGAGAAAAAACTATGCCAGTAGGTTGTTTACATTTCCCGATAATGCCTGTTATTAAAGGTGTAAAATTAAATGCGGTTAGTGCGGGCATTAAAAAAAATAATGGTTTAGATTTAATTTTAATTGAGTTGCCAGAAACAGCGACAGTAGCCGGTGTGTTTACGCAAAATGCATTTTGTGCAGCCCCAGTGACACTGTGTAAAGAGCATTTAAATCAAACTTCAAATGCCCGTTATCTATTAATTAATTCAGGCAATGCCAATGCGTGTACCGGTGAGCAAGGTATGGTGTCAGCGTTGGTTAGTTGTTCTGCGCTTGCAGAAGAAACTCATGTAGATGTCAGTCAAGTATTGCCGTTTTCTACCGGTGTTATTGGTGAGCCTCTTGCGGTAGAAAAAATAGTAACTGCTTTGCCAGCGTTAGTCTCGGGGCTTACAGAGGATGCATGGCCGCTAGCTGCAAAAGGAATTATGACGACTGATACACATGCTAAAGGTGCAAGTGTATCAGTTAAAATAGGCAAAGAGATCCTGATCGTCAATGGTATCGCCAAAGGTGCCGGTATGATTAAACCGGACATGGCGACTATGTTGGCTTATATTGCCACTAATGCTGATATTGACGAACTTATCCTAAAACAAATTCTGAAAGAAGCCGCAGACTTATCGTTTAATCGTATTACGATTGATGGAGACACTTCCACCAATGATAGTTGTATCTTAATGGCAACAGGTACATCGTCTATCGCTATTAATGATGCTGAGTCTAAACATTACGCTATCCTCAAAAAGGCGGTTATTGAAGTGCTTGCCTCACTTGCTCAGGCCATTGTACGCGATGGTGAAGGCGCAACGAAGTTCGTTACTGTTAAAGTAGAAGAGGGTCTCGATAGCAGTGAGTGTTTAGATGTCGCCTATGCGATTGCTCACTCACCTTTAGTGAAAACGGCTTTTTTTGCTTCGGATCCCAACTGGGGGCGCATTGTTGCTGCGATTGGCAATGCAGGTTTACAAAACCTCGATGTTGAAAAAATCAAAGTGTATTTAGACCAAGTGCTCATTGTTGAAAATGCTGGAAGAGCAGAATCTTATAGCGAAGAAGATGGGCAAGAGGTAATGAATCAGCCGGAGATATGCATTCGTGTTTGTTTGGCAAGAGGGGGGGCAAGCGAAACTATTTGGACTACCGATTTATCCCATGAGTATGTAAAAATTAATGCGGAATACCGTACCTGAATGAATAAAAGGGGTCAGAGTAAAAATTTATTTGCGATGATACAATTTAAGTTGATGCGTAAGAAGTTTTGCTCTGGCCCCATTTATTTTTGGGCTTCGCTCAGGATGGCAATATAAATTATGAAAAAAACCGTTCATGTTGTCGTTGGTGTTGTTATCAATAAGGATAAGCAAATATTGATTGCAAAGCGCCCTATGAATACTCACCAAGGTGGTCTGTGGGAGTTTCCAGGGGGGAAAGTCGAAGCGGGCGAAGATGTTTTCGACGCTTTAAAACGAGAGTTTAGGGAAGAAGTTGCCATCGAGATTACTATGGCAAACCCCTTAATGGAAATAAATCACGACTATGGCGATAAAGCAGTATTGTTGGATATTTGGTTGTGTAATCAATTCGATGGGACTGCGATTGGTCTTGAAGGCCAGCAAATAAAATGGATTGAGCTAGCCAATATCGAGCAGTATGCCTTCCCCGAAGCGAATAAAGCAATCATTCTTAGATTAGAAGAAACTCATGCGGTAAGAACATCTAATTTGTAGCTTGTTATTCCCATTCCTCTTTATTTTGATTGTCATCACTGGCCGGAACTCGATAGCTTTCGCTTGCCCACTCGCCTAAATCGATCAGCTGGCACCGATGACTACAAAAAGGCCTGTAAGGGTATTCTTCAGACCAAAAAATTGTTTTCTTGCAGCCTGGGCAGCTGAGCTCTTTTGGGCTTGTCATACTATTGTTCTTCTTATAGCTCTTCTTTTTTCAGACCCTTCCTCAGATCCAGTCACAGCGTCTTGATTGCAGAGCTCCTCTACTAGAGGGAAGTGATATTGATCCACCGCCTTGTTTAAATCTTCTATACTTCCATCGTTAACGATAACAGAGTCAGCACTGGCAAGGCGTTCGCGGCGACTAAGCTGTTGCTGCATGATTTTTTGTATTGACGCTATAGAGCTATTGTCGCGCCTGCAGGCTCGATCAATTTGAATAGCCTCAGAACAATCAATTACCAGTACCTTAGTTGTCAGGAACTCTAAATTATTTTCGAGTAGGAGTGGTGCAGATAAAATGGTGTAAGGCGATGTAGATAACTGCACTACTGCAAGCATTTTTTCTCTAATAATAGGGTGAAGATAACCTTCCAGCCATTCTTTTTCCTTGATATTGCTAAATATAATCTCTCGGAGCGCTTTCCTATCCAATGCACCATCAGCCTGTAAAATAGATCGTCCAAAATGCGATGAAATTTTTTCTAAGGCAGGTGAGCCGATCCCCACCACTTGGCGTGCGATGCTATCGGCATCAACTATTTTTATGCCGTGAGATGCAAAGCGATCTGTCGCAGCTGTTTTGCCCGATCCAATGCCACCCGTAACGCCTAATACGAACATACTAGGATTCCTTTGCTCATGATCTTTTTATTATTTCAGCGAACGATAGTAACATTTTATTTAGATATTACAAGAAATGGTAATAACTATAGTGATAATAAAGTAACAATAGTGGGTGTTATGCTACAAAATGGGCCAAG
>JBLHWO010000223.1:0-6193 GCA_047629215.1 Cellvibrionaceae bacterium | reverse complement strand
TAACATCGGGCGCGTTAACCGTTTTATGCGTCGATAATCTTGTTTAATCATATTATTCGGATACTGACCCTTAACTTTAATATAGGCCTCACCCATGCGCGAACGAAAAGCCTGCGCTAATCTGGGTTAATAATGGATCATCCAGCGACTGAGGGTGCTGTGGTCAACGCATAATCCACGTTTTTCCATGAGTTCCTTAATGTTTCGATAGCTAAGCAAATAAGCCAAATACCAACGCACACTTTGGAGTATTATATCGCTTTGAATGTGCCGACCCTTGAAGGAAATCGCTGCCATTTTGATTATCCCAAATACCCAGCAGTTTATCATAGCCCTCTATTTGCGACAGAACCCTAAATTCTCATAGTTAAAAGGAATCATTTTTTTATTTGATTAAAATGAACTGCTATCCTCTCGTCCAGCTATGAAACTTGCCCAGCCAAGCCAAGGTATTCTCAGAAACATTGGCACGTTTCCATTCGCCGGCAACAAATTTATTGGCCTCACTCATTGTTGGGTAGATATGAATGGTGCCGAGGATTTTATTAAGGCCGATATTATGCTTCATCGCAGAAACAAATTCAGTAATTAATTCACCACCGTGGCTACCAACAATAGTACAGCCTAAGATACGATCACTCCCTTTAGCGGTTAATACTTTAACAAAGCCTGTTGCCGTGTTGTCGGCAATAGCGCGGTCGAGGTCGTCTATGCTGTATTTAGTTAAATCATATTCAGTATTTTTCTCTTTTGCTTCGCTTTCACTTAAACCGACACGTGCGACTTCTGGGTCGGTAAAGGTTGCCCAGGGGATGACCTTGTAGTCGACTCTAAATTGTTTAAATTTTCCGAACAAGGCGTTAACGCTGGCATACCATGCTTGGTGAGCCGCTGTATGGGTAAACTGATAAGGCCCAGCTACATCGCCGCAGGCATAAATATTCGGGTATTTCGTTCTTAGAAAATCATCGACAATAATAGTGCCCGATTTGGCTAATTCAATACCTAATTCTTGTAAGCCAAGATTGTCAGTATTGGCTTTACGACCAACAGCAACCATGACTTTATCAAATTCAACTTCAGTTTCGCCGTCATTACTTTTAAGCTTAGCAATGCCGCTGGCATCGGTTTTGTTAAAACCTACAATTTGTTGATTAAGTAATACCTCAACGCCCTCACTTTTAAACCTATCTAGCATGTAGGCAGACACATCTTCATCTTCTCGAGGCATTAAGCGATCAGCCATATCTACGAGAGTAACTTGTGTGCCTAAGCGTTGAAATGATTGGGCAAGCTCACAGCCAATAGGGCCGCCACCCATGACTAATAATTTTTTTGGTTGTTCTTGTAAATCCCATAAATTGTCAGAGACGAGATAATCGATATCTTTTAAGCCATCAATCACCGGTACAAAGGGTCTAGCACCGCTGGCAATAATAATGCTTTTAGTGGTTATAGTTCTGTTACCGACTTGAACCTCGAATGGAGATATAATTTTTGCTTCACCTTGAATACACTTTACGCCCAGCTTAGTATAGCGTTCTACAGAATCGTGAGGTTCAATCGTGTCGATCACCTTATGTATACGCTGCATTACTTTAGAAAAATTGACCGTGCCACTGGCATTTTCTATTCCTAGCTGATCTGCCTTTTGAATAGCGTGCTGAGTTTTTGCTGCGCGAATTAGTGCTTTACTAGGGACACAACCTGTATTTAAGCAATCGCCACCCATTTTATGTTTTTCAATTAAAATGACCTTTGCTTTTACTGCAGCAGCAATATAAGCGCTGACTAAGCCACCGCTACCGGCACCAATAACAACTAAATTGGCATCGAAATTGTTAGGTTTTTTATAGTTGCTATAGACTTTTTTGCGTTTAAACCAATCTACAGCCACTCTTACAATAAACGGAAATAATGCTAATAAAACAAACGAACCAATAATCGGTAATGTTAATACGCCCGAAACGCTGAGCTCTTCAGCAGCGCCTAATTGTGCTCCAGCATTGACAAAGATAAACGTGCCCGCGAGCATACCGATTTGACTCACCCAGTAGAAGGTCCACGTTTTCATTTTAGTTAAACCAAAGACAAGATTAATCACAAAAAAGGGAATGGCAGGAATCAACCGTAATGAAAATAAATAAAACGCACCTTCCCGTTTAATGCCCTCATTAATCTTAGCAAGGTGGTTACCCAGTTTTTTGTGAACGGTATCGGTAAAAAGTGTACGCGATAACAAGAGGGCAGCAGTAGCGCCAATACTGCTAGCAAACGAAACTAACAATACCCCGGTCCACAAGCCAAAAACAGCGCCGCCTAATAAGGTAATGGCAGCTGCACCGGGAAGTGACAACGCGGCCACTAAAACATAAAGAGCGAAGTAAGCCAGAGCGGCCCCGACGATGTTGTTTTCAACCCAGCCCTGAAAACGATCAACAGAGATATACTGCTGCCCATCTAGCCAAAAAAAAGCGCCTACCAGCGCTATCACTAACAGTAAAATACTAATTTTTGTTTTATTCATTACAGCTTTCCGTTTGTTCCATCTAAAGAGTTTACTCGCTTAAACAGTTTGAACTTAAATTAATTAGGTCTACAATATCTAATTAGTACGCCTATGTGACTCGTTTTGATACAAAAGGTTTCGCAGCATCGCGCAACAACAGTGTCATATACTTAGACTATTGTTCTATAAGTATCTTCAATCATGACATAGACTCAAACAAAAGGAGACCTTTGCATGGAAGATGATTTTGCTTTCAGGCAAGGCAAGGCAAGGCAAAAACGCACGGAAAGAGGAAGTTCACACCTTATACTGTCAAGCGGCACCGAGGTAAATGACCGATTGAGTACGTTTTGTTTTTCCTCGGTGCCCTCTTGAGGGGTAAACGCCGCATGAGCGTAAAATGGCTTTGGTGCAAAGGTATCATAAGGTAAAAAATGGCAGATGGTAGAGAGACTTCACTAGAGTCAAAAGGTGATTTACAGAACGAAGCCCCACCCATCGATTTAAGTAGCCCAGAGCTTTATATCAATAGAGAGCTGAGCCATCTTGCGTTCAACAAAAGAGTGTTGTCACAAGCCCTCGATGAGGACCATCCCCTTCTTGAGCGACTTCGCTTCCTGCTTATATTCAGTTCTAATCTAGATGAGTTTTTTGAAATACGGGTCGCAAATCTTAAAAAAGACCTGCTAATGCAAAGAGAGACTATTGCTATTGATGGTCTTCATGCCAGTGAAGTGTTGTCTCAAATAAGCCAGATTTGCCACGACACTATTATCCAGCAATATGAAATATTTAACGATATTTTGTTGCCAGCACTAGAAGTCGAAAATATCTGCTTTTTGGCTCGAGATGAATGGAGCTCTGAACAGGAGTCTTGGGTTAAGAAATTTGTTAAAAGAGAAGTATTGCCAGTTATTAGCCCAATCGGTTTAGATCCCGCGCACCCATTTCCTCGTTTAGTCAATAAGAGTCTGAATTTTATTGTTTCCCTTGAAGGTAAAGATGCCTTTGGGCGCGAGACAGGTTTGGCCTTAATCCCTGCACCACGGACCTTGCCTCGCTTAGTCTTGCTGCCCGAAGAGCTGAGTGACGGTGGCGATCACTTGATTTTTCTGTCTTCAATGATTCATGCCCATGCTCACCGTCTATTTCCGGGAATGAAGGTAAAGGGCTGCTATCAATTCCGAATTACCCGCAATGCCGACTTTGATCTCGACGAGGGAGTGGAGGATTTGGCTCGCGCCTTAAGAGGTGAGCTTCATTCACGGCGTTTCGGCCAGGCGGTGCGATTGGAAGTGGCTGATAATTGTCCTCGACCGCTCATCAACTTTTTGCTCAGCGAGGCGGGATTAACCGAAGGCGACCTATATCAAGTGAGTGGCCCGGTTAACCTCAATAGAATGATGGATATCATGGCTGCGGTTGATCGCCCAGATCTTACTTATCCTCGGTTGACGCCGAGCATACCTAAAGGTTTATCGAAAAAAGATAATATTTTCGATAGTATATCCAATAAAGATTATTTACTTTACCACCCCTTTGAGTCGTTTGCACCGGTTGTTGAATTAATTCATCAGGCAGCCAAAGATCCCAATGTAGTGGCTATTAAGCAAACGCTTTATCGAACCGGTAGTCATTCTCCAGTTGTTATTGCATTAATTGAGGCAGCCCGCAACGGCAAAGAGATCACAGCGGTTATCGAGTTACGTGCCCGCTTTGATGAGGAAGATAATTTAGAGCTCGCAGGCCGCCTACAAGAGGCTGGCGCCTTGGTTGCATACGGTGTGGTGGGGTATAAAACCCACGCCAAGATGTTACTAATTGTTCGCAGGGAGGGTAAAAAATTGGTTCGGTATTTTCATTTGGGCTCGGGTAATTACCATTCGGGAACAGCGCGAGTCTATACTGATTACTCATTGCTCTCATCCGACCCGGTAATGGCTGAAGATGTCCACCGCGTTTTCAGGCAATTAACCGGCATGGGCCAAACGGAAGAAATGGAAAAGGTCTTAAATGCGCCGTTTAACCTAAAGCAAAAATTAATTGAACTAATCAATAGTGAGACCAAAGAAAAAGAGCAAGGCCACATTATTATGAAAGCCAACGGCATTACGGATCCTTCTATTATTCAGGCCTTATATAGAGCGTCGCAAGCTGGCGTCAAAATCGACTTGATTGTCAGGGGTATGTGCAGTTTAAGGCCGGGTATTCCCGAGATATCCGAAAATATTCAAGTGCGGTCTATTGTGGGGCGTTTTTTGGAGCATTCTCGTGTTTACTATTTTAAGCATGCAAGCCCCTCGCTATATTGCGCCAGTGCCGACTTAATGGAGCGAAATCTTAACCGGAGAGTAGAAACGGGCTTTCCAATTGAAAATGATAAATTACAGGAGAGGGTGCTAGACGAGCTCAATTTATACTTAGCAGATGATTGGCAAAGTTGGTCATTGCAGGCGGACGGCAACTATATTCGCAATAAAGGCAGCGACATTACAGCAGTACAAATGCAGTTGTTATCGAATTTGGCATATTAATCGTATTTATTGACTTGTCTATCGCCTCAACTATCCTTATGATGTTACGCCTTAATGTTTTATGACCCAAGGGGTTTTTATGAGTGATGCAATCACGCACGTGACAGATACCAGCTTTGACGACGATGTAATTAATGCAGAGGGCCCGGTATTGGTCGATTTTTGGGCAGCCTGGTGTGGACCTTGTAAAATGATTGCCCCAGTATTGGATCAATTGTCTGGGGACTATGAAGGTAGGCTAAAAATTTGCAAAATGGACGTCGATGCCAACAAAGAAACGCCCGCTAAATTCGGTATTCGAGGCATTCCGACCTTAATGGTCTTCAAGAATGGGAATATGGAAGCACAAACAGTTGGAGCACTCTCTAAGCCAGATTTAGAAAAATTCATTAAAGATAACTTATAAGGGTTCAAGGCGACTTTTTTGTCATCGCAATTAATTAAAAGTAAGTGTATATATTTTTATTAGCGCAACGCTTGTGCTAATAAAAATATTCGCTATACTAGTTGATATTCGAATTAAATAGTGGGCTAGTATTAGGCTGTGACGTGAATAGCGGTAGGACCATATAGATAGTACAAAAGTAATAGTAAATTAGAAAACACGAATCACAGAATGCACATAAATAAATAAAGCATTCAAGGTCGGCCCCAGCAATTACCCATACTCCACTTTTTTACCCCCTTCTCCTTTGGAGCTTCTCTTTGAATGTAATAGGGGTATTTATATTTACCTATTTAAAAACAGCTTTAAATATAGACACTTTATCAACCATTAATTCTACAGACCTCACATCTTCCCGTATTACTAACCATTGCATATACCTATGAACCTAACCGAATTAAAAACAAAACCAATTGAAGAGCTCATTAAAATTGCCAACGAAGTTGGCCTCGATAACATGGCCCGCTCCCGTAAACAGGATGTTATTTTCAATATCCTTAAACGCCATGCCAAGAGTGGTGAAGATATTTACGGAGATGGTGTTCTAGAGATTTTGCAAGATGGTTTTGGTTTTTTGAGGTCGGCAGGCGCCTCATACTTAGCCGGCCCAGACGATATATATGTATCACCAAGCCAGATACGCCGTTTTAACTTACGTACGGGCGATACGGTTGCCGGAAAAATTCGCCCTCCTAAAGAGGGCGA
>JBLHWO010000222.1:0-6214 GCA_047629215.1 Cellvibrionaceae bacterium | reverse complement strand
AAGGTTTCAACCGATAATAATTCTAGCAAACGTTCGGTTGCGCCTGCGGCTCGTTGCAACTCCCCCAGTACCTCCGATACCGCTGCAATGCCACCGGCAACTATCACCGCATAAAAAATAAATGCCGCTAATTGGCCACCGCTCATATCACCGAGTAAAACATCTTTTGCGCCAACATAGACCATCACCCCAATGGCAGAAAAGGCAAACAAAATGACTAAGGCTGTTAACAAACCGCGGTTCATAATTCGTTGTTTGGCAACGAAAAAAGCATTTTCTACTTCTTTAGCAAAGGCATTACGTTCATTTTCTTCACGCGTATAGCTTTGCACGGTTTTGATTTGTTGCAGTATTTCGCCAGCATAAGTCCCCACGTCGGCTACGCTGTCTTGACTAGCCCGGGAGAGTGCTCGCACACGCTTACCGAAAAATAAGACCGGTAGAATGATAATGGGTAATGCACCAAAGACAACCAAGGTCAATTTGGCATTGGTGATCAGTAGCATAAACAAACCACCCACAACCAAAAGCAATGAGCGCAGAGCAAAGCTTATACTCGAACCTATTATTGACTGAAGCACGGAAGTGTCCGTGGTCAGACGGCTCATTAGTTCGCCCGAACGGTTTGTTTCAAAATAGTTAGGTTCTAAGGTGATTAAGTGGTTAAACACGGCTTTACGAATATCTGCTGTCACTCGCTCTCCGAGCCAAGTCACTAAATAAAAACGAGCGAAGGTCCCCAGCGATAGTAATATCACCACGCTTAAAAATGACCACAAAATAGTATTGAGCTTACTTAAAGAGCCCCCGACAAATCCCACATCAACAATTAATCGTACGCCTTGACCCAAGGATAAATTAAGGCCAGCAGTGAGCAATAATGACAATATGGCTAAAAATAAAACCCAGCGATAGGGTTGTAAAAATGGCCATAAGCCTGTCAGCATGGCAAGGCCAGCGTTGGCAGGTGCAGTCTGGTGGTTTTGCACAGAAGATGAATCGTTTTTCATAGTATTTTGCTTGGTCTTTTTTAGTTGTGTTGAGGGGCTGGCCTAGCTTAGCAGCCTAGATAAAACTACTCACCATAAAATATGTCGTTATGTCTATTTGGCGACAATACGCTTTCGTTCATCTATTAACGACTACTTGTATTATTATTGACCTTTTCACGGAAGATGGTTTCCAGGTGCCCTTGGCGTATGCTTTCAGGTAAAGGCATCTATTAATACTCCATCCATCAAGTAATAGATTTCTTCAGCTCCCACTACTATTTTTACAGGAATCTACTTATGCCGCAGATAAGTTGAGATAGGGTTGAATTGAAAAGGCTTGAAGGTGATTTCTTAATTCAATACCCAACAGATTTTAATGGTCCTGAGATGGTTGAAATCGGCAAAAATCACAAGATGAGCAAAATGATTGAACTGTCTCAGGAGTGGTTGACAAAAGAGGCCTGTGCTAACCCCAATGTTACAGCCGATAATGCTCATTCGATAGCTTTTTCACAGGTATCTTAGTTAAGGTCACACCTCTTATCGTCATTCAGTGGAGCAAAAAATTATAAGGCGATAACATCAAAATTTTTTTACTAAATACACAGTGGGGATAGGTAAATATAGCGGTCAAAAAACTTCAAATAGTGCAATTTTTATTCACGCGATCATTGCTTGAAAAGGGCTTTTGACCCCTTTATGCGTCATACCCGAGATCAGTTAGTATGATCAAAAACTTCCATGGCGTAAGAGAATCATAGTAGTTTTTGCATTGTGAGTGAATTATTCTCAGGCGTGTGTGTTTATTAGATGAGGATATAAGTAATACCTGATTATTTTATGACGAGGTTATATACAGTAGAAGAGGAATAAGATCAGTAGAGTCCTTTTAATCTTTCTCAAAGGATACGTGCTCGCCAGTAAATTGCTAGCTGAGCATTCCTGTTTTATTCAAATAAAACAGGAATGGTTTGGTAAGTACAATTTTCACCATAACCATTGCAGGTATCTACAATTAAAAATAATTCTTGGGGAATTGTATTTATCATCCCAGTGATATTTTCGACTTTAACATCACCTAAATAATTTTCACAGAGCACATCAAAATCGCTTTGATATTGGCAGTAAAGATACTGATGATCATAACAAGAATAATTCGAATCACAGTAATCTGAAAAAATTAACTGGCTGCCCGCAAGAGTGGGTACGGTATTTATTCTCACATCAACATAATAGTCATCGTAAGAAAGAATGTTCCAGAAGACCTCAAACTCACCGTTATTAAGATAGGGGGATATCGCAAGGTCAGACACTCCCTCAAATTCCGAGTTGGTACCATAAGTATCAATGATATCAACTTGACGTAATTCAGGATCGTTTACATCGACATAATAACCAGCAGACACTTCAATACTGCCACCTCCACAGCCTACTAACAATAGGCTTGAAATAAAAAAGGTGAGGAATAGCGCTGACTTAAGCATAAATAATCACATGTACAGAGAATGTAGGTACATAGTAATCAAGTGATTATTAATGAAAGCTGAAAAAGTTAGCGCGGATAAAATAAAAGCCGTTTTATCGGTGAATGTTAAGTATCGGTGAATTTTACACCTAGCCTCGGCATCGTATTAATGAGTGAGTATTTTCGTTATTTCATTCCTTCATCACCATACAATAATAGTATCTATTGAACACATTTAACGATGTGCTAATAAATACTTTAGTTATGCTTAATCAAAATGATGAAATTGCTGGGTTTTTCTATTGATAAGGCTCATTAATTCGCCATTTTTTATCTGGAACAATAGGCTTGTTCAATGTTGTTGAGAAGTTAATTAAGCCCTTGTTCTTCATGGTTGTAAGTTAAGATTTATTGCAGAGTAAAGCCCATATAATTTATATTTATTCAATAGAGAAAAAATAGCCATGCTTTAGTTTAGAGGTCAGTTATTCCGTAGAAGGTGCTAGTTAAAAATATAGTGCTATTGGTGTCTTCATAGTGATACCAATAACAATGATGAACTTATTAAGCGCCGCCCTAATTAATGCTTAAAAATTGCTTGATAAAGAAACAGTATGGAGTGTCATCTTACTGGAGTTTCGATTTAATACCTTTTAAATCAATGGCTTAGCGTATATTTTTGGGGGTGATAGAGCTTGTAAAGCAAAGGCGTAAGTTTCAAAAATTGGTCCGCTCGAGAGGATTATCTGGCGCACGCCCTTGTGCACCACCCGTTGTGCGCTATCGCGGATCAAATCGTTCCCGACGATTTGTCGAACCTTGGAGGTTCAAATCAAATCCCTCGATCGAGCCATTTATATAATGCCCATAAAAACCCCATGGGCATTATATAAATGGTCCGCCCGAGAGGATTCGAACCTCTGGCCTGCCCCTTA
Organism: Cellvibrionaceae bacterium; assembly: GCA_047629215.1. Taxonomy (GTDB): domain Bacteria; phylum Pseudomonadota; class Gammaproteobacteria; order Pseudomonadales; family Cellvibrionaceae; genus CANLBN01. The sequence continues at coordinate 2,822 of JBLHWO010000222.1, read as the reverse complement.
GGAGGGGGCCGCTCTATCCAGCTGAGCTACGGGCGGAATGGGTATTAATAGCCACTATTTGACTTAATGTGAGTATTCTAGCAAAGATGTTAAACTTCTTGTGCAAGTTTTTGTCATATCAGGAATTATTGGAGATTTTATGTTAGACACGAAGCCTTTATTGCTGAATACCGACTTCCCGGCTATTTCTCGCCGCTCAACTCAAACCTTACAGCTTAACCTAGGTTATTTATGTAATCTGAGTTGTACACACTGCCATGTTAATGCGGGCCCTAAGCGTACAGAGTTAATGAGTAAACAAACGATAGATGATGTTCTGGCTTATATTGATGCTAATAATATTCTGTCTTTGGATTTGACGGGAGGGGCTCCAGAAATGAATCCGCACTTCCGTTATTTGGTTGAGCAGGCGACTGAGCGAGGCGTATCTGTAATTGACCGCTGTAATTTAACGATATTATTAGAAAAGGGTTACACAGACTTAGCGGAATTTTTAGCTAAGCATAAAGTTGTGATTACAGCTTCACTTCCTTGTTATGCAGAGCAAAATGTCAATGAGCAGCGGGGTAAGGGGGTTTTTCAAGAATCGATTATAGCCCTACAACGATTAAATGATTTGGGCTACGGTGTTAAGCCTGAGCTTGAATTAAATTTAGTGTATAACCCAAACGGAGCTTTTTTACCTCCCGATCAGAAGCAGCTGGAACAAGACTACAAGTATAATTTAAAGTCAGAACATAATATCGAGTTTCATAGTTTACTCACCATTACTAATATGCCGATTAGTCGCTTTGGTGGGATGCTGTTGGCTAAAGGTTTATATGATAATTATATGCAGTTATTAAAGAACAATTTCTCTCAAACCAATCTCGACAATGTTATGTGTAAAACGTTATTGAGTATTGACTGGCAAGGTTACGTTTACGATTGTGATTTTAACCAAATGCTAGCTTTACCACTTGAATATCAAAGTAAACATATCGCCAGTGATAAAAAACGTTGGAATATTAGCGAGTTACTAGACACACACTTGGAAGGCTCCGCTATTGTTATTGGTGAACACTGTTACGGTTGCACGGCTGGTCAGGGCAGCAGTTGTGCTGGAGCTTTAGCATAGATTTTTTAATGATAAAATTGTAGCGAACCTTTAAAAAATATGACGCAAATTAGTATTATTATCCCTGTTTTTAATGAAGCGAGTGTTATAGAAAGCCAATTACACTCATTGCAAGTGTCGTTTGAACCGAGCTGTGAAATCATTGTTGTCGACGGAGGTAGTACAGATGGCACAATGGAGCTAGCTGCAAACCTTACAAACTTAGTGATTCAATCAAAAGTAAAAGGCCGGGCCGCGCAAATGAATGCCGGTGCCGCTATTGCGAAAGGCCGCATATTGTTATTTTTGCATAGCGACACTCAGTTGCCTCAAAGTACAGAACGGTCCTTAACGTCACTTACCGAAAATCAGTGGGGGTTTTTTCCGCTTAAGTTAAGCGGTAAGCCTACTATACTAAGGTTGATAGAGAAAATGATTAATTGGCGTTCCCGATTAAGTTCTATTGCGACGGGTGATCAAAGTTTGTTTATAGGCCGAAAGTTATTTTGGGATAATGCAGGCTATGCTGATATCCCTTTAATGGAAGACGTTGATATTAGTAAGCGACTTAAAAAACAGTCTAGTCCGATTATTTTACTAGAACCGGTAATCACTTCTAGTCGTCGTTGGGAAGCAAAAGGTATTTATGCAACCATTTTACTTATGTGGCGTTTACGTTTTTTATATTTTATTGGTGTCCCTCCCACCACACTAATTAAGCATTACCGCTAAATAGTGCTATTTAAAAATGCTATCGTAACGCTTTATTGAGTCATTCAATTCATGTTTATATTCCCTCACTACCAGTTAGTTGTATTTACCAAAGCGCCTTGCTTAGGTAAAGCTAAAACCCGAATGCAACCGCAATTATCAATGGAGTTCTCCTTAACGTTGCACATGCAGTTAGTTGATTATGTATTAAGTGCGTGGAATAGGGCTAAAGTTTGTCCTCTGCAACTTTTCTTGGCTGGAGAACTAACTGACTTTTCTAATGCCTTGCCTCAATGGCAATCTCTTCCTGTACTTTTTCAGCAAGGATTTGGTTTGGGTGAGCGTATGCAGAATGCTGCATCGGATATACTTAATGAAAAGGAAGGCTTGCTAATTGTTGGAACAGATTGCCCGTTTATTGATAAAGATTATTTATCTCAGGCATGTGATAAATTAAGTCAGTACGATATAGTAATTGGGCCTGCTTCCGATGGGGGGTATGTTTTAATAGGGTTTCAAATACTCCATAAAGAAGTATTTGAAAGTATTCAGTGGGGAACTGAAAGTGTCCTATCCGAAACATTGCAGCGTATTAATCAGCTTAGCTTGTCTTATTTTCTTTTGCCGGAGTTGGATGATATTGATCATCCGGCTGATATAAAGAAACTAGACACACTCCCTCAATTTAATAACTTACTCTCATCGATTGTTTAACCTAAAGGCTGCAGTTGGTGCGTAAAAGCTGCGCGAGTATAGGTGTGTGAAGCTCCTGCTCGCGCTCCTTGCCTACGACCCTCGGATAGTAGGGTGGTATATGCCGAGACCGATCGAAATAGAATAGCGAGACTGCCTGTTCTCATATAAGGAATCGTGGGCGCGAGCGCGAGGCTATATTTCATGGCGATGACTATCATCACCTACTCATCGAGACTCTCAACGCGAATTTTGGCCGCACAATGCGGCATATTAACGGGGTGCATACTCAGCGTCATAACCGTTTAAAGAACACAAATGA
>JBLHWO010000221.1:0-6222 GCA_047629215.1 Cellvibrionaceae bacterium | reverse complement strand
GAAGCTGATATCATAAAAGGTCTTAAAATGATGAATTTAAGGGCTTATGTTATGCTGAAGCGAATACAAAAACAAACTTTCTTACATTATAAGCTGCATTTCACTGAAAAGTAGAGTCTAAAAATCGCTCAGTCGTTTATTTATGAATAGCCCCTAAATAAGAATTTTTATGGCCAAGATGCAAACCAAATAGTGGCTTGCCATTGACCGATAGGTCAATGCGAGCAATAAAAATACGAGTTCAGCCACGCGTTTACGTTAAGTGTTTTTATTGCGACCTTGAAAAATGCAATAGAAGGCATTGTTCAAGGTCAATATAGAAAGAGGAACAATTTTGTCTCAGCGATTACTCTGGGTAGATGCTCTACGAGGCTTAGCCATCATTCTGATGGCTATTTTTCACTTTTGTTACGACCTTCGTTATTTTGGCTACGTTGATTGGGATATTCCTAATGGTTCCAATTGGTGGCCATTCCGTTATTTTATTATAAGTTTATTTGTTTTTACGGTGGGTGTTAGCTTAACGCTTGCTCATACCCCCCATTTTCGGCGTATTAATTTTATTCAACGCTTGACGCAATTACTTCTTGCAGCTGTTGCAATTACTATAATGTCGTTATTTATGTTTCCAAAAGCTTGGATTTATTTTGGTATATTGCACTTTATAGTTTTGGCATCTTTAATAGGTGTCTTGCTTATTCGTATTCCACTGTTCACCCTAATTTTTGGTTTAAGTATTATAGTATCGTATTGGTTTGGTCTACTACCGAGTGATTGGCCATTCAATTATTTTTCAGAATGGTTGCCCAATGATACCGAAGATTACGTCCCTTTATTTCCCTGGATAGGGGTCATGTTTTTGGGAGTTGGGTTTGGCGGTACTCTATTACCTAAAATCATTATTAAATCGACTAATAAAAAGTATAAGAATATAAGATTAATGGATATTCCTAAAAACAACGTAACCAGTTCTATAGCGTGGCTAGGAAAGCATGGCTTATTAATTTATATTATTCATCAACCCGTTTTCTTTTCAAGTTTTTACGTTATTTATTTTTTTAACAAATAAATTCAGCGTTAGGATAGCTCGGGGATAAATTATCGCCTCAACTCTAAAGCCACTTTCCTCAGCTCTATATGAGCCAAAAATCAACTGCTTTGTGTTGCCTATATGGACATGGGTAATAAGCCAAGAATAAAACTTCGTCAATAATGTCGTGTGAAGGCTAGCTCTAGAGTATGCGTCATGACCCATGGCAACATCATCAGCAAGGGCTATTGCATTAAGATTTCAAAATGCCACCCGCTACTTCGATTGTCCCTGACACCCCATTACCTCATACCTTTATTCTCGTATGTCGATACAGCTTGGTTGAGAAAATTAACCGTAGAAATAATCAGCTTCTTAAAATCATCATCTTTCATCCCTTTGGCACAAGATAATACACGAGGCTTGGCTGCAGCTAGCAGTAGTGACTCTTGGCTATGAAATATTCCATAGGACTAATAAAACACAGATTAGAGTTAAAGAGGGAAAGATGACGACACTTAAGGAGTCTATGAAAATCGTACTAAACATTAAAGATTAGTTGCAATAATCCATATATGGTGTTATTTTCTCAAATGTGAATAATTCAAGGTCAATAATAAAAAGCGCTTTTAGGCAACTGCTAGGGGCAATTATTCGTCTAGCCATACGTAACGGCTTGAATTTTACAGAATTTTCTAATATTTCTAAGTCACTTTATGTGGACATAGCGACAAAGGAATACGGTATTAAAGGAAGAGAAACGAATATATCAAGGGTTTCATTGATGACGGGCTTGGATAGAAAGGAAATAAAGCGGATAAGGGTGATGGGCGAGTCTCAGCTAGATGCGATGGATAAACGACCTGACAAAATGGCTACAATTTTGACTAATTGGTTTACCTTGGAATCGTATACCGATCAAAATGGTCTGCCTACTGAATTACTATTTGATGGAGAGGGCCTTAGCTTTTCCCGCCTTGTGCAAGAATATGGTGGCGGAAGTCTAGCGCCGATTACCGTGCTTCGAGAATTTAAGCGGTCAAAAGCGGTCGAAGAAACCGATGGCGGTGCATTAAAAGTGCTTAAAAAAGATTTCATTCCTAATTATCATTCTAATGCGAGCCGTTCCCCAGAAATGGTTGATCCGGAGGCTATTGCGCACGGTAGCAGTATGTTGGTTGATCATGTTAATACCATATTCCACAACCTTTACAGAGAAGACCTAAACCAGCCTGCTCAATTGGATATGAGAGCAACAAGCACATCGATTAAAAAATCAAAAGTAAAAGAGTTTTATAGATTGGCGGATAGCTTGGGTATGAGAGTCTTGGATGAGATGAGTGAATGGCTAGAAGAGAATGCATTGGATAAAAATGATTCATCGGCTGGAGAATCTATTCGCTTGGGTTTGGGCGTTTATTCCATTGAAGGCGAAAACCAAACAATAGAAAAAAGAGTGTAGAGGCACGGGTAGTTTTCGTGTGATATTTGCACAATGTGATAAGGATATTATGTAAGTTTAAAGGGTTATATGGATTGTTAGGCAAGGTTATAGGGAGCTGTTTAGAACTCAAGCTTGTTCGATATTTTCACGATAGTGATAAGGATATTATGTAAGTTTAAAGGGTTATATGGATTATTAGACAAGGTTATAGGGAAATAAATTACATTAAGGTTTAAATGGAAACATAAGAATAGGTAATAAGGAAATAATTGTACATAAAGGTTATAGGGAGCTGTTTACAACTCAAGCTTGTTTGATATTTTCACGATAGTGATAAGGATATTATGTAAGTTAAAAAGGGTTATATGGATTGTTAGGCGAGGTTATAGGGAAATAAATTGCATTGAGGGTTAAATGGAAACATAAGAATAGGTAATAAGGAAATAATTGTATCTAAAGGTTATAGGGAGTTGCTTAGATCTCAAGGAAGAGTCTAGCAACATATTAAAAAAATTTATCCATAAAACGTAAAAGATAATTAAAGGATTGCCGTGAAGCGACTAATAAAAAATTTAATTTTAATTGTTATTCCCATTATATTACTAGCATGCGGTGGGGGCGGGAGTGGACAAGACGGTACTGGCAGGCCTCCCACGATTGAAAGGCAAGTAGTGTCAATAGGAACAATAACTAGTCAAGATAGCATTACTGTAAACGGCGTTGAATATGATGCTAACGAAGCAGAAGTTACGATTGATAATGAAACGGGCAGCGTTGATCAATTACAGTTAGGCCAAATCGTTATTGTGAATGGTACGCTAGATGAGGATAGACAAACAGGCACAGCGAATACAATTAGCAGAGACACGAATATATTCGGCCCAGTAAGCTTGATGAATGCAAGCGAAAAAACACTCGAAGTCTTGGGTCAAACTATTCGTATTACAGATGATACGTTGTATAGAGGCGATGGATTATCAGAATTTTCGGATATCGAAGTATATGATCATCTAAGAGTTATAGGTTTTGTTCTTGCAAATGGTGACTTGCTAGCCTCTTATGTTGAGCATGTAGTGTTATCTGGTAGTCAAGTCCCCGGCGAAGAAGGTAATCCATTTTATGAAGTGAATGGGCGAATCGCTAATTTAAACATAGACGGGAGAATTTTCGATATTAATGGTTTGGTTTTTGATTATAGCAATATCAATAGTTTAGACGAATTAGAAAATGGTCGGACTGTAGAAATATTAGGTTCAAATATTAATACTCAAGATCAATTTGTGGCGACAAGTATAAGGTCTTTGCCAACAGAATTAGCTGAACTTGATGTACGCGTAGAGTTAGAAGGGTTTATTACCGTATTTAGGTCCATAGAAGATTTTGAGATAAATGGCACTCTTATCAGTACCGATGAAGTTACTATTTATGTCGGAGGCACCGCTACTCAACTCGATGAAAATAGATCACTTACTTCGCGTCAAAAATTAGAAATTGAAGGTAGTATAAACAGTGACGGTGTTTTGCTTGCAGAAAGAATTATTTTTTTAGTAGCGCAATTAGCTAGCCATACCTCTGGCGATGTACTTGATTCTGATACGGTTACATTCAGTTGGACCGATGTACAGGCAGATGAATATGGTTTTCACATGAATAGTGAAGACATAGAGCTCCATGAGCACTATTTTAATAGCGAAATTACATCGGTAACAGTCAACAATTTACCCGTAAATGGAGCTGAATTAGAGATAGCGATAGGAACTAAACGTGGAGAAAGATGGTTTTATCAAGGCTTTCAGTTAAGAAGCCAGTCCACTTTATTAAATGCAGAATTATTAAATTATGCGTCTGGAGATGTATTATCATCAGATTCAGCGACGTTTAGCTGGTCAGATGTCAGTGCTGATGAATATAGACTGCTATTGTTTACCGGTGATAGATCTGGATCGGTTCATGATGAATATTATTTCGGTGAAGATACATATGGAACAATTCATGATGAATATTATTCTGGTGCAACTACATCTGTAACCTTAGATAATTTGCCGGTTAATGGTGCGGAAATATCCTTAGTATTATTTACACGTCATGGCCAAGGCTGGGCCAGAAAAGATTACTCTATTATAGGCCAAAACTTATTGCCGAATGCCGATCTTTCCAGCCACACCAATGGAGCAGTTTTAAGTTCCAGTACAGCAACATTTAGTTGGCTCGATGTGAACGCAGATGAATACCGAGTTGAGTTTTACAGCATGAGCAATCTTATTCATGCTCAGACTTATAGTAATCAAACAACATCTATCACCTTAGGTAACTTGCCTATCAATGGAGCGGCATTAAATTTTAGGTTGTTCACTCGGCATGGTGCAGGTTGGAATTATCAAAACTATAATTTAACGAGTCATAAGACATTAAATAATGCTGTATTGCTCAGCCATACTCAAAATGAACGTTTAAATTCTGATGTTGCCATATTTAGCTGGTCTGATGTTAGTGCTGATGAGTATGAGGTCAAATTATTTTTAGAGGGAAGGCTGATTCGAGAACAGCGCTATAACCGACAGACGACCTCTGTAACATTTAGCGATTTGCCAACCAATGGAGAGGAATTAACCTTAGGTCTATTTACTCGGCATGGGAAAGGTTGGGCTTTTAAAAACTATCATCTAATCAGTTCTGTGAGCGATTAAAAAGTATTAACGCTAAAATTATTCAATTGAATGAAAAATATATCAATGAATAATTATTAATATAGATGTAAAAGTTATGACAATAAATAATAAAAAAATTCCTGGAATTATTCTAGCGGAAAGCAATAGTGCAGTCTGGGATGGTTTAAGTTCGACATTAGTAGATTGGCAGCCTGTTAATAGGGAGCCTTTTCTTGTTCAAAAGAAAACAGGCCTCCTTTTGGGTTATCGTTTTGAGGGAGCGATTAAAAGTACTTATAAGCTGGGTGATGATAAATGGCGTAAACAAGAATGCCTCAAGGATGATTTTATGATCGTTCGTGCACATGAAATAACACAATGGAGTTGGAGACATGTGAGCACAGAAGATGCTTCTTTATTAACAATGTTGTTGAATGTTGAGCAGTCCTTAATAGATTCTATTGTGTCTGAAGCCGGTATCAACCCTCGGTGTGTTGAGTTCCATCACTTGGCAAATCAGCGTGACCCACTGATAAGCCAAATATTTAAACGATTGCTAGCTGAGCTGAAGCGTGATGATCCGCTTAGTAAATTTTCCATCGATATACTTAAGCAAGAATTGATTGTGCATTTATTAAGAAAATACACCGCTTCCTCTCATAAGATTAATAACGGCATAAGAAGTTTGACCCAAGAACAATTGTGCCTTGTCAATGATTATATTGAATCCTGTTATGCTAAAGATATAACATTGAAAGATCTAGCTAAGTTGGTCAACTTAAGTGAGTACCATTTTTCAAGGTTATATAAACAAGCGGCCAAGATTTCACCCTATCAATATATTTTGCAGTGTCGTCTTAAGCGAGCACAAGAATTACTTTCATCAAGCTGTATTGCGATTCAAAAAATAGCATTTCAAATTGGTTATAACGATAGCAGTGCATTTAATAAAGCATTTAATAAATACGTTGGTATTACCCCGAGTGCATATCGTAAGCAATCTTTTCGTTAGTTTACTTAATAGCAAGTATTGACAACTATCCAGCAAGATATGACATGGCCTGTTTACAAAGGTCTATTTATACTTTGTGCCATAGCTA
>JBLHWO010000220.1:0-6242 GCA_047629215.1 Cellvibrionaceae bacterium | reverse complement strand
AAAAACGTTAATAATTCTCACTTTCTTTTGTCACAGACCCTTTTCTTCCTCTCTACTTTTAGACTGCTTTCGACGGTGAGTTCAACTGATCGATGCAACACGCTATCCTTAAGTAAAGAGAGCGAGACGTCGACCATGAAATACCGTACACGTACATTCTATACCCCTGACCAAAAAACTGAGATGTTGAGTCATTGGAGTAGTCATTGGAAGTCATTGGAGGACATCCACTCCACATTGACATCTTAATGGCCGGCCGTTAACATAAAAAATGTTCGTCCATACAGAAAAGGAATTTCTTATGACAACAGCACGCGCCCAACAAATATCCCTTGCCGATACGCCTTACTACCACATTATGTCTCGATGTGTACGCCGCTCTTATTTATGCGGCACCGATAAGCTGACAGGGCAATGCTACGAGCACCGCAGACAATGGATCGAAGACCGCATTCGGTTGCTCTCAACGGTATTCTCCATTGAAATTTGCAGTTATGCCGTAACGAGTAACCACTACCACATCGTCTTAAAAATAGATCTGGCAAGTACCGAAAACTGGAGTTTTGACGAAGTTATTCAGCGTTGGCTTTGTCTTCACAAAGGGCCCTTCCTTATTCAAAAGTATCAAAAAGGTGACGCTATTGGCGTAGCGGAAATGAACGTAATGACACGCAGTGTTGACGACTGGCGCGTGCGTTTGGCAAGCGTTAGCGAATTTATGCAGCAATTAAATCAAGTGATCGCCAGACAGGCCAACATTGAAGAAAATTGCACGGGCCGCTTCTGGGAAGTACGCTTCAAATCCCAGCCATTGCTTACCGAAGAAGCTTTGCTCACGGCTATGGCCTATGTCGACTTAAACCCTGTTCGGGCAACAATGGCTGCTACGCCCGAGCAATCCAAACACACCAGTATTAGAGAACGAATTACACCGCACTTTAACTTGGCACGCGCACTGGAAAACAACCCAGACTTTAATCATCAATACATTCAACGCTTTTCAGTTAAGCCTCTCGCGACATTAGAGGGCAATGTAAAGTACGACAACCAACACGGTGTGTTATTCAGCCACAACGATTACCTTAGCCTTATCGATACAACAAGCCGCATCCAACGCCAGACAAGCGCGGGTTTATACCTGATACATTCTTGCCAATATTACAACGCCTTGATATTGATGCTGAGGAATGGATTGAAAATACGCAGAAATTTGAAACAATTTTTTATACAAAATTTAATTACCGACGTAAAACAGTTTAGCGGCTTTCTGAAAAAAACTCGCTTGCTTTAGATTCACCATCGCGGTTCTCGCTCGTCTGGATTTTGGGTTTTAGGCTCGCCACCTGTTCCTTTCGGCACTTTCTATATGTTTTTGAAGAATGCAGTGAATTGTTAAAAGATTCAGCTTGGTCTTTGCGGGAGTTTTTTATTGGTGGGCGTCCCTGTACTCTTTTTTTACTCTCTGTACTCTTTTGTTTTGCGCTTAAAAGTCAAATACCACATGGTTTCTAATGAAGCGTGTAATATATAGCCAAGAAATAGCAACTGTATCAACGACACTAATTAATCCACACAATCCTATTTTTACAGCACTAATTGAGGTAACTGCCACTAACTTATAACGCCTTGCTAAATTAAATTTTTGGAGCTGGTTGCTTTTGTGCTATTAAAGCACAAAACAAGCGGCGCAACAGAAAAGAAGTCATCTACAAAGCAAGGAAAAATGTTCCTGGCCAACGGCGTCAGAAATATATCGTAGGCTGAGACAGGGGGATCATTGAAGGGAAGAAATATGTATGAGAATCGCTTTTAGATAAACCGTCCAAAGCTTGGATGCATTACGTAGCACCATGACTTTTGTATAACCACTGAACCCGTATTAAATTTAACTGGCTACATACATCTATTTTATTAAAGTATATTGATTCTTCTCTTATGACGTTTCATGTTATATGTTATTACGATACAAGATACTAATAGCAACGAAGGAATGAGTATATGACGGAAACTATTTACCCCTGCCACGGGGTGCATCACTCCCTTACCAAAGGTCGAGCATCGGGCGAGTTAACCATTACCGAAGCCCAACTCTCTTTTACGGTTAATAAGCAGCGTATTATGCTGCACTTTGATCAGTTAGAACTGAGTTTAGGCGGCGCCGGCGACCGTCTGGTATTTTTTAGTCACCCCCTACAGCCGGACTGGCGCTTCTATACCTCCGACCGCAGTGTATTAAAAGACCCTCTTTTAAAAAAATATACACATCTTAGTACTACAATGACCCGCGCCCGAAAAAAACTCGCCTATGGATGGGCTGTACTGGCGTTAGTGGCAGTTATATGTATTGTTATACCTGCCGCGTTACTGATGAATATGGATGTAGCCAGCAAATTAATTGCTGAGCAGGTCCCTTTGGAATGGGAAAATGAACTGGGTGAAATCAGCTATAAGCAATACACACTGCAGGCTGACATTATGGAAAAAGACCGTGCGAAGCCGTTATTAGAGCCATTAATAGATCCTCTATTGGCGGCACTACCTGATAAACGCTACGACTATCACTTCTATATTAGCAATAACCCTGCACTCAATGCTTTCGCCTTACCGGGTGGCTATGTGGTGATTAACTCAGGGCTTATCCTAGCTGCCGAATCCGCCGAAGAAGTACTGGGTGTTGTGGCCCACGAAATCACGCATGTGCGTGAGCGTCACGGCATTCGTAATGTTATTTCAAGCGCCGGCACCTATTTAGTGATTAGTGCGATTCTAGGTGATGTTTCAGGGCTTTTAGGCATGATTACGGATGCCGCACCACTATTTATAACTCAGGGATACTCTCGCAAATTTGAATCAGAAGCGGATAAATTAGGGTTTAATATGTTGGTTACGGCCAATATCAATCCACAGGGTTTGGCGCTTTTTTTTGAAAAGTTAATTGCCCAAGAAAAAGAAATGCTTGATATAGTAGAAGATAAAGACTCTCGAAAATGGTTAGAAACTGGCATGGGATTTTTAAGCTCTCACCCCGGCACACAAGCCCGTGTAGATGCCCTTAATGAACGAGCTAAACAAGTAAACAACCATTACCTTGACCTTAATCCGGAATTTGCGCGGTTACAAAGTGCTGTGGCCGAGTTTGTAACCGAGTAAAACGATGATACAGAGGCTGAACCGGATACAGGGCCGACTAATAATAAAAACACAGTAAAGACTCCTTCTGAATAAAACTAAAACAAGATCCTGAATAAAAACGTCTTAATAGAAAAATACACAAGCCAAATAAAATTAAACACACAACTAATCTTAATGAGGTATATAAAATGAAAGCTGACATTAAAGGCTGTCAGGCCTTTTCCTATATTGACATCGATTTAGACCCAGATGAAACCATTGTGACCGAATCAGATGCTATGAGCAGTATGGATGCAGATGTGGACTTAAGCGCCGCCTTTAATGGTGGCTTTATTCGTGGGATGTTGAAAAAATACCTTGGTGGAGAAACCTTATTTATTAGCCGCTTTAGTAATAATACAGAATCGACTAGGCGTGTCACATTAGTACAACCCACCCCAGGTGAAATTCGCTGTATAGAACTCAATAATAATGAATTCAATTTACAGCCCGGTGCATTTTTGGCTTGCACAGACGGCATAAAACTCGGTTTGCGTTGGGCGGGCTTAACCTCGTTTATTGCTCGCGAAGGGCTTTTTAAGCTAACCGTTAACGGCACTGGAAAAGTATGGTATGGCGCCTATGGTGCACTAATTGAGAAAGAAATTGATGGAGAATATATTGTTGACACGTCTCATTTAGTCGCCTATGAACCCGGTGTCACTTTAAAATTTCAACTTGCGGGAGGCTTATTCTCTAGCCTGTTTGGTGGTGAGGGGTTAGTTACGCGGGTACAGGGCAAAGGTAAAATCATTGTGCAAAGCCGAAGTATCACAGGGTTAGCGAGCTGGCTAAACCCTAAATTCCGTTAATCACTGGGTTACTTAAAAGGATCAGACTATGAATATTGAACTTCTACATCGCCCCGGTAACACGGCGGCAAAAATTACTTTAGAGCCTGGGGAAAGCATTACCGCTGAGGCTGGGGCCATGATTGCTATGAGTGGTCACATGGGTATTACAACAACGACACAAAAGAAAAAATCCGGCAGTATTTTTAAAGCAGCAAAACGCTTGCTTGCGGGGGAGTCGTTTTTTTTAAACCATTTTGAACCGCGCAACAAAACCGGCGAGATTTTTTTAGGAACAAACCTACCTGGCGACATGATAACCCGCGATTTAGATAACGAAAACCTGATCGTGCAGAGCGGGTCATTCCTAGCCTGCGAACAATCCATTGATATTAATTTAGGGTGGCAAGGGTTTAAGTCCCTGTTATCGGGTGAAAGTATTTTTTGGCTCAACCTTAAGGGCTCAGGCAAAGTAGTGCTGTCTAGTTTTGGCGCCATTTACCCGGTGGACGTTGATGGCGAATATATCGTTGATAGCGGCCATATTGTCGCCTTTGATGAAACCCTAGACTTTACTATTACCAAAGCAGGTAAAAGCTGGTTGCACTCATTTTTAGGTGGTGAAGGTTTAGTGTGTAAATTCAAAGGTAAAGGCACGGTATGGTGTCAATCACATAATCCATCGAGTTTTGGCGGTACACTGTCATCATCGCTTCGTGCACGCAAAGCTTAAGGGAGAGTTAACATGAACGAAGCTGCAATAAACAATAATTATAATGTCACGCTTACCGGTGAGTTGATTGACCATACAGATCCTGAAAGCGCTATAAAGGCATTGGCTACACTGTTTAAAATACCTCAGCAAACAGCTGAAACCTATTTTAAACAAGCGCCATTGGTGATCAAAAAGTCCGTTAACGCTATGACTGCCGAAAAATTCCAGCAAGCATTGCACAATGCAGGTTTACATTGCCATATAACCGTCATCAATAGCGAGCAACCAATGACTAAAACCTCGATAACAGAACAGGTCTCTGAATTTAGCTTTGAAATGGCGGGGCAGCCAGACTATGGGTTTATCACCGTTAACATCCCCGCCAATGACATGATTAAAGTTGAAGCGTCCTCCATGGCTACCATGGATACCAATATGCGCATGAAAACAAAAATGCGTGGTGGCTTTAGCCGCTTACTGACCGGAGAGTCGATTTTTATTAACGAATTTACAGCAGAAGGGATTGCCGGTGAAATTGGTATTGCCCCAGCGGCTCCTGGCGATGTACGACACCAGTATCTCGATGGTGATTGTATTTATTTACAAAACTCTGCCTTTGTAGCCTGCGGCCCCAACGTTGAAATTAAAAGTAAATGGCAAGGAATGTTGAAAGGTTTTTTCTCCGGTGAAAACTTATTTTTAATACGTGCTCAAGGTAAGGGCGACTTATGGTTTAACTCTTATGGAGCCATTATTGAAATCGACGTCAGTAAAGACTACGTTGTTGATACAGGTAATATTGTTGGATTTACCGAAGGCCTCGATTACGAAATTACAAAAGTGGGGGGCTATAAGGCCTTATTTTTCTCAGGCGAAGGCTTTGTTTGTCGATTTAAAGGTAAGGGCAAAGTTTGGATTCAAACGCGCAGCGCACAATCATTTATTGGCTGGGCGCATTGGTTTAGACCCGTGAAGAAACGCAGTAAATAATGAAAACTTGATGGCCCAGGAGTATTCATATATTTCTCTGCCATCTTGCCTGAAATACGGCTTAGAGAGAATAAGCAATATAAATGCCCTTTTTTCTCTAACAGAATTTCTAAGACAGGCACTCAACGATTGCTAGCATATTATTGTGTGTATTCATCTGGACATTTAGCACTCTTGCTAAAATCGGTTTCATTTTCAATAAACACAACATGAATTTCGTTTATTAACCACTCCTGATTTACAAAGGTATAAAACTCGAGGACACCCACTCAACATTCTCAATATTGACACGATAGCCGTCTGCCGATAGAGTGGCTACTGTATATACATAAAGAAACGGAGCTTCTTATGACGATATCCCGCGCCCAACAGATATCCCTTTCAGACACCCCTTACTACCACATCATGTCGCGCTGCGTTCGACGCGCCTTTCTATGCGGAACAGATGACCGTACAGAGCAAAGCTTTGAGCATCGCCGCCAATGGATCGAAGATCGCATTCGTCTACTCTCCACGGTATTCTCAATCGAAATTTGTAGCTACGCCGTCATGAGCAACCACTATCATATTGTACT
>JBLHWO010000219.1:0-6283 GCA_047629215.1 Cellvibrionaceae bacterium | reverse complement strand
GTAGTTATCTTGGCCACATAAAAAGGCTCTCCGTAGTTTATGCCCTTTGGGTACAGCGTGACACACAATGATAGTAAGGCGTGTCGGCAACCGACACGATCGTATCTCTGGATTGAGTCATCCTAACGCTCCTTTATTCCTTTAAGTGCCTAGATTCCCAGATTAGAGTAAGATTTACAAGTGTTAGTTATGGGTGTCCCCGAAACAGTTGCGGGACTTAATCAGAGCTTCCTTAAGGAACCTCTGATCAAGTCTAAATGATCTCTGGCCTTCAAGCTGATTCGCAATCAAGGCATTGTTTTGTAGGCATGACTGGTCACGCCAAAAAACAATAAGGCTTACCGCTCCAAGCTCACGCCCCTTACCTCCATCCATGGAGGCAACGTCGAGTGCGGGTCCGCTTGAAAGCCCCGTAGGGTAAGGCTTGAAGCGCACATCTACGTTGTTCCCGCTCTCGCTAAGCACGATTAGATAATTGTCTTCCTAGTTCTAAAATGATTATCTGGATCTTTAGAGTACTTCTTTTTTACGCACTTTAATTGATCGTAACTTTTGTCGAAATAGGTCTTCGTGGGAATTGAGCTATCCTTAAAACTGATGAAGGAACCTGATGTATTGGCAATGCAAAAATCTCTACTCTTCTCCATCCAATCCAATGCTCTGTTGATTCGGGTATAAACGGCATTATTCTGCAATTCTTCTTTCTCTGCCAATTCAAGGTTCCACCATGTTTGGTACTGAATTATGTACTGTTTGTCCTTGTAGGGAAATGAGCTTTTATTCTTGTTAGCTTGACTCATATTATGGTAATAGTCGCCAGCAATTGCCCCTAAGGTTACGTAGGTGAAAAGTCCCTTCTCTCGATTTCCTTCTAATATTAATTTAGAGGTTAGACTGCGTAATAGCTCTTTATGGCCTTTTGCCCCTAAACCAACGCTATCTACTAATCGACAAGTAATCTTATGCGGTGCAGGTTCATCCAAATCTGGAGGATATGGGGTGCCTTCTTTTCCTTTAGACCTTAGTAAAACGTTGCTATGCGATTCGCGGCCCCACGCTTCGAGGTTAGGATTATATCCGCTTCCCAATCCTCCAATACCGTCTAATCTAATGTCTGCTGGCTTAGCTCCGTGATCGGTAAATTCTTCCTTGATAAAATCTTCTACAATTTTAAGTGTTTCGTTGTTGTCACCTGTTCCTTCCCAATAGCCATACATGACACAATTGTGAATAACCGTGTCAGCATCAAAATCTTCATATTCTGGAATGCATTTTTCATCGTCTTTGTATCCAGTTATCTTAAGAGGTTTTCCATTGATCTTAAGGTTGGTACCGGTGAGATGTGGCATCGCCCTAGAATTGATAACGTCTTCCCAGCAGGTCAGTATTTTTAGTGTATTAACGTCTACGTAACCTTCCTGAGGTTCAAATGGATTCCATTCCAATTCGAACCTGACTAGTGTACGAGGCAAGTTGAACGTTCGAAAGTAAAAATTGGTAACGATGCCATAACTCATTCCGCCACCGCCTTTTAATGCCCATAATAATTCAGGTTTATTTTTCGTCAGAACACGTATATCACGCCCATCACCAGAATGGGTTAGAGTTTCACTAGCTATAGTTTCTATACTGCCATCGCCGAAAATGATTTCAGCGCCAATCAAGTGTTCACAGCACATACCTTGACTTCTGGTAAAGGGTCCCCAACCCCCTCCCATGGTAAAACCGGGGATGGCCACTGTTGCGCAGGTTCCATGAGGAAGCATTACATTTTGTTGAGCCAATGTGGAAGTGAGTGTGATAAACCTATTGCCCGGACCAATTGTTGCTATTTTTGCTAATCCGGTCTCGCTACTATGTAGCGTAGATATATTTACCCCATTTAATCCTATTAGGTCAATCAAAATGGTATTGGTACCGCTGCATTCACCTTCATGGTCGTGCCCACCAGTTCTGACCCTGATTGGAAGCTTGTTATTAATTGCCGCACAGTAAGCTCGTTGAACATCACCTGAGTTAGTACAATAAACAATGGCCAGTGGTTTTTCCTGAATACGCCTATTAAATAGCTGACATGCTTGATTGTACTCAACTATTTGCTTTGCAGTGCTATTGGCTGTTCTAGTGCTTGTATCGTAGTTCATACTTGTCACTACTTTTCCAGCTTCGACCAGTGACTTAACGTCTTGCAGAAAGTTGTTAAGATTTATAGTGTTTACGACGACTAGATTTTCACTTAATCTTAAGTTTACGCATAATGCTAATTTTTTATTCTTATCAACGGATATCTGTCGTTCCAGATCATCAGAAATTATTGTTTGGATATCAGAATTGTAGAAGGTCAGCGATTTATTGACTTCAATTTTCAGGTCGGTGTCTTTACAGTTTTCGACTAGGTAGGTAGCACATGCTGTAAAGCATGGGTGACTGGATTCGAACAATAACTTAAGTGGTTTGTTGGTATTTCTGGGGATCGTTTGTGGCCAATTGCCTGACACAAACTCACCTGTTTGGTTGCACGAAAGTGAGAATTCGTGTGGTGAATTATTGATGATTTTAAGTACTACTTTTTGAAGAGGTAACTCAACGTAGCAACCATTTTGTTTGAGTGTGGCATCCTGTTGGTCTTCTTCTATTTCGAAAGGATGACTACTTAACAGACCGTCTTCGTTACCGGTTACTGGTTCTTGATAATATTTCATCACCTCACCGGTCGATAAGTCTCTATTCCAAATTGCTATGCCACCTAATTCGCCATTAAAATGCTGCTCATTATTTTCATTTCCGAGACTTTTTCCAACAAGTACGCCTTCAACAAATTGGTCAGGTAAAGAAGCTGTGTCTATTTGGGTGGTGGCGATGATTTCCCCATTGATTATAATCGTTAACTCATCACCGCTTTTAATAGCCGATAAATAAGACCATTTTCCATTATTAATACCACCTTGAATAGAATGGATACTTTTTTCAAAACTATTTGATCGAGCAGTGAAAATAAGCGCACCGCTGTCGGTAACTGCCACCGAAAAGTGCGTGCCGTTTTTTTGAGAATGATGATGAAACAAGGGGCCTGATTCAGTTGTTTTTAGCCAGCACTGAATAGTGAAATCCGTTAAGCCAGTTGCATTTTCCTGTTGAAAACTTTGTTCTAAATAATTATTCCCTGAAAATTTGATTGCGTGACTCATAATATCTCCTATTTAACAGTTGGGTAGCGCGAATGGCCTAAACATTCAAGCCTATTGTTATTTAACATTTTTTTTATTTGTTTTACTGACGTCTTAGACTTCTTTTCATTGCCTATAACATGGAGTTAAAAGACCGAAGCCTTTATTTATTGCTTAGTGGCCTTTAACATCCAATTTGACTGTTAAAGAACCAGTACTTTTTGTGTAGTGCATAAGGCCTAAATAAGCCGTTTACAAAAAGTACTGGTTAAATATAGATCACTATCTATAGGAAGAGTATTACAGCCTGTTACACGAATTTTTTCTGGCAATAAGGTGTAATAGTCGTTGACGTCTATGGCTACCTCACTAAATGCAAGCCAAGAACGGCCCTGAGCCGATTTTTCTGGTTCTTTGATTTCACTTCTCAGTTGTAGCTCGTCGACGATGGAGTTGGGTTGTACTGACATATACACGGTCTCACTGTAAGTAGATTTTTCTCGACTGGACCCTTCCCGACACCCGATGAAGAGCCGCACCTGAACCGCCTAAACACCCACGCGGTTTTACCCCAAGGGCACCTAGTATTTCAAACCTTGTCCACAACGGGCTCTTGTTTAGCTGCGGTGTACAGCACGGGATTAACCTGTTAACTCATCATGCGATTGGCAACTCCTAGACTGGTAAAGATTTTCTACGTGCGGCGCTTTAAATTAGCATGGCCCGAGACATCTCGCGTTTTTGTAATAAAACCCACGCTAATTTCGCAAGTCTAATCTCTACAGAGACTACCCCGATGTTCGCTTCACGGCGTTGTTTTATTCTAGACTCCCAGCAACACAAAGCATCGTCTTCACGTTTATCACAGAACATGAGTAATGCCCTGACTCTATGGACCGACTGTTTACATTGTCAGCCCTGACAAACAATCAAGCCATTGAATTAAATGATGAAAATTGAGCTTTAAGGGGTTTATTTCGACCAGAAGCGATAAAATAAAGCCTGTTTTTTGTTCGATGACAGATGATAAATCCTTCCTCACCGCCCTGAAACTCTCCCTCAATCGAGTTTCTTCGATATTGCAAACCAGTTAGTTAAGGAGCCTCTGATTAAGTATAAACGGTCTCTGTAAGGCTTGAAGCGTGCAGCTACTAGGCCCCCGCTCGAGGCTAATGGCCATAGTCCTTAGCGAGAGCGGGAACAACGTAGATGTGCGCTTCAAGCCTTACCCTATGGGGCTTTCAAGCGGCTCCCCACTCGGCGTTGCCTCCATGGATGGAGGTAAGGGGCGTGAGCTTGGAGCGGTAAGCCTTATTGTTTTTTGGCGTGACCAGTCATGCCTACAAAACATCGTTGCATGGATGCAACTTATTAGAGCATTGCAGGAGCAAATGCCAAATGCCTTGATTGTGAATCAGCTTGAAGGCCAGAGATCATTTAGACTTGATCAGAGGTTCCTTAAGAGCAACACACGGCCGTGCGCTTGACCGGGCCGGTCTCGAAGCCGCTTTATAGCGGTCGTTCAGCAAAGCCGAGCCGCTTGATGTGCGGCCTTCTTATATCAATAATGCGATTTCAAGAGGAACAGCTCCAGTTTGGTTCTAGTTTAGATGATTCAAGCCACTGGAGCGGCAACTATTTCGTTGTGCAACTAGCTAATAACTTAACTCATGATGGGGGTATTCGCATAGCTCCCAAGCCAGGATCTATAATAACATCATCACCATTGGCGTCTTTTGTTAAAAAATAAATAATTGGATAGGTCACTACTTTGCCGACTTCTGGCGACAAGAATTTAAGCGTTAAAGAAGGTCCGTCAACTTTTGCTACACGTATACATTCGAGATTCACTGGTCCTTCAGGTGGCATTGGAGTCAGGGCAGTAGCGACAGGCGTGTCTTCGTTGAAGTTACCTTCTTCCAGTGTAATCTTCAGCGCGATATTTCCTGTCTTACCAGCGGGAACCCCGGATAAAAAAACAGCCTGAACGAAATCAATTTCGGGAGGGTTGAGGTCGCCATTTACCCAATGCATGATGCCGCGGTAAAAAGGGGGATCTGGATAAGCAAGCTCACCTTTCTTTAAGGTTACTAATTCCGTGCCGCACCCAACACCACTCTCAGTCTCAGTCCCACTCTCAGTCTCAATCTCGTACGACTCCTCTCGAATATCAAGAATCGTGACTTCAAACTGTCTAGTTCCAGTTTTCGTTATAATTTCAATTTCACTCATTTATTACTCTCCGTTTTAAAGTCAAATTTGCGTTATCGAATATCGTTATATCGTCCTTACGCTTGGTTACATTAGCATCGTCTCGACTTTATGCAAGCCGGCTGTAATAGCTTGTAATATTTTTTGCTTGGCAAAACCTGCACTATTCAATCATTGAATGACGCTGACCTTTGTCACCATTAAGTACTTTAGCAATACTTGACGTTGAGAGGGGGTTGTATACGATTTTTATTGAGTCTATTAATCGTGTTTATAGGGGCCTTAAGGCTAGCGACTTTTGGCAACCGGGAGATGAATGCCATGGATGGTTTTTTTAATTAGCAAGAATTTAGTGTGGAGCTTACTCAATGTATAAAAAAAATTTAAAACCTTACGCATCAATGCTGTTTTGGTTCGCTCTAGGGCTAACTGCATCACTACTTTTTTGTAAATCGTTGATCCTCAACTGGGATACGATTGACCGCGGCAGCCAAGCAACCGAGAGACCTCGTATTCACACACCAAATCTGGCGTTGTCTAAACACATAAGAAAGCAGTCTCAGCGAGATAGTTAATTTCGTCTTAGTAGTGTGAGAAGTAGTGTGAGAAGTAGTGTGAGAAGTAGTGTGAGAAGTAGTGTGAGAAGTAGTGTGAGAAGTAGTGTGAGAAGTAGTGTGAGAAGTAGTGTGAGAAGTAGTGTGAGAAGTAGCGTGAGAGCCTAGTGTTACAGGCTTTTATTTTATCCGGCGTTGTATTGTAAGGGTGCTACGCTGGTACAGAAAAAAATAAACTATCGATCGAAGATAGCAAGTAATTGCCTGTTTCCTTGCCAGTTTTTTAAGAATCGCTTGCGATCTTTTTTATGACCTTTCAACCAAGTCACAGGGTTTCGGTGTCGCTGGGCG
>JBLHWO010000218.1:0-6303 GCA_047629215.1 Cellvibrionaceae bacterium | reverse complement strand
TGCCAGTGAGTTATTTGTTAACGCCTATGACCGAGTATGAACGGAATGGCATAATTTTTCAGTTGAAATAATTGTGGCGCAATCGGTAAAAAAATGCGGAGTTAGCATCCTACTTATTGTGGCTAACGTATATTTACTAGTTTGAAAAAAGGGGATGGTTGATTATGGCGAATTTAATGACTGAAAGGGTTACAGATGTTCATCATTGGAATGAAACACTGTTTAGCTTCAAGACAACTAGAGATGTGGCTTTCCGGTTTAAGAGCGGTCACTTCACAATGATTGGGATTGAAGATGAGGGACGTCCTTTATTGCGAGCGTATAGTATTGTAAGCGCCAATTATGAAGAAGAGCTGGAGTTTTTCAGCATTAAAGTACCTGATGGCCCGTTAACATCGAAATTACAAAATGTAAAAATAGGTGATGAAGTTTATGTCAATAATAAGGCGACGGGAACACTAACAATCGACAATTTGCTTCCGGGAAGGAACCTATACCTGTTTAGTACCGGTACTGGCTTGGCTCCCTTTATTAGTATTATTAAAGACCCTGAGGCGTATAGCAATTTCGACAAAATTATACTGACACACGGTGTACGTAAAGTTAACGAACTAGCGTATCGGGACTTAGTTACCGATTCACTTCCAAACAACGAGTATTTTGGGGAAGAGGTACGTAGTAAGTTGATCTATTATCCAATGGTGACACGCGAGGAATATACAAATAATGGGCGAGTTACAGACTTGATTGAGTCAGGAAAAATTATAAAGGATCTAGGCCTTCCTCCCTTGGATCCAGAGCACGATCGGGCCATGATTTGTGGCAGCCCATCAATGCTAAAAGACATCTCAGCGACTCTTGATGGCCTAGGGTTTACCGAGTCCCACCATGGTGACGTTGGTAATTATGTTATTGAACGCGCTTTTGTGGAGTAGTAATCATTATGAATAAGCAGGAGGTGCTATCAGTACTTGCGTCCATTAACGACCCCTTATTGCAGAAGAATTATATAGACCTGCATGCTGTTGATTCTGTTGAGATAGAAAATGGTCTTGTCAGGGTAGCAATAAGACTGGGGGCCCATGCCGTATCTTTGGAAAATAAGATCCGCATGATGTTAGAAGCACAGCTAGAAGCTGCCGGTGTCAGACCAGTTCACGTGACTGTTTGTTCCGATGTATTGGCTTTTCCGACAGTTAACACTCAGAAAAATTTACTGGGGGTAAAAAATATCGTGTTGGTCGCGTCTGGTAAAGGCGGTGTAGGCAAGTCAACTACGGCTGTTAATCTTAGTCTGGCGCTACACGCTGAGGGTGCCAAAGTCGGATTGCTAGACGCCGACATATATGGCCCAAGCCAATGTGCAATGCTGGGAGTCGAGGACGACGTAAAACCTGAACTGGTAGATAATAAGTTTATTAAGCCAATAGAGCGCTTCGGTATTAAGTCTATGTCTGTGGGATATTTGTCCGAGGAAAAGGCCCCGATGATTTGGCGTGGCTCCATGGCTGTACGTGCCTTGCAGCAGCTAATGGAGCAAACACTGTGGGGAGATATAGACTACCTCATTGTAGATATGCCGCCTGGAACCGGGGACATTCAAATCTCACTGGCTCAAACATTTCATGTAGCTGGTGCTGTCATTGTTACTACGCCACAGGAGATAGCATTGCTGGATGCGCGCAAGGGCATTGAAATGTTTGAGAAAGTGGGTATTCCCGTGCTCGGTATATGCGAAAACATGTCCACTCATGTTTGTTCCAGTTGTGGGCATGAAGAATCTATCTTCGGTTTTGGTGGTGCTGAAAAATTGGCCCAGGATTATACTGCCCCTGTGTTGGGTTCGTTGCCGCTAGATTCACGTATTCGAGAAGATGTTGACCGGGGTCTGCCGACCGTTGTATGTGATCCTACGGGGGCGGTCAGTAATGCTTATATGGCATTGGCCAATCAAGTAGCTGCTCAGTTATGGAGAAGTAATCTAAATGCTGTGCCGAAACCGTCGATCTCAATTTCGGCGGTTTAGTAATTCATTCAGTCAGCGTGTACGCTTCAAAAAGTCGCTTTTTCATCGTTCTTGCACATTCTTTATGACGATTATAATTGCGACTATTTGAACTGTCAGTTCGTCCAAAAAAATTAAACAAAAGCGTTTAGCTGCGAGTGGTTGGCTATTGTTTACCCGTAATTAATTAAAGAGGTGCTCGCTGCTGTTCGCGTAGCATGTTGCGTTAGCGATCCTGCCCGCGCTGGTAAACACTTCATCTACAGTGTGTGCGAATTTAGTCTCAGTTTACTTTTAGTGTTTAGTATTTTTTCCTTAGCGAGAGACATTCTCTTCGCACGAAACTGTGTGCCTTCAATTCACTCATATTCTCTGTTGTATAGACGGTGCCTGCCTTTTTCACAACCTGTACTAGTTGTTTTTATTCTTGTTTTTTCTGCACATATAGAGGGCGATAAATTGCGCTTATATCTGACGCACACACTTATTGAGGCTATAGGTTTCAAAAATTTTACCAAATATATTTTTAGAGCTATGAATAGAAAAACGTTTCAATTCAGCTTCTTATGGTGCCATGTGATATTTATTTCTATTTTTTATTTTTCTGGCATGAAAATCGCATCACCTGTAGTGACTTGTAATGGCCTGTTAGTACAAGTTGATGGTTTGGACGAAGCGAATGCTTTTTCCTCGGTAGCTTAGATTTGGAAGTGGAGCATTTAAAGAAATTCATCTTATTAGGGGAGTAGTTATGCAAGTTAAAAAATATTTGGGGTTAGCGTTGTTCACATCAGTGGGATTTAGTTCAGTAGTATTGAGCGACGTAGTTAATACGGCGCTAGAAAATGGAAAAGTGAGCGGGAATATACGCGCCTACTATAATACCAGAGACTATGAAACAAGGGCCGATGAGTCGGCATTCGCGCTAGGTGGAGCTTTGCGAGCGGAAACAGGTGGTATAGGAGCCTTTAAGTTTGGTCTCGGTGCCTACACAGCGCAAGATCTCGGCACTAATAGTTCTGATCCAGCCAAAGTGAATAAACGACTCGGTAGTGATCTTGAAGTGATAGGAGAGGCCTACGTCAGCGCGTCAGCTGCTGATACGCTATTTACTCTGGGACGTCAAAGAATAAGCACACCTTTCGCTAATGATGGCGATGCTTTTGTCATGCCATTTAGTTTTGAGGGCGGGAGCATACAGAACAAGAGTATTGCCAATTTGACTATAGAACTCGATTATATCAACACCATAAAAAATCGTAACTCAGATGAGTTTGTTGATGTTGGCAAGTGGTCGACTAATCGTTATGGCGTAAATAAGACCAGTACGTCTGGCACAACCATACTCGGCGCCATTTATACTGCCGATGATATTGAGCTTCAAGCATGGGCGTATGAGTATGCAGATTTATTCACAAGTATTTACCTTCAGGGAAATTACAATTTTTCGGTTAGTGGCGATATAAAGCCTTTCGTTGCGGCGCAGTTTGTTAGCCAGAGTGAGACGGGTGATGAACTACTCGGTGAAGTCGATTCTACTTTGTGGGGTTTGCAAGCTGGCGCTAGTTTTAGCAAGTCAAAGCTGACACTGGCTTACACCTCCGTTGCAGAGGAGAGCGGGACGTTCAGAAACGGAGCGTTTTTAACACCCTATAGCTTCTCGACCAGTCCCATATTTACAAATAACATGCTTGCGACTGTAGAGAACGTCGATGCCGGTGATGCATTTAAACTGACCTACAATTATAGTTTTGCCAAAGTAAAGTTAAAATTAAGCTATGCCGAGTTTGACTTTGAATCGGCGGTCGATATTGAAGCGGTCGACGTCGACGTTACATATAGTATGGATGAAATGATTAAAGGGCTATCAGCGCGCTGGAGAGTGGAGTTCTTGAGTTCTAATATAGCTGCCGCTGAGCAAATTAACCATCGCTTTCAATTGCAGTTGAAGTTCTAATCCCCTGAAACAGTTAGCGATAAATAAGCGAGCCTGAACTGTAGATGCTATCTGCGTATGCAGAAAAAAAGGAATTTGCAGCATTCAGATTATTTTTTTTAGTCACTTCTCATTTCACTCATTATTAATCATCACTAGCGATTGATAATAATGGCCTCTGGCAGCTACGGACAGCTACGGACAGCTAAAACGTGCACAGAAAACGAGTGATAAAGGTTCTTGTATTTGATATTTGAGGATTAATAGGTGTTAGTTAAGCTGTTCCCTGGTCTGATTTGGCTGCAGGGTTATAACCGAGATGTATTAAGAAGTGATTTGTTGTCAGGCTTAACCATTGCTGCAATGCTCATTCCGCAAAGTATGGGCTACGCTTTAGTTGCTGGCTTACCTGCTGAATACGGCTTATACGCGTGTATTGTCCCGCCCGTATTGTACGCTCTGTTAGGCACCTCAAATAAAATCTCCATGGGGCCCGTTGCACTTGACTCAATCCTGATTCTCACAGGACTAAGCGCGATTGCTGAACCTGGCTCTGATAATTATCTGGAGCTTGCTGTCGGATTGACCTTTTTGGTTGGGTTGATCCAGTTTGTCTTTGGGTTGTGCAAGTTTGGCTTCATAGCCAATTTCTTGTCTTACCCGGTTATTCTTGGCTACACCTGCGCTGCGGCAATTATTATTATGGCTAGCCAACTAGAAAACATTTTGGGTGTATCAGTAGATGGTGGTAATGTCTTTAATCAAGGCTTTGATTTCATCCGATTGTTTGGTCATTGGCATTGGCTTACAGTGTGTATAGGCTTGATAGGTTTAGCCTTTATGGTTTACCCCAAGCGATTCTTTCCCCGCATGCCGAGTGGTCTAATTCTCCTTGTCATTGGCATGCTGTGTTCCGGTGTCTGGAATGCGCAGGCTTATGGCGTTGATGTTATCGCCTCCATTCCCCAGGGGTTACCAGAGTCACGTGTGCCGGCTATAACCATGGATCAGCTTGTCGCTTTGATTCCTACAGCACTAACTGTCGCTTTAATGGGTTATGTCGGCAGTATGTCCATTTGCAAAGCTCAGGAAAAGCCTACCGACAAGTTTAGTGTTAGACCCAATCAGGAGTTATTTGCGGTTGGGGTAGCAAACTTCGTTGGGGCATTCTTCAAGGCCTTTCCCGTGTCTGCGAGCTTCTCAAGAAGTGCCGCATTTGTTGAGGCTGGGGCTTTAACGCAGGTTTCTGCGGTTATCTCCTCGGCAGTTATAGTGATCACAATGGTGTTTTTGACGCCGGTTTTCGTCATCTACCCACTGCCAAAGGTATTGCTGGCTGCCATTATTATTATTTCTGTAGCGGGCCTGTTTAAATACGGACAGATGAAGGCCTTGTTCACACAAAACCGGCATGAGTTTCTGCTGATGCTGGTGACTTTTGGGGTCACATTGGTATTGGGTGTTCAACAGGGTCTATTGGCCGGTGTTGCATTGTCCATAGCGAGAGTTATCTATAATACGTCGAAACCTCATATGACCGAGCTTGGGTCGATCCAGGGTGGCCGCTTGTTCCGTAATGTGAATCGGTTTGATGATGTCGTCATTCGCGACGATGTTCTTATCTTCAGATTTGATGCACCGCTGTATTTTGCCAATAACGATTATTTTGTTGAGCATCTTTATCGCTGGATGAAGCAAAGGCCAGAGGGTTCGCTGACCTCGGTGATTTTTGATGCAGAAGCGGTCAACAGCGTAGACACTACGGCGATACTGATGTTGCGAAAAATTATTGATAACCTAGAACAACAGGGCATTAAGCTTTATATCACAAACGCTATTGGGCCTGTTCGAGACGATCTCCTAAATTCGCCACTAAGAGATTATATGTGCGAGGAATCTATGTTTCCCACCATACAAAATGCTATTGACTACATCGATCACGGTATAAATGATTCTGATCTTATCGCGCTGCAAACGGACAAACCTATATCGCCGAGAGTTGTCCATCAATCTTTAGGGTGCTGACAAGCAAAATAACTAAATTGGCACACACCGACAAAAGCATAGAAGATATCGCCGCAGACTTGGATTACCAGGACGCAGCCAATTTTTAGGAGGGGTCTTCGCAAGGTCACCAGACATTCCCCAAGGGAATACAGCAGTGATTGCAGTCCTGGCGGGTCGCCAGGGGCATCGCCAACTTAGAGGCAGTGGCAAGTTAACTTATTTTCTTTCGAAAAGTGGAAATTTGGAGTGGATAAATCAGACAAGTCCAGCCCTTCTAAATGCCTATGTGTGCGCTGGCAGCGCTGGTGCAAGGCGGGATTAGCCGCCGGCTTATTGGACAGCACGGTCGTTGCGC
>JBLHWO010000217.1:0-6349 GCA_047629215.1 Cellvibrionaceae bacterium | reverse complement strand
CAGGTGACTTTATGGATCGTGAACTTGTTTTAGGCGGGTTGTTGGTTTTAGCCTCAATATCGCTAGCAAGCTTAGTTGTATTACCTGCGGGTGGTGGTTCGGCCGCGTTGTTGGGTATTGTGCTTGTCATTGGTTTTCTCACCTACGCAGTGCGGGGTATCTTTTGGTCGACACTACAGAGTTGCGACGTTTCCAATAAAATTAAAGGCCTAGCGATTGGTGTAATATCCTTGGTTGGCTATTCGCCAGATATCTATTTGCCCTTACTCGAAGGTTTTTTACTAGAGCAATATCCTGGTAAGCAAGGTTATGCTATTTACTTTGGAAGTATCGCTGCAATGGGCCTATTGGGCGCTGTGGCTGCATGGCAATTAAAACGCATTGCTGGCCGGCTAGCTAGGGCTGAAATTTAACCTTGTTTTGACCCCGATTAATTTTAATGGTGGGCAGGAGAACAATTTTTGGTCGAGTATTTTTCAATTTCGCCAAGAAAATATGGAGGGGCTGCAGCCTACGATCATGCATCGACAGCAATATTAATGAGCAAGATGTGGCTTCAAGAAATTTATCCACTTGAAAAAGCGAAGTATGAACAAGCAGCTCTTAAGGCTGCCAGCTGGAGTAAAGATGAACCCGCTCTAAGAAACCATAACTACACGGCAAAAAACATCTGGGTTTTGGCACAAATGTATTCCTTAACTGGAAATGCAAATCTCAGAAATGCACTTGTTGAAAAGCTCGACAAAAGCCTTAAACCTGGTGTTTTAATGGATGCTAATAGTGACGGATATGTTGATGGAATGTAGAATCAACTTTTTTCTGGTTTGACGCTTACAGCTCAAACTCCCGGAAGAATATAGGATGGTCATAAGTCCACCCCATGGTATCACTCTATGAACGCTTGGGCCGCAGTCGAATCTTATGTGGCTTTTAGAGACAATGGGCGATGTGGCCTTAGCAAACGGCATTAAACCATACATGGAAGCAATGTTAGATAACTTGGCAACTGAGTTAACAACCCAAGGTCCTCCATTCCTTCCTGGTGAACATATGTAGCCAATGCCCTAACTGTTCCTTGCTCGCTGTTCCCGGTTCAATATTCGCAGCTGCGACCAGAGCTCTTCGCGCTCTCCATAACAGCCCCGCAACCAGCGATTGCCCTGGCTAGCATCGTAGCCAGTGCGACCGTGAAATATGCGGCGGTTATCAAAGGCGAGTAAATCCCCAGGCTGTAGGCGAGTGGTAATGCAATTACCTGGTTGTTCCGACAACCGTAACAGGTAGCGCAGCGCCTGATAACAGCGGTCTACCGTCTCAAGAGGCGCTTTCAGGGGCGCTCGTAACCAAGGTGAGAGGCGAATTTCGTCGAGTTCACCATTACCGCCCAGGCCTATCAGCGGTTTACTAAAGCGATAGTCGCTATCTTTTGCCTTATTGTAAAAATCCATCGGCACGGTGCTCAGGGTGGCGAAGTGTTCTGGGGCCTGCTGTTGTAATAGCTGTGCGAGATAAAAACCGTCGGCGAGTAGGCTGTCGCCGCCCTCACTACTATTTTCGAGGCAGTGTAAAAACTGCAATCCCGGCATAAACTCGCGAGTACACAAGTCTGAGTGTAATGGCAGCGCCATCGAGGTATAGGCATTGGAGGTAGACTCGGTGGAAGTTCTCACATCGAAGCTATAACCAAAGTTTGACTGTCTGATCGGGCCTATTAAAGCCGGTATCTGTTCAATCACCGCCTCGTCGGTGGGCAGATTTTCGAGAATCGCCGCCCCCTTGCTGTGCAGAGCTTCGCACCATTGCCCAAACAATACGCGGTCGGTTAGCACCGATGGGCCATCAAAGCGCGGTACCGCCTCAAGGTCTTCCCCACTCCAATACTGTCGCTTGGGCAGGGCAAAGGTTGTAGCCTCTGCTCGATGGCAATAGGCCCGCAACCAACCTGGGGCGAAGCTGCTGTATTCGCCGTTAGACCAGTTGACATTCAACTCCCCCGCGAAAGACACACTGACCTCGGTAGCCGCCAGATCCTCGGGTAATGCCAGTAGCTGAATTTGCTGCTCTTTGCTTTCTGGATGGCAGGTGAGTGCATCGGCGGCATTTTCCCGCAGCCAGTACACGTGAAATTGCGACTCGATGCCATCGTCCCAGATAACACTGACGCCGCGATCGATAATTGCCGTGGAACGTATGCTGTGATTGCAAGGGTAGTGGTCAAAATCTGGAGTGGGGGACATGTTGTTAGCTCCGGTGCTGGTTGATAGAGTCGTATACGTGACTTAGTAAAATCTGCATGATAGACAAATATTATAGTGTTGCAAGCCGCCGGTTCCATCCAGTGGATAGGAAGAATAACGCTATCGCTGTTCTAAGCAATGAGGAATGAGGAATGAGCAACAAGTTT
Organism: Cellvibrionaceae bacterium; assembly: GCA_047629215.1. Classification (GTDB taxonomy): domain Bacteria; phylum Pseudomonadota; class Gammaproteobacteria; order Pseudomonadales; family Cellvibrionaceae; genus CANLBN01. The sequence continues at coordinate 3,945 of JBLHWO010000217.1, read as the reverse complement.
CACTTAGGCTGCAGTATGTAGGGAGTGTAAATTAACTCCAACCCTTTTATTACTATTGTCAATAGCTCTAAATATTTGGCTAAATTACGATGGGTCTCTGGTTAAAATGTGATTAACTCTCAAGCAATGATGAAATGTTTAAAGCTATATTAGATTAGAAGAACTGAAACATGTTTAAAAAAAAGCAAGATACAAAGCCTAAGGAGATAACATACGAACGAGTAAAAGGTTATTTCTTGTGGTTGATTGGCAAATATGGAGATTACACTTCAAAAACCTTAATGCAAAAGGCAAACGTATTATTCAAAGAAGACACCTCATTTAATGAGGAAGCGCTTAACCATCTTCTCGAACGAGGAATTGTTGATGATCTTCGGTATGCAAAACGCTTGACCCTCAGCTATTCAGAAAAGAATATTGGTCCCAACAAAATAAAACAAAAACTTTACACCAAAGGCTTCACATCCCAAATAATCGATGTGTGCGTAGAATCAATCAATAACACTGAAGAAGACTATTTAGATAAAGCACTAGCACTTAAATTTAAGAAATTCGGTGAACCGCCTATTGTAGATGAAAAACTTAAACAAAAAGCATTGAGACATTTGATTGGGCAAGGGTTTTCATATTCAATTGCCAATAAAGCGATTAGCCACTTAGGTCAAGAAGATTAACGCAGTTCAGTATTTGCCAGAAGATACCTCTATTGTTACCTCTTATTCCCATAAAAAAAGCCTAATCAAAATTTGATTAGGCTTAATAAAAATATCAGCTTATTTACCTAGTTACTCCATATCTCACTCACAAAATTAGGATAATCAACAAAAGGATTACGGTTGCCTTGATGAGAGTATGCCGCCTCATTACGATCTAATTCTTTTTGGCTCACGGGATCTTGGTTATGCCAGCTTTTAAGCATATCTAAAAACCAGTCTTCGTAGACTTGAGCGCTACTGCCATCTAATACAGCATCAGCGGAAGTGCTGTTATTATCCCACCCGTCGATGTCATTTTCATAACGCGTTGCCATGTAGAAGTAGGCACGTGCAAGATCGCCCTTAAACTCATCAATGGGTTCAAACACCGTTCCTGAATAACCTAAGCTACTGCTTGTGCTGCCTACTTTCGAACCATTATCTGAGGTATAACTAGCAGAACTTACCTCGCCATATGGGTAACTGCTGCGTTTGGAATTAACGTAACCGTCGGTAGCAAAGATATGGTGTACGTCAGTATTCATAGGATCAACAGCGCCGCCAAACCAGCTTCTCGGAAAAGAATGTTCACGATTGTAACAATCACTTTCACCCGAATAGTTACCGCATTGATCGCTACCGGAAGTAAAGGTGTAGCTGTCAGACGAATTAGGCGATTCAGAGTAAATATCTAAAATACTGCCATCATTTTCGTAATAACTGTCGAGTTCGTTGGCTATGTAGAACGTCCAAAGGGCACCATAACTCTGTGTTGTATGCCCATTGATAATGTTGTACAACTCAGTCTTTAACGTATACCCCGTTAAACCTTCAGCACTCTCGTAATATGCACTTAAGTCTGTTGTACCGCCAGATCCATTTCCAATAGTAAAGCTAGTAGCCTCACTTGAACCAAAACTACCACCACTTGCAACTGTGTTTCCTGCTACCACTAAATTGTAAGTACCTGAACCAAATGAGCAACAAATGCCGTCTCCATAGGTATCATTGATGGTAAATACATAGTCGCCATCATCCAAACACACATTCTCTGAATAAGATGTAGAACTTGAGTAACTCGAACCTGAATATAATGTAGCGGAACCACCATCAGTAATTTCCCAGCTGGTCTCAGAACCATAGGTATCGGTTGTTAGATTCAACGAGCCCGAACTGCAACCGCCTGTACTTGAACCTCCACCAGAACCACTATTTGGTTCAAAGTCATCTACATAGACGACTTCGCTGCCATCAAAACCTGATACATCATAAAACCGTAATCCAACAGAAATGCTGGTCGTGCTGCTTGCAGTGTAACTATAAGTCAACTCCTGCCACTGACCTGTGGTTGAAGCAGTCGAATATCCCTGATAACCATTTACGTATAAACGGGCGCGCATATTGCCTTCGGTATGGTAAACCCACGCACTAAAGTCGTAGGTTTGCCCCGACGTAACGCTCACAGATTGACGTAAGTCAGTTGATCCCTGAGAGCCTGTATTCACAGTCACAGCGGCCGCGCTATTGCCACTTTTTACCACTGAGGTTGATTCACTAAGGCTTATTCCTGAATCGATAGTTGTCCAAGCATCAGGTGTTGAGCCAGACCAGTCTTCAAACTCTCCATTTTCGACATTCGCATATGCCAATTGGCTTGCTAACAAAGCGCCTATTAACACGTTAGTTTTTGCTTTAATTCTCATATTAATACTCTTATTACTTTTTGGATTATATTACGGTTCCATCGGTAGAGCTTATAGATCCTTTTTTACATCAGTATTAAATACCTTTAGGTACCTGATATCACATACCGCAAAGCGGATAATTAGTTGACCACAAACCAGTCTAAATGGTCAAGATTTAAGCATTGTTTATTTTAGTTTTGGTTTGAGATATATAATGAAAAACATTTCAAATAGAAAAATCATTAACGAGATACCCATCATAATTCATTCAAAAATGTTGCGTCATTTGATCATATTTACAATGGGTGTCTTGGTAAATACGCTTATTATTCGCTTGCTCATTCATCTATTAGTAAACCTATATGTTTTTAATATTAAGCAATAAATAGCACCAAAACCGACATTAACGTTTCGTGGGCGTGCCAGAAAGTAAGCCCGCCGTAAGGCATAAAGTGAAGTTCACCAACCAATACTGCTGCCCAGGCACTTATTGACAGAATTGAGAATATACAATCAAACAAGAAAAATGGTCGAAACACCTGACGTCACAGCGCCTGCTGCCAAATAGAAGCTGTTTTTTGTTCATTATTCACGTCTGAAGTCTTTAACATTTTCTATTCTCAATCTTTAGCGAATGGCCTGGCCGAGTTGCTGTTGGGCAACTAAAGGCAATACGTAAGATACCTTAAAAAATCAAGCCAGTACTATTTGTGCAACGTGTAATAGTGTCAGTCCAAGCAGCGGGAAATGGTTGTCAAAACCATATGCGAGCGCAACACAAATGAAACAAATATTGTAAGCAAAGAGGCGTTTGCAAATTGAAAATATAGTATGATTTATAACATACCTTTAATAAGGTGCATGCTAGATGTGTTATATAGGCGTGTCAAACAGGCTTTTATATTTATACCAATCATTTGGATTACAGAAGAACACTTATGCAACTTACTCGCTACACTGACTATGGGCTTCGAACCCTCATTTATCTTGCTTTATTGCCTCAGGGCAGACGCGCTAGCATCGATGAAATAAGCAGTACCTATGGCATATCCAGAAATAATGTGAATAAAATTGTGCATCAACTAGGCAAGGATGGGATCATCGAAACTAAAAGAGGCAAGGGAGGTGGATTCTATTTAAAACGTACGCCACAAGAATTAAATATTGGTGATTTAGTGATACTACTTGAAAACACATTACAAGTAGTAGAGTGCAAAACACCCATGTGCCGAATATTACCTGCCTGCAAGCTTAAAGGCATATTGAGGCAAGCTACCCAAGCATTTTTAGATAGTTTAAAAGCTTATACTTTGGCTGACTTATTAGAAGATGAAGCTAAAAATTTACTCCAAATTTTGAATATTCAATCACATTAAATTGATCTTGTTTGGGCACAATAAAGAATCAGGTTTAGACCAAGTCTGGTTGTCAGTAGTGTGCCATTTGTCCACCGTATTCAATTTATCTGCATATTAAAAACAAATAGAATTTGAGCCACAGAGGTCACGGTGATCACAGGGGAAAAGCAGCTAAAGAAGAAAGTTATTATAGGATTAACAAACTGT
>JBLHWO010000216.1:0-6376 GCA_047629215.1 Cellvibrionaceae bacterium | reverse complement strand
TGTTCATTGAGTATTTTAAGAGCTTGTTCTTTGTTTTCCGCACTCACGCAAATTACCATACCTACACCACAGTTGAAGGTACGGTACATTTCAGTGGTATCGACGTTACCGTGTTTTTGTAACCACTGGAAGACTTCGGATAGTTCCCAGCTTTTTGTATCGATCACTGCCGCTGCATTATCGGGTAGTACACGGGGAATGTTTTCTAACAGCCCGCCACCGGTGATATGAGAAATTGCGTGAACCGGCAAAGCCTTAATTAACTCAAGTACTGACTTTACATAGATAGTGGTTGGCTTTAGCAGTGCTTCCGCTAATCGCTCTCCGTTATCGAGGGTTTGGTTTAAATCTGCATTACTGACTTCAATAATTTTGCGGATCAGAGAATAACCGTTAGAGTGAGGTCCGCTGGCACCTAAACCGATGAGAGCGTCACCAACACTGACTTTACTGCCGTCGATAATATTGTCTTTCTCTACAACGCCCACGCAAAAACCAGCAAGATCATAGTCTTCACCTTCGTACATGCCGGGCATCTCAGCGGTTTCTCCACCCACAAGAGCGCAACCTGATAATTCACAGCCATCGCCAATGCCACTGACTACGTCGGCAGCAATATCGATATTGAGCTTACCGGTGGCGTAATAATCGAGAAAGAATAGAGGCTCTGCACCACAAACAACGAGATCATTAACACACATTGCTACTAGATCAATCCCAATCGTATCGTGCTTATTGGCATCCATAGCCAGCTTAAGTTTGGTTCCTACGCCGTCGGTACCGGAGACTAATACTGGTTTTTTATAGCCTTCTGGGATTTCGCAAAGTGCACCAAATCCACCTAGGCCGGCCATCACCTCTGGGCGGCGAGTACGTTTCGCTACCCCTTTAATCCGTTCGATAAGTGCATTTCCGGCATCGATATCAACGCCAGCGTCTTTATAGCTCAGGGAAGGTTTGTTGGAAGGGCTGTTATTGGATGATGTCGGTTTGCTCATTAGATCTCGTTCTTTGAGTATTTAAAAAAGGCGAGTATTCTATCAGTTTTAGCGAGTGATCGCAGCTGTTGGGATGGCTTAATCAACGTTTAGGCTGCACTTGCTTAACTATGTTAGATGCTCTTAAGTAGATCTTAATTTACGCTGAGGATGGGGTGGATTTTTTATCGGTAGATATGTCACACTTGCGTTTGTTTTTTGGGCAAGAGGGTAATGTTTTGTATCGTGTAGCTGTATTTAGGGCGCTGGCGCCACTTTTAACCTTTGTCGTCTCTTTTTTAGTACTAATAGGCTTAATAACTATACCTTCTGCAAACACCTATGCTGAGAAAACCGTTGAGCTATACAATGCCAGTATTCTGGTTGTTAACCAGAATACTGAAATTAGGCGTAAAGCAGTAGCCAGAGGCTTAAAAGAAGTATTGGTTCGCTTATCTGGGAAGGCTAGTGCCTTTCAGTCTCAAGAAGTGCAGTTGGCTTCTAGTAATGCTCTCGACTTTCTCGATCGATTTAGCTATCAGTCGACTAATCAAACATTAACCATTGCCGGCGCCTCCCAAAAAGCAACTTTGTTGCTAATGCAATTCAATTCGGTCTCAGTAAAGCGGCTAGCTAAGCAAGCGGGTTTACCCATTTGGTCTGAGAATCGCCCCGATGTATTGGTTTGGACGGCAAGTGATAGCCGAGGAAAAAGATACGTTGATGTCGGTTCTGATATAGCTGAAGCACTTAATATAGCAGCTGCTAATCGAGGCCTGCCGATTGCCTTACCTGTTTTGGATCTTGAGGATAGAGCGGCCTTGCCTGTTGTTCGTCTTTGGGCTCTGGATGAAGATCGTGTGCGCTTAGCATCGAAACGCTATAGTACAAATGCTGTGCTCTCGGGACGTTTCACTAACAATGGTAAGTCTTGGGGAGGCAGTTTTGTGCTAATGCACAAAGGAAAAAATAGATATTTAAGTGCAGAGGGTAAAGATGAAATTGCTGTTGCAGCCTCTATTATTGGTCAAGTCAGTGATTATTTTTCAGACATCTATGCGATTGATTTTACGCCAACGACTTCCTCATCGAGCACCCTGCCTTCCAGCTCATCAGCCAGCGTAGTCAGCCCTAGCGCAGCTCTTGGTTCTTCTTTGACTACCATTCCCACTCGAGGCTCGCGAGATTTATTTCTGCAAGTCAATAATGTCGATGACTTTTCAAAATATGTAGCTTTAATGAATTATCTTGAAACGTTATCATTACTGAGTTCCGTGACAATTATAAATGCAAGCCGTCCCCAACTCTTATTAGATGTGCGATTGGTTGTAGATAAAAAACATTTTCTATCGACGATTGAATTAGATAATCATTTGCAGCGAGTTGCCGGAGGTCCTTCTGACTCGAATGTGTTAAGTCGGTATGGGCGGCCGCTTGAATTCATGTGGCGATAACTATTTAGCTAACCCTGAAATATGCCGTCCGTGGCGTATTTTAGGGTCGCAATAAAAATACGCTCAGCTACTGTTGTTTGGTCGAAATATTTCCGTAACCTGATATTTTTTCTTTAAATCAATATTTTGTGCATTTTTTCAGGACCTGCTCACTATGATTACCCATTTAATTCGACGTGTATAAGCAAATCCCTCTCGCCATTTCTCCCGATACAGGCTTAACGTTTGATAACTTCTATCAATCGGACCCAGTTAAACCGATTATTTCTGAACTAAAGAAATTCGTTTCCAATCTTGAATCACATGGTGGTCCTTTCTTATATTTATGGGGTGAGAAGGAAAGCGGAGTAACTCACCTGTTAAATGCAGTTCAAAACCATAGTTCATCACTATCAATGCAGTATCTTCCATTAGAAGAATTGATTCAGTATTCGCCGTTTGATATTCTAGAGGGTGTTGAGCAAATGGACTTAGTTTGTATTGATGATATAGATTACCTGGAGTCAAACAGCCAGTGGCAAGAGAGTATCTTTTATTTATATAATCGTTTGCGTGATGGCGGTAAAAAATTAGTTGTTGGTGGTCATCAGCCACCAACAAAAATAGCACTCACTTTGTCTGATTTGCAATCCCGTTTACAGTGGGGTATTACCCTGTGTTTACACGGATTAACAAATGAAGATAAGCCGTTAGCGATACAGTTTTATGCTAAAAGTGTCGGCATGGAATTAACAAATGAGGTTGCACGTTATTTGATGCAACGGACTGATCGCTCATCTCGGGCTTTATTTGATCTAATGAAAAGACTTGATCATGCCTCTCTATCCGAACAACGCAAGTTGACTATTCCTTTTATTAAAACGCTTATTTAGTTAACTTTAAAAAATGCAAACTTTTGTCGATTCGTTACGCTCCACTTCTACATACCTATCAGTCCCGACAATTGTATCTTCATCTGTGCGTCTATTTGGATTCACTAATTCGTCGTGATAACTGTGAATGGCTTTAGGCGCTAGCATAACCACATTTTTACCCATAACCTTTGCACGACTACAGCCCCATAATTTCTCTGCTTCATTAAAGCCAAGTTATAAAAAGTGAGTTTCAAGTGTAGCCCTAGAGAGTAGAGCTATACTTGAAACCTTAACAGTAGGGATGTAGACGCTCAGTTAGTACTAAGAGGTGGTTTTCAGTGATAAAGAATACCGTTGTAGCCAGCGGCTGGCGTACATTCCTGCAATAAAAATAATAATAGTTGAGATGAGTCCAGGCCAGTCGTGCCATTGCCTGCTAGGTGAATATACTTGCACCACATAGCTGGTAAAGTAAGCTAGGCTTAAAAAGCAAAGCCAGCTGTAGCTACGGTAATATTTTGATATGAGCCCGGGCAACACCAGTAGCAGTGGTGCCATTTGAAGTAAGAGCGGTATCCAAAAGCGTTCAGTAGCTGCGATCCAGGTGTCCCAGATGATCACGGCCACCAACACGAGATAAGCGCTATAAGTCAGCCAGAGTACGACGTTAATTTTTTTGTCTGAGGTAAAAATAGTCATTAAGAGTATCTTTTCAATAAAAAGTTAGATTAATTAAGTGCTTTGGCGGTTTCTGCAATGCGTTTTCCGAGTGTCTTACATAAGCTGATCTCATCTTCGCTAAGGTCATTTTTACCATCGGCTCCCGCTAAGTGAGAGGGCCCATAGGGTGTTCCTCCTGTCTGGGTTTGCATCAATTCATTGTTGCTGTAAGGTAGTCCGACTAACAGCATGCCATGGTGAAGTAACGGCAGCATCATTGTAAGCAAGGTTGTTTCTTGACCTCCATGGAGGCTGCCGGTTGAGGTAAATACACCTGCAGGCTTGTCAATTAAATTGCCATTGAGCCAGTGGCTGCTGGTGCCGTCCCAAAAATACTTCATAGCAGCCGCCATGTTGCCAAAACGAGTAGGGCTTCCTAATGCTAGGCCAGAGCAGTGCTGCAAATCTTCTTGAGAGCAATAAATTGCGCCTGTTTCAGGTATTGCTGGAGCTACTTTTTCTGATTCTGCAGATATAGCGGGGACGGTACGCATCCTAGCTTCTATACCTGCTCGTTCAACACCATTAGCAATATGTTGAGCCATGGTTTTGGTCGCTCCATGAACACTATAATAAAGCACCAGTATATAAGGTTGAGATGATTTTTTTTTATTCATATAATTTCTTTATTCATACATATTAAGTGCTTAACTCGCAAGAATGATTAAGCTCTACAACAGGCTTAATACGTTTTCTGGTGGGCGACCAATGACCGCTTTGTTGCCTTTAACCACGATTGGCCGCTCTAGTAATTTAGGGACTTGAATAATGGCATTAATTAGCGCCCCATCACTTAGCGTTTTATCAGAAAGCTTCATTTCTTTATAGGCTTCTTCGCCTTTGCGAATTATATCTCTTGGGCCATTAAGTTCTAACTTAGTAATAAGGCTCTTCAGCGTCGCTTTATCGAGATGTTGATCTAGGTAGAGAACGACCTCTGGCTTAACGCCATTGTCTTCAAGAAGCGCTAATGTTTGGCGAGACTTCGAGCAGCGTGGATTATGATAAATCGTTGTCATTATGATAAATCTCAAAATAGTTTAGGGTCTTGCTGTGGGGGCTTGATCGTCACAAATATCTTGGTTTTGGGTGGGGATAGCCCTTTTTACGGTGTAATATTGTATAGGAAAACAACTATTAATAGTTGTTTTTCAGATGTATCCGTCTTCTTATGGTTCTGAAATAGCTTATTCTTTTACAATTCTTCATAAAAAACTGGCGTTACATAAATACAGTCTATACTTAAAAAAACATTGTTGTTAACTCGATAAATTAAGCACTATGACCTTGTGGCAATGAATGCTAAATGATCACTTATATTTACTAACGCAATTACTATGACGATACCCTTATTGATATGCGATGACTCCAATATGGCCCGAAAGCAAGTGGCTAGATCTTTACCTAACAGTTGGGATGTAGACATCACCTTTGCTAAGAATGGTTTAGAGGGGCTTGATGCCATCCGGGCTGGGAAAGGAGAAATGACATTTTTAGATCTGACTATGCCGGAAATGGACGGTTATGGTGTGTTAGAAAATGTCTTCAATGAGGGGCTTAATACAATGATCATTGTGATTTCTGGCGATATACAGCCTGAGGCGAGAGAGCGAGTCAAGAAATTAGGTGCTATTGATTTCATTAAAAAACCTGTCAATAAAGAAAAGTTGTCTGAACTGCTCAATACTTATGGGCTTTTATAGCGGTTTAGTATCCGTTTATGATGATAGCATTTGAAGAGGTGTGGCTCCTAACCCGTGCTTTTTCATTCGAACTATTACTTTAATGGTCAGATACCATGAGTCTAGCCTTACCCCTTAATGAAGAGCAAAGAGACTGTTTACAAGAATTAACTAATGTTGCGATTGGCGCAGCTGCCGAATCTCTCGCTGAGCTGACATGCCATTTCGTTAATCTTCCTATTCCAATTATTCATTTTGTTGATACATCGGAACTATTATCTTCGTTCAAGCAAATTGAAACCACTGCACCTTCGTCATTGGTTAAACAGTATTGTTCAGTAGGGGAGTTAAATTTTCATGCCTTGGTTTTGGTGAGCGATGAAAATATTAATCATTTGGCCAACTGTATTAAAGATGATGGATTTGATGGTTTGTTAGACGATGCAGTTCAGAATGTAGTTGTAGAGAATCTATTCAGCACAATTAGCGATACTTGTTTTGAACGTTTATCAGAAATATTTGAGCAGCCAGTTGTTAAAGAAAATATTGATGTGATTGGACGACACTTAGTCCCGTCATCGATTGATATGTGCCCAATAGTCGAGACAGAAAAAACAGTAGCGGTAGAAATTTACTACCGTACCGAAGGCCATCTTTTTAATTGCCACCTCATGCTCTTGTTTCCTGAA
>JBLHWO010000215.1:0-6404 GCA_047629215.1 Cellvibrionaceae bacterium | reverse complement strand
GTAACCGCCAGCGCGGATGTTACCGAGACTCGCATTACTTCTCCTTCAAATGACAACCATGTAGAAGAAGCTCCGCAAAACAATGCCATAGAGTTAGCCAAAGCCGATCGCAAGGTAGCGATCGAACTTAGTCGGGAATGGCGAGCAAAAATGCACGATGCGCTTTTGAAACAAATGGATCTGCGGCGCGTCAATGTTAAGGACATGGACGATAAACAAGTCTTGGAGATAACGCAGACCATACTGACTAAGATTACTAATGAATTCACCGATTTTCCGGATACCCTTAACCGACGAGCGCTGGTAAAGCAGGTTTTAGATGAATCGATCGGGCTAGGTCCTCTAGAGGACTTAATTGCTGATGACGAGATCAGTGAAATTATGGTCAATTGTGCCGATGAAATATTTTACGAAAAGCGTGGTCAGTTGTATTTATCTGAAGTGACTTTTACTAACGATAGAGCTGTTCAGTATGCGATCGAAAGAATAGTAACTCCCTTAGGGCGACGAATAGACGAAAGTTCTCCAATGGTTGATGCTCGGCTCAAAGACGGGTCTCGCGTGAATGCAATTATTCCGCCGTTAGCACTGAAAGGGTCTTCTATAACGATTCGTAAATTTATGAAGGAGAAGTTAACGGCTCAACACTTAGTTGGTTTCGGCTCAATGGATCAACGAATGGTCGACTTCATCGAGACTGTGGTTACCAATAAACAAAACATTCTTATTTCTGGCGGTACCGGGTCTGGGAAAACTACCTTGCTGAATGTTTGCTCGAACTATATTCCGGACAACGAGCGCATTGTTACAGTCGAAGACTCTGCGGAATTAAAATTATACCAACCAAACTTGGTTGGTTTAGAAGCACGCCCGCCAAATCAAGAGGGCAAGGGTGCTGTCGAAATTAGAGACTTAGTCAAGAACTGTCTGAGGATGAGACCAGATCGAATCATAATTGGTGAGTGTCGTGGTGGTGAAGCGCTTGATATGCTTCAAGCTATGAATACCGGCCACGATGGTTCGCTTACAACCGCGCATGCTAACAGTCCACGGGATTGTATTTCTAGGATTGAGGTAATGGTAATGATGGCGGGTGTTGAATTACCAATTCTGGCAATACGCGAGCAAATAGCCTCGGCCATTAATATTATTATTCAGCAAACTCGATTTCCTTGCGGCACTAGAAAAGTAACCAGCATTTGCGAGGTAACGGGCATTGACCAAGGCGTTGTTCAGTTAGGCGAAATTTTTAAGTTCAAGAAGACTGGGCGAGACGAGAAGGGCAAAACTAAGGGTGAGTTCATTGCCACCGGTCTTGTGCCCAGAATTGCTGATGAGCTACGCGAAGAAGGTCTGCCGATTGATATAAGTATATTCTCTCGTGAAGACAGCCCAACCTCATAGGTGGAATGATGAATCTTTTAATTGCCGCTCTTTTTTCGATTCTGATTATTATTTTGGTATTTCTTATTGTCGCGCCCTTAATAGACGGAGCTAACGATGCAAAAAATCAGTTCCTGAGCAAAACCAAGATGGGTTTAGCGGATATCTATCTCTTTATTGATATCGAGAAGCTGCTAGTCATCTCTTTATCGATGATCTTTCTCTGTTCTCTTATTGTCTATTTACTTACGCAGTCGATAGTTCTAGTTGTTCTATTAGCTATTTTTACGGCTCTTCTACCTGGCATCATGCTCAAAGTGCTGAAGCGCAAGCGAGTTACTGAGTTCACCAATCAGTTGCCTGACTTTCTTCTTAGTGTCTCTTCATCAATGAGCGTCGGAATGGGCTTGAATCAATCGCTTGAGATTTCGTCCAGAGAAGAAGGTGGTCCAATGCAGCAGGAATTTGATTTATTTTTAAGCGAACTCAGGCTGGGCGTTTCATTTGATGATTCGCTAGACAATCTTAATGAAAGAATAGGAACGCTTGAAATTCAACTGGTTGTTGCTGCGATGAAAATTTCGCGTGAGGTTGGTGGTAACTTATCCGATGTTTTGAGGCGACTGGCTGACACTCTGAGAACTAAGATCGAGATGGAAGGTAAGGTGAATACCTTGACGGCGCAAGGACGAGCCCAAGGAATTGTTATGTTGTTATTGCCTATCGTTATTGGAATTGCTTTGTTATTTCTAGATTCGACCTCTGAATATATGATGCATATATTCACAAAATGGTACGGGTGGTTAACCCTAATCTTTATCGCGGTGATGCTCAGTATTGGTTACTTTTTTATCAGAAAAATTGTGAATATAGATGTTTAGTAATTTTATTATCATTGCAGTAGGCGCCTGTGTTGCTTTAACCATAGCTTGCCTGTTGTTTGCCGTTAGAAACATAGGCCGCACCGTTCCGAGAGATGACCGAGTGTATAAAGACCCGTTGCCCGGAAAAATGAAGTTAATTTGGCCGTTCGTGAATTTCTTTGGGTTTTATATCGGTCGATACTTAAGCATCGAGTACATTGAAAAAACTAAAAGAACGCTGCAGAAAGCTGAATTGATTTACTTGATGGAGCCAGAGCAATTATTTGGTTTGCAAATCACCTCTTCTCTTATTTTTGGTGCAACAACAGCTTACGCACTTAGTCTGATCGATAGTTTTAGTTGGCTTTATGTATCAATTGCCGTGTTCATTGGATTCTATCTGCCTCTTATCTCTACTAATGACCGGCGTAAAGTTAGAGAGAAAAATATCATCCGCGCTTTGCCGGTTTACCTAGACTTCATAACAATGGCAATTGAAGCGGGCATGAACTTAGGAGGGGCTATTCAGCAGGCCGTTGAAAAAGGCCCTCCTGGGCCCTTTGGCAGTGAACTTAATACCGTTTTACGAGATGTAAGGGCTGGTATGAGCCGGGTAGGGGCATTGCGCTTAATGGCTGAGAGGCTAAATTTGAAGGAGATCAACAGCCTAGTCTCGGCCTTGGCTCAAGCTGAGACTACTGGAGCAAGCCTAGCTAACACACTTAGAATACAATCCACACAACGAAGAGTAGAGCGCTTTCAAAAAGCCGAAAAATTGGCGCTTGAAGCTCCGGTTAAGCTTATTTTCCCCTTGGTGGCTTTTATATTTCCATGTACCTTCGTTGTGTTGTTTTTCCCAATAATATTAAAGTTTATGTTCGAGACATAATGCGAATGAGTCAGAAAAAAAATGAACAAAGACTCTTATTTTCCAACTTAGTAAAAGTAGAGAAATACTTTGAACGTCTAAAGGGATTAATTACTAAGAGCAGCATCTCCGAACGAGATGCATATTGGTTTAACAATTGCTCATCCATTCACATGTTCGGTATGAGCTTTTCTATCGATGTGATTTTTCTTTCTAAAGAACTACAGGTGGTTAAACTTGTTGAAAATCTAAAGCCATGGCGGGTTGCACTGTCGACAAAAGCTAAATCAATACTTGAAGTCAAATCGGGGCAGTGCGAAGCGCTTGGGTTAAGAGTTGGCGATCAATTAAATTTTTCCGAAGCCGGAGTTCTGTATGCCCATCGTTAGAACGCTTTTTCTATCTTTATTAGTCCTAACAACAGGATGCGCGACGACCATTGAGAGGCCTAGTAAACAAGACGCGTTTACGGTTGGCTCGATAAGTAGTTACACACTCAATGACAAGTTGATGAAAGCAAATATTGCGTATGAGGAAGGCCGTTTAGTTGAGGCCGAGAAATGGTTCCTTAACATTTTAAGCCAGCACAATAGCCTTGCTGATGCTTGGTTTAAGCTTGGAAATATTTACTATAGATCAGGTCGTTATACTGCCGCTGTTCATGCTTACGAAAACGTTTTAAAAAATGATAATAAGTTTGAAAGAGCATGGTACAACTTGGCGTTAACTCGGGTCAGTCAATCGGTTGATGTGATCGATCAAAGCATGATTTATATAGAAAAAAATTCTGAGTATTTTAGAAAAAGCGTTAATCTGAAGGCTAGCTTAATTGGTAGAGTCAGTAGTGTAGACGTTAAAACTGATACAGCCAAAATACTCCCTGAAGAAAAATCTTCGATAATTTTTGAAGAGCAAGTCTTGCAACCCTTGCTAAACGACCCTGTGTTTTCCAAGGATTAGTCGAACAGATTTAGGATTGAAAATATGAATAAATATATGAAAAAAAGCAGGCAGGATGGTGCCACTTTAGTCGAGCTTATCTATGTTATTCCGCTGTTCTTCTTATTGATGTTTAGTATTTTTGAGGTGGCATATCTTTACCGCTCGAAAGCAACGTTAAATGTTGCGACCTTTGATGCCGCTAGGTCTGGCTCATTAAACAACGCGAGTCCTAGCGCAATGAAGTCAGCGTTGGCCAACGGTATGATGCCGCTGTTTGTCGGTGGAGATAAATCCGCCGGTGGCATAGCATCTGCTTATGTAAAATCTCACGTTTTTGGCACCGCACTGTCCGCTATCTCGGGGGTGCCCGGCGTTAGGTTAGACTCCGTCGTTACGATTAGCCCGAATAGGGCCATGTATAACAAATTTAAAAAACCGGTGTCTATTTTAGACGAGAGCACGCAGCGATTTAGATTTGTCGATGCCATCCCAAATGATAATTTGCAGTTTAGGAGCACCCGAACCGAGCGTATAAGAGTGGGTGGGGATAATGTTGACGTCAATCTTCAAGACGCAAATCTTTTAAAAATTAAGACCCTTTGGTGCCATAAAATGAAAGTCCCTGGTTTTCGCGATATGATTTATCGAACTGTTCTGGGAGGGGTTTTTGGCATAAGCCCTGAGCAAAGATACTGTAATGCTTTACGAGCTGGAGCGGGCCAAATATCTGGGAGCGACGATGTGTACATAGCGATTACCGCACATTCAGTAATTAGAATGCAGAGTCCTGTTTTTGTGACTGGCTTGCAATAATCTCACGTTGAACAACAACCTATCCATGATTACGATAATAAATTTTATAATTAGAAAACTCTCCTTTAGTTTGATGCTAATGCTTAGCCTAAGCACTTATGCCAGTGCATGCGGTCTCTATTCGATTAGTGAGGGCTCTTTATTCGACAGCGAATTTAAAAAGCACACTGAAAAGGTGATCATTCAAGGGCCGATGATAGAACAAGATGCTGACAGTAAGGAATTCACTAAAGGGTTTCGACCGAGTAAGTCTCTATCCATGAATGGAACCTATTGTGAAGAGGTTTACGATTTTGGTCCAGAGAAGAGTGTCTATGAAATCTTTCATATTTTACGACAGAATCAGAAGAACGCCGGTTTTGAGGTCGGCTTTGAGTGCGCTGGCAAGGAGTGTGGAGAGATAGCTGGTTGGCAGCTCTTTTTAAGTAAGCATGTTAATGGCGACGCAGTTGATCAAAGGTTCTTAATGACATATTTTGGAACTAGCGAGTTCTATGTAGCCAGCAATATGATTCACGTTACTGAATTTGATGGGCAACCCAGATTGACCATCACTTCTATGCATAGCCCCGATGCTGTTCGATTATCGTTATTTGACTCTGACGTCGGATTAAATCACGGTGACTTGTTTAGGTTGGCGGAGGTAGGGACACTTTATTTTGCGAGCAACAAAGCAGAGGGCTACAGCCCATTAGAGTTAGAAAAGATAGTAGCGAAAATAAACGGTGATCAGCCAACCGCAAAATATTTAATTATTGGTTATGCTGATGTTGATGGCACTAAAGAAAGTAATCAAAAACTCTCGTTGGTAAGAGCTGATTCGGTTTTAGAAGGATTGGTTGCTAGTGACAAGTTGGATGAAAAAAGGTTTTACGCAGTCGGTAAGGGCGAGTTGAGAGCAGTAGGAACTGCAAACAATAGAGCTAGAAAAGTGGTTGTTTATCGTATTCCAAGTAATTGATTAGCATGAAGTCGATTGTGCTATCTAACGTTTATCAATACCCGACTTTCGTAGCGAGAGGGAAGTAGTAAAATGGCTAAATATGCTATTGCAGTCTTTATGTCTGCTTTTCTTTTATTCCAGATTCAACCAATCATTGCAAAGTATATTCTGCCTTGGTTTGGCGGGGTTTCCACGGTCTGGACAATATGTTTAGTCTTTTTTCAAGTGGTTTTGTTGCTTGGCTATCTTTATGCACACCTAATCAGCAAATTAGAATCGGTGCAACGGCAAGCGATTGTTCATGCCGTACTGGTAGCAATCGCGGTACTCTTTTTTCTTCCCATAAGACCGAGTTTAGACTTTGCGCCCGAGTCTGGTTCTGACCCTTCAATAGCAATAATTAAGTTACTCATTTTTACTGTAGGACTTCCGTACGCGCTAATTTCATCTTCAGGACCTTTGTTTCAAAGTTGGTTTCAGAAAAGTTACCCGAAAAGTGAGACCTATAGGCTTTATGCCTTGTCTAATGTTGGCTCGTTATTAGGCCTGACCACTTACCCGTTCCTGATTGAGCCATTTTTGACTCTAGATA
>JBLHWO010000214.1:0-6430 GCA_047629215.1 Cellvibrionaceae bacterium | reverse complement strand
TGACAATTTTTTCAAACGCTTCCAAATAGCAGTGCGAGAAACACCTAGCTGTAAACCAATGTCTTCGCCCGAATGAAATTCACCGTCGGATAAAAAAAAGATCAATTCTTCATCAGTTATCATGGCCACCGCCTGTTATATCGAACCCGCCCGCATCTATTTTTTCACCGCTATATTGACGCTGATATCGGCCCCCTAAATTTGTTAGCAGTTCATAACTAATTGTGTCTGCAGACGCTGCGAGTGCGTCGAGACAATCGCGGCTTCTGAATAACTCAACACTATCGGGCTTATCATTTACCTCCGTAATATCAAAGATAATCGAATCCATCGATACGCGCCCAACTATTGGCACAGAAACACCATTACACCAAGCGTAACCACGGCTGCTTAAAGACCGCGAAACCCCATCGGCATAACCACCAAAAACAATGGCCAATTGCATTTCTTTATCCGCAGTAAATGTATTTCCGTATCCTACGGATTCGCCTTTTTTAATTTTTTTAATTTGCATGATAGGTAGTGTTAACGCGACAACCTGTCTCATCGGATTTTTTTTGACGCGTGCATAAGAACCAACAGGATTACCGCCGAAAAGCGCTATACCTGGACGACACACATCAAAATGAAATTGATCACTCAAAAAAATTCCAGAAGAGTTACTCAAACTTAAATTAATATCAGGAAAACAATTAACAATTTTTTTGGCGGCAATACGAAAAATTGACAGCTGCTCTTGATTAAACGTATTTTTATCATCATCTGCACACGCTAAATGGCTCATCAATAAAACAGGTTTAAATAATGCAAATTTTTTCTTATCTGAATCTATATCCCTCAACAAAACATCTAGTTCATCTATCGACAAGCCAAAGCGATGCATGCCCGTATCGACTTTTAAAACACAAGCACAAGCTCTATGTTGTTGTTCACAAAAGAGATTCCATTGATAGACATGTGCAACATCATAAAGCACAGGTGTTAAATTAAGGTTTGCCCAGCGCTCACCCGATTCACCTTTATTAAAACCATGAGCAATTCCGCCTAAGATAAAAATTGCAGGCTCGGACCCTAGAATTTCACGCAGTTCTTCGCCTTCATCAAGCGTTGCTACAAAAAACTCTTTACACCCAACAGCCATCAACGCTAGGGCAACAGGCTTAACGCCTAAACCATAAGCATCTGCTTTTATCACCGCGGCACAACCCGCCAAAATATTTGCCTGCTGAACTTTGCTTTTGAGGTACAGCCAATTATATTGAATGGCACCGAGATCAATCGTTAATAAGCCAGTGGATGATAACCTTGTTGGTAACATAATTTTTTACTTAACTTTTTATTTGTATGAGGCTCTACGCCTACACTGTATTATAGAGAAATTTATCGGCCCCATAATCTCTCAAGATAAGAAGCAGGAACCAACTAAACTAACAGCATCCACCCTAATTACACCTTTAAACATACTGCACTTTTTACTCGCTGCTGCGACTTAATTAATACTGTTACATATCCTACATCAACTCGTCACAAAAGCACTTTATTTTAGCCTCATTTATTTTATAGCCATATCCTTAGGCTAGACGCGATGAAAGACGATAAAACTATTTTCGATTACAATAATACAAATCATGACGATAAAGAAGATACGCCGAGCAATCACTTTAACAATCGTCCATTTACTGACAATGTTGAACCCACTCTACTTCGTCGAAACATGGTTCAAGGCACCTTAACTCCTGCGGCAACATCTTTTTAGCACCCAGCGCCATGGCAACTTGATGAGATTATAACGTTAGCCTGAAAAAAGCGGTGTCCCACGAAGCAAAAAGCGCTGACTGGATTCAAACTAGTTACTCCTAAGGAGGCCACTGTCAACACTAAAGTGTCAAGTATTTTTGACGATTACCAATACAAAGCATTAAAGCCGTGGGGCACACCTACTGAGCCAAATTCTACCGAAGAGTATGTTGGTGATCCAAGTTCACGCTCAAGCGCTCAGGAAGCAGCGCAAAAAACTGGTATTGGCCATGATGGTATATGGCTATTTCCAGAAAATAATCGTCACTATAAGTATCGTCGCTATGGTTATCAGTTAAGCATCTTTCGCGGGATGCTATTTATACATTATGAGCTTGGCTCTATTAGGTAAAACAGCACCAGAGAGTTGAGAAGATGTCAGACTTGCCCAAAATGTCTTCGCTGTGTCGGTTGTTGTTGTCGGTAAAAATTATTATGACAATAGCTGGGAAGTTATTAGCAGTAAAACCTTTCGTCGTATTACCGTTAATACATACATGAACTTTAGCGTTACTGCTGATAGCTTACCATTATTACAAAACCCTAATGGCAATGTCGCACTTGGTAACGCTATTAACTAAGGTGCGGGCAAAACCCCGTGGGGGGCATTTACTTAACTTGCGAATTAAACTTTAACGGCTAGTTTGGTGCCAGCGAAGGTCAAAGCTCCAACGATAATCGAACAGACGCACAACTTCTATATTACCTAGACTTTGCTGGTTTTAATTATGGCTGAGATTTTTTTATAAGCGTTTTGACTTACTTGACCCCCCATATATTCACGAGGCTAGTCGCTTTGGCTGGATTATGGAAATCGATCTCTTTGATGCGAGCCAAAAACCTGTTAAACGTACTGATTTAGGCCGCATCAAACACAAGGCTATTGCTATTGCTGAGAGTGCCAACGGATAGATAGCAGCCAACATGGCTGACGATCAACGCTTTGACTGTTGCTATATCGCCGACGATGCCTGGGAGCATTTAGTTGATCAAGGTCTCAGCCCATTTATGAAGGCACGCTTTACGTGGCCAAATATAACGATGATGGCACCGCTGAATCGCTTGTATTAACGATTGATAACTCTTCACTAGCAGAGCGCTTTGCCGACCAAGTTGAATTACTAATTAATACACTTATGCCGCTGATATTTTAAGTGCGACCCCAATGGATCGCCCCAAATAAACAACTATTAATAAAGATGGTGATATTTATTAGACAATGACCAACAATAGCCGTCGCAAACCCGATCAAACAAATGCAGCCAACTCGGAAAGTCCGAATAACGATGATCATATCATTCGCATGGAAAATGCAGAGGATCACTTTAGCATTTAATTTATTTGGGAAATATTTAATCTAGCATCGTCAACCAGAGACACCGAGCAAACCTTTACCGACTTAGATGCGACTTATGCTAATGGACAAGGTCGTTTATTATAGGTAGCGATGGAGGCCAATTCGATAGAGACTTTAAGGCCGGCTCATTGTATTTAATACGACTCAAGAAAACCCACAACCTTTGCGCTTACTAACAGTGGTCAATAGCGATGAAATTAACTGTTTTACTGTTACACCGAATCAACGCACTCCTTTGTTAACATTCAACATCCGGTCAGTCATGATCAATCGTAAACCAAGTTTCCAGCAGCGACGGATGCCTTTACCGTTCCTCGCGAAGTAGATTGGTCATTACTCCTAAAGATGGCGGTATTATAGGCTCTATAACAAATGGATTATTTGCAGTTTTAAACGTATGTTGATCTCTCATCTATCAGGGTGAGCATAGGCTCTTCTTCTAGCATATAAGACCAGATAAGAATTGGATAAAGGCCCTAAAAGAAGTTAAAGAGTACTTAAGGGTAACGCTGTACTATTTACGACTTTTCTCATTACAAAGCTAGAGTGTACTCCCGTCACGCCTTCTAGCTTGGTTAACTTACCTAATAGAAATACCTGATAAGCCTCCATATCTTTCACAACAACTTTTAGCTGATAATCTGCTATCGAACCTGTTATCAACAAACACTCTTGCACCTCGGGATAGTTTCTAACTGCACTTTCAAAATTATTGAACCGATCTGGCGTGTGACGATCCATGCTAATATTTATTAGTGCCGTTAAGGTGAGCCCTAATTTTTTCTCATCGAGAATTGTCACGGTTTTACCAATAATACCCGATTCCGTTAGCGCCTTAACGCGCCTTGAGCATGGCGAGGGAGATAGACCGATTTTATCGGCTAATTGCAAATTTGTAATACTCCCGTCTTTTTGTATTTCAGACAAAATACGCTTATCAATACGATCTAAATCTACCATCCACAATCCTCTTAAGTTATAAATAAGCAAATTCAGGCTTACATTTACGGTATAAAGCTAACAGATCTACATATAATGCAATAACATATCAAATATATAGATATTTTAGATTATTATAACCAATTTTATTGATTTTTTTAGTTAATTAGCAATTTAATTCTACTGTTTATTAGTTATTATGGCTCTACCGCTTAGCAATTAAGCCATTGATGTACTCCAACACTGGCATTGCGAATATCTCACGAGGATATTTGCGCTCGACAACTCAAAAGGTCGTCGAGCTAGAAATTGCATCTATCGCCTGTATCTATCCAACAGTGAGCACATATTCATGAGCCCCTTTGATCACACCAAGTATCGCCCCTTTCCCGTCATCAAAAAACCTAATCGTCGCTGGCCGTCCGAACAAATTACCAAGGCGCCTATCTGGTGTGCCGTTGATTTACGCGATGGCAATCAAGCGCTTATAGAACCGATGAATGTTTCTCAAAAACAGAAAATGTGGGCACTACTTATTAGATTGGGATTCAAAGAAATAGAAATTGGTTTTCCATCGGCCTCGCAACCTGATTTTGATTTTTGCCGTTGGTTGATTGAAGAAAATCAAATACCTAGCGATGTAAAAATTCAAGCATTAACACAAGCGAGACCCGCGCTTATAGAGAGAACTTATGAAGCCCTGAAAGGCGTTAAGCAAGCGATTGTGCATGTTTATAATTCAACATCACCAGTGCAGCGGAAAAAAGTATTTAAACTTGATAAGAAAGATATAAAAGAAATTGCACGAAGAGGTGCTAAACAAGTATTAGATGAATCAAAAAAATTTCCAAACACACTGTGGTATTTTGAATACTCTCCCGAGAGTTTCTCAAGCACAGAGATAGATTTTTCTATTGAAGTTTGCAATGCTGTCATTGATGTTTGGCAGCCAACACCTGAACATAAGATCATTCTTAATTTACCCGCAACGGTAGAGTCTGCGACAGCTAATGTATTCGCTGATCAAATTGAGCTTTTCTGTGATGAAATAAATAATAGAGATTCAATTACTATAAGCCTACATACCCATAATGATCGCGGTTGTGGTGTTGCGGCAGCTGAACTTGGCTTAATGGCCGGTGCAGATAGAATTGAGGGTACCTTAATGGGTAACGGTGAACGCACAGGTAATATGGATCTTGTGACACTTGCAATGAACCTATATAGCCAAGGTATCGATCCACAAGTTGATTTATCCAATGCTGATGAAATTTTGCGTATCGTAAGCGAGTGCACGAAAATTGCTACTCATCCGCGACACCCTTGGTTTGGAGAGCTAGTCTACACCGCATTTTCTGGGAGCCATCAAGATGCTATTCGTAAATGCCTTGCCCTACAAAATGAAGGCGAGCCATGGGATGTAGCTTATTTACCTATCGATCCTAAAGATATTGGTCGCGATTACCAATCGGTTATTCGTGTAAACAGTCAATCGGGCAAAGGTGGTGTTGCTTATATTTTAGAGCAAGACTACGGTTTACAGTTGCCGCGCTGGTTACAAATAGAAGCGAGTAGGATTGTCCAAGCCTACGCCGAGACCGAGTCTACTGAAGTTACCTCAGAAAAAATCTTGGGAATTATTCAGTCTGCATTTATGCAAACAGATGATATGCAACAATTAGGCAGTTACCATTTAGAACGTAATGATCAGCACGAGCATATTCGTGCAACACTCATCGACAACAATAATAACCATAAGATAGAAGTGATTATTTATGGACATGGTGATGGGGCTTTATCCGCATTTTGTCATGCGCTTGAAGGCCACTTTGGATTTGCTCTTCAAATTGCACAATACCACCAACATGCCATAGGTTCAGGTACAGATGCGAGCGCGATAGGCTACGTACAAGTCAAAATTAATGGTGTGCGTTATTGTGGAATCGCTAAAGATCGGGATATTATGAGTGCAAATCTTAATGCTATTTTAGCCTGCGTTGGCCAAGCCGTTAACGAATTACCTTAAGTATTTCAGGCATAGTGTGCTCATATAACTATCGCATAAAAGTCGAACCTTAAAGTGACTTAATTTGCTACAGTAAAGTTAAGTCATTCAATACAAATTCTGCTCACAACCCAAGGCATTCTTTTTATCTGCTAACTTGTTTACGGATATAAAAACCTAAACAAGGCTTTGTAAGTAGCGACTGTCACACATTTTTTCCAAACGGCAGGATAGTCGTTTTGCACAGCTCATGCCCAGAGGGCGAGAGCCACAGACGGCGTCAGTGCAAGCTCACATATAAAGAGCGGGGGTTTCTATCTGAGAGCGTCAAA
>JBLHWO010000213.1:0-6442 GCA_047629215.1 Cellvibrionaceae bacterium | reverse complement strand
CCTGCCCCCACCATTGCCACCCAGAATCGGGGCAACCAAACGCATTAGGTCACCGGCTTTATACGTCACCTGTAAATTTTTAGTGACGCACGTGATCAAAGAGACTTTTTCGGCCTCAACTGCAGCCAGTAAAAATATTCCGCTACTAAGCTTAGATTTAACAGATTCTGCCATTTTCCTTAATACTTTGGCATCTACACCATTGAGACGATGAAACAATATCGGTACGCCTGCAACTTCTTTTATATTTTTTAACAAATCACCACTGGCGGCACTCGCCATTTTTGACTGTAGCTCAGCCAGCTGTTTTTCTTGCTGCTTAGTTTGCTGAACCAGCTGCTCTAATTTATCGAGTAAATTAGAGGGGTTGGCTTTTATAACGGTTGCGGCCTGCTCTAGGCGCTCTTGCAAACGATTGAATTCCTGAAGCGCTTTGGCTCCCGTTACAGCTTCAATACGGCGCACACCGGCCGCAATACCCGACTCAGAAGCAATATGAAACAAACCGATGTCGCCGGTACGCTCAACATGCGTGCCACCACAGAGCTCAACGGAGAAACCCTCGCCCATTGTTAACACTCGAACTTCTCTACCGTATTTTTCACCAAAGAGCATCATAGCGCCCTTTTCCTTGGCAGCGTCCATAGAACAGAGGTCGGTCAGCACGGGTGTATTGCGACGAACTTCATCGTTAACTTTCTGTTCAATGACTTTTATTTCTGCTGCGGTAAGCGCCTCAAAATGAGAAAAATCGAAACGCAATTTTTCGGAATCGACAAGAGAGCCTTTTTGCGTCACATGATCACCCAGCACGGAACGTAACGCGGCATGCATAAGGTGAGTTGCGGAATGGTTAAGTGTAATAGCCTGCCTTAAACCATTGTCAATCTCTGCAGTCACGCTATTGTTAACGTTAATCGTGCCACTTAAAACCCGACCTATATGTAAATGGTGCTGCCCACTTTTCTGGCAGCCCCTGACTTCAAAACGATTATCATCCGCTGACAAATACCCTGTATCGCCAACCTGGCCACCCGACTCGGCATAAAAAGGCGTCTGATCCAAAATGACAATTCCGTCTTCGCCTTCAACAAGCCTATCTACAGCCTGTCCACCTTTATAAAGCGCCAGTGCTTTAGCCTTATGTTGCCTGTTAGCGTAACCGACAAATAGCGTCTCACCCGCAAACTCAATATTATCTGAATAATCGACTGTAAACTTACCTGCCGCTCTTGCCCGAGAGCGCTGTTCTGCCATTGCACTTTCATAGCCTTCCATGTCCAATGTAAAGCCGCGCTCTCTTGCAATGTCATTGGTTAAGTCAGTAGGAAAACCATAGGTGTCATGTAAAGTAAACACAGCTTGACCTGGAATTTCTTTACCCGAAATAGCGTCTAGCGCCACTTCTAATACACCCAAGCCTTTTTCTAGGGTTTTTTCAAACTGTTGCTCTTCTGCTAAAAGCACTTTTTCTATCTGGCCTTGCTGAACCTGCAATTCGGGATAAGCCTCTCCCATTTCAATAACCAGTGCAGGCACTAATTTATAAAAGAAAGCCTCTTTTTGCCCTAGCTTGTGGCCGTGTCGAACTGCGCGTCGAATAATTCGTCGCAGTACATAACCGCGACCCTCATTTGACGGTAAGACACCATCCACAATCAAAAAACTACAGGAGCGAATATGATCTGCAATTACTCTTAACGATTTATCTTCTTTATCCCTTGCATTAGTTACCTTGGCGACAGCGTCTAATAAATGTTGAAATAGATCAATTTCATAGTTGCTGTGAACCCCTTGCATAATAGCGGCGATTCTTTCTAAGCCCATACCGGTATCGACGGAAGGCTTTGGTAATGCCTGCATTTCACCGCTCGCGCTGCGATTGAATTGCATAAAAACAAGATTCCATATTTCGATAAAACGATCGCCGTCTTCTTCTGGCGAACCCGGTGGCCCACCCCAGATATCGGCACCATGATCATAAAAAATTTCAGTGCAGGGACCACATGGACCCGTATCACCCATTGCCCAAAAATTATCGGACTGGTACTTCTCACCCTTATTATCGCCAATACGAATAATACGCTCTGTGGGGACACCGATTTGTGTAGCCCAAATATCATAAGCTTCATCATCATCGGCATAGACCGTCACTGTCAATTTCTCACTAGCAATGCCTAACCACTCACTTGATGTTAAAAATTCCCAAGCGTACTGAATCGCATTTTGTTTGAAATAATCACCAAAACTGAAATTACCCAACATTTCAAAAAAGGTATGATGCCGCGCGGTGTAGCCTACATTTTCTAAATCATTATGCTTACCACCCGCACGCACGCAGCGTTGAGACGTTGTTGCACGAGAATAATCGCGTTTATCACTACCTAGAAATACATCTTTAAATTGCACCATCCCGGCATTAGTGAACAACAAGGTAGGATCATTCCCCGGCACTAAAGAGCTACTGGGTAGGCGTTTATGCTGTTTGGCTTCAAAAAAACTGAGAAAGGCATTGCGTAGCTCAGTACTTTTCATAAAAGGCACGGTAGAAAGTGAAACAGTCATAAAATTAGGACTTTTGAATAGTAAAAAAATGGCGATTATAGACTAACCGGGTACTGACAGGCTATTAACAATAACTATGCGGTTGATCGACACCAACGATGAAAGTATTTAAGTAGTGCTTACACCATACCTTCAGTAAAGGTTTGACCCGCTAGGATATGTAAGTGTAAATGGAATACGGTTTGCCCTGCGTTGGCACCGTTGTTAATAATAACGCGAAACGCCTCATCGACTCCGACTTTACGAGCAATATCAGCTACAGATAACAGCAAATGACCCAGTAGAGCTTTATCTTCTTCTGTAGCATCAACAAGCCGAGGAATGGGCTTACGCGGTATGACCAGCAAATGTGTAGGGGCTTGAGGTGAAATATCCTTAATACAAATACAATGATCATCTTCGTATAGCTTTTTAGCTTGGATATCACCGTTAATAATTTTAGTAAAGATAGTTGGCTCGGTCATCATCGCTCACTTTTATCATTATAGTCATTTATTACGAAACTGTTTTTATTCGCCAACGCTCTTTTTCATCTTCGGATAATGGTCTCGCTTCATTTTCCAACATCACAGGGATATCATCTCGAATAGGGTACGCCAAACCACTGGCAACGGAGATTAATTCTTGATTATCACGATCAAATTGTAGAGGAGATTTAGTTACAGGACAAACGAGTAGTTTCAATAGTTTTTTATCCATAATAATAGCCTCTATTTTGCTTATGTTAGTCAAAATTGTTTATTTTTTTTCTGGAAGCGCATCGAATAATAACTGCGGATCTAGGCGTTGCTCGAACCAATTAATTCTCCAATCGAGATGAGGACCTGTAGCGCGACCCGAAGAACCTATTTCAGCAATTAATTGCCCCTGCTCTACTTGCTCACCCTCTTTTACCAGTACTTTATAGAGATGAATAAAAGTCGATGAAACACCGTGGCCGTGGTCAACAATCAATGTACCACCAGAAAAATACATATCCTTGTGAACTAAGGTTACTCGCCCAGAACGAGGAGCAACAACAGGGGAGCCCTGAGGTGCCGCTATATCTACCCCGTAATGAGGTCTGCGCGGCTCTCCATTATAAACTCGTCGACTGCCGTAAACACCAGAAATAATACCCTTGGCCGGCCAAATAAATTCGCCCAAAAAATCTTGTCTAGTCGAATCAACTTTTCGAGCACCTTTAGTAAGGCGCCCCTCTTTTCGAATACGCGTTAATGCCTCTCCCGGAACTTGAACAGTGCGTTTTGGAACACCTTCGATTCGCTGTTCTCTATACTCACGCTGCTTTACGTCGAAAATGTAAGCACGCTCAACACCCGATGGTATAATTTCAAGCAGTTTTACTGTTGGACCAATATCGCGGCCTAAACCAATAACAAATTTACCGTCTTCGTTGACACGAACATCACGCTTAAAAAAACGAATACGATTTTCAGGAGAAGTTTGCCCCAGAATCAAACCACCTTGAATCCAAGGGGTATTAATTTCGAGGGCAGCTGTTAAATTTGCCAATAAAGGCAAAGTAAATAGGAGTAATACTTTTAGTATTATTTTCATGGCCACTATCATACTGAATCAAACACTTCGCGTCTAAACAAAAACGGCGACAATTAAGTCGCCGTTTTTTTATGTCAATTATTATTGATCGATATTTAAATTACCATCACTTAATAATTGCTGAAGCACCGCGGATGAGTCAACACCAAGAGAACCAAAATCGATACCTTCAATGACAACAGTCATGTTAATACCGCTACCATCACCATCCTCATCAACTGTAATCGTAACTTCATTACTTCCAGTGTCAGTAACTGTTAGGTACTGATCAATAGTCGCACTGTCTTCACCCTGTAGCAGGTCAGAGATATCCAACACATCCCCTTCAGAAGCATCAAAGTCAGTAATTGAATCTATTGAACCATCAGCATCACCTGCCTGCCAAAGGAAAGTATCAGCATCATTACCGCCAGTCATTGTATCGGAACCTACGGCCCCAAAGAGAATATCGTCCCCACCTTGCCCTAAAAGGGTGTCATTACCCTCTTCGCCAGCAAGAAAATCATCCCCCGCGTCGCTACCAACACCACCGCGAATCCTATCATCACCGGCGCCACCATAAATGGCATCATTACCACCGGTGCCGGTTAAGGTACCATTACCTCCTGGAGCATCATCACCTGGGGTCCCAATGATAAACTCGCCATTGTCAGTCGTTGTTAGCGCTGTAGCAATATCAGGATCAATACCGCTACTTGAAGGATCAAGTACAGTAACCGTCAAGGTTTCGGTAGAGGTTTCCATCGACCCATTACTGTCTTCAGAAGTAGCGGCAATGGTTAAGTCAAAGGTACCAATAAAGGAACTATCGGATAGTATTTGAATATTATCTAAATCCCAACTGTCCGTAAGCAGATCTACTGTTGTATTGCCGACTGTTGCGATAAAGGCAGGATTTACACCATCTGTTAGCGTTGCGCCCACAGGAATATCTCTTATTTCAATAGCGCTTATTGATTCCGAAACATCGGTATCTTGAAGAGCCACATCAATATTCGATATTTCAATATAGCTGCCAGCACCCCCTGTATTAATTTGCTGAGGGAAGTAACCACCATCGGTATTGACGGAGTTAGAAACAAAGCTACCTAATTGAGCCTGCGCTGCCGTCAAGTCAGCAAGACCGGCATATAAATTAAAGTTACTTGCATCGAGCGTTTGGGATTCACCGATCAGCGGAGAACCAGTGTCTCCTACCACAACGTTAATGGCAAATTGCCCTGGACCCGAAACATTATTGACGTATGCCTCAAAGGTGTAATATCCGGTTGCAAGAGCATCGAAAGTAACGCCAAACCCAGCGCCAAAATTTCCCCAAGTGTTACCCGTGGTACTAACTAAAGTTGATCCGCCTAATTCAATACGTATCGAATCATCACGATAGCCCGAAAAAGCATAAGAACTTCCCTCCTCAAGGAATATAAGTCCAGTAATAGAAAACGCATCATCTTGCACAATTTGTATGGTATTTCCATCATTAGCAAACACATCCGTATTGGTTACATCAACATCAGTACCAAATCCATTAAACTCACGAGTCATTGCACTTGGTGTCACACTATCCATGGCTGCTTCGATAGAAGCAGCATCACTAACATTATGATTAATATTGTCATAAAAACTGAAAGTCAGTCCTGTAGACGGCGGCGGAGGTACTTCACTTTCGCCAGTAACGGGGTTAACTAAATTATCGTCCAGTGTAATAATTGGCGCATCATTAACTGGGTTAACGACCAGATTTGCTGTATTCACTAAAGAATCAAATCCGGGAGTATTAATAAAATAATTGAAGGTAACCGTTCCATTCCAATCTGGTGACGGCGTAAAAGACCAAGTACCATCGCCATTATTAATAAGATTTCCAGACCCGCTAGTAACAGAAACATCATCGGCAACTAATGAGTCGCCTTCAGCATCAACTGCTCCCGCCAATAGGCTAGCCTGATCAATAATAATAGCGTTATCTTCGTCAATAGGCGCTAAGGTGATTGGCGAGAAAGTCGGCGCATCGTTGATGCCGTCGAAGAGAATGTCCGCAGTGGCTTCGACTGAATCAACCGTGCCGTCGTTGGCAGTCACACCTAGGGTGTAGGTGATGTCGGCCAGCGCGTCATTGGCCAAGGCAGTTTCGCCCGCCGTGGTCAAGGTCACCACGCCGTTGGTGTTATCCACGATTTCAAAATAACTGTCGGCGTTGCCGCTGGTGATACTGTAGGTGATCGCATCGCCGTCTAAATCACTCGCCACAAAGGTCGCAACGGTAGCGCCGGCTAGGGCCACGTTTTCTGTTTGCGTCGAACCGGTTGCCGTATCGATC
>JBLHWO010000212.1:0-6525 GCA_047629215.1 Cellvibrionaceae bacterium | reverse complement strand
TAATCATCTATACGCACCATCAACAACAATCACAAAAAAGCTTACAAATTAATTAGTTATCTCACTAATTAACCTGGGCTTACTTTGGAAGAGGCGCGCATTATACGGCCATAACTCAAAGACGCAAGCATTTATTTACCTCTTCTTAGATAAAAAAAATTCTCACTTAAACCCAGCCAAACAATTAGGCAAAGTCTTAATATTACGCAACAATCTCGATCGCTAGTTACAGAGAGACATCTTTTATGCAAACGCGATACGAGACTATGCGCGAGCTATGCGCCACAACCATAGCAATGGGCCCGAGACCGCGTAAATTAGGGTTAGCGTTAACAGCATAACGGGAGGATTACTGGCAATAACCACAAATAACGAGATCACCAACAACATTTTAACAAAAGGCACACGACCTTTAAGGTCGACACCTTTAAAACTACTGTACTTAAAGTTAGATACCATCAATATAGCTAGAAACACCATTGCTACCGCAACGATGACCGCAAAATAATTTGGTATCTGCTGATCGTGAAACACCCACACAACACTGGCAACAACACCCGCTGCCGCGGGGCTTGCTAAGCCTATAAAAAAGCGATTGTCTGTAAACCCTGTTTGCGTGTTAAACCGAGCTAATCTTAGTGCAGCGCAAGCGGTATATGCAAACACTGCCGCCCACGCAAATTTGCCTAAAGGCTCGAGACCCCAGTTAAGCACAACTATAGCGGGGGCCACGCCAAATGAAACCATATCGGCAAGACTGTCGTACTGAACACCAAACTCACTCGATGTATTTGTCAGCCTTGCTACACGCCCATCGAGGCCGTCGAGTATCTGCGAAACAAAAATAGCGATAGCGGCGGCCTCAAAATTACCTGACATACTAATAATAATGGCATAAAAACCACTAAAAAGAGCACCTGTGGTAAAGAGGTTAGGTAATAGGTAGACACCCCTGTGCCTAACTTTCTCACCATTTTCGGAAACTTCTTCTATATGCTCGTCGATAGGAATATAGCACTCCGGCGATGCATTGGCTGACTTATCAGTCAAGCTCTCATTAGAATCACCAGCCTTGTCCTTATTTGGTACTGGCTTAATACGGCCTGACATACACACCTCAATAAATTATATGATTCTCTATAATACGCACAATAAAGCCAATAAACAAAAAACGCGATATCTTTATCTTGGTTAATACAGATAAAAGTATCGCGCCTTTCCCTGAACTACTCTTTTCTAGTTCTTCAGAAATTTAACTGAGCTTAGGTTTTACTTTTATCATTTATTTTCTCACCACTAATCTAAGGCTTTATACAGCGTAATTTTTCACCCACAAAATTAATAGCTGTTCAGCGTTCATCGATAAATAGTTAGCGCCACCGTCACCAATAAACATTTTTACACTCTACATTTTGAATACATTTTAACGCACTCTGCATCCCAACCCGGCATTAATAATTTCTGGTCCGGCTACATCGTCATCATATTTAGCATTGCTTGAGATTGCATAGCTCATATCAGCTATACCGCCCTGATACATCTAATCAATAATCAAATTCAGTTCATGCAAGCATTCGAAGCATACCATTGCTGGTGTATAACTCGCCTATCAAAACTCGCTTTAACTAATTCGACACAAGCTCTAAAAGTAAGGCTTAATCATCAGAAAAATCGTTTCATCTTTAAATGTTTGAATGAAACCTATAGGTCTACCACCCACAATCTAGGCATAAGATAGTGTTAGCTCCCTAGCTATTCCCAATGCATCTTGCTAGATAGCGATTTGATCTGTAGATACCATCACCATTGACAAAACACTATGCACAATGAACTTATGCGCTTTACACTCAATCATAATGATGCTGAGGCCTGCTCGCCACACCACTTGATTATAGTGAATAGCAAAGGCAAGTGTTGCAACCTGCTTAACATTTGACTCTATTTGTTTACGGTACGGCAGGCCTTAAATTCATCGGGAGTCAAGATCATTACAACATCTACCAAAGCTTCAGCCGTCGCCATATCGACAACTTTGAGCCCATGACCTTTGGCTCTAGCGAACGATGAAGAACCCACTCACAGACCGACAACAAAATCCAAACCTGAGTTCTGCCGGTTACATGCCCCATGAAAATCATAGAAAATAGCAACCTTTTTACTTTTGACAATCGCAAAGACACAGTCTTTATCCTAATAAACTTGCACCACATACTTCTTTCAAATATTGAGCCACCAACGTCACGTTACTATATTCACGTATTAATGGAACGGTATAAAAATAGAAAAAAACTTAGATATATCTAAAGCTGCCTAAAAGGAATGACTACTGTTGCGCAAACTGATACATTAAAAAGAAATGTTTTATTTTTCGCAATGCCACTCTATTAACATCTTAAATGAAAACCGCTAATGGATAATCGCACTCTATCTTTATTCTTACATCTTTGTGAGACCCTACATTTTAGCCGAACCAGTAAGGCTATGCATATTAGCCCGTCAGCTTTAACAAGAACCATTCAACAATTAGAAGATAACTTAGGCAGCTCTCTCTTTGAACGCAATAACCGCTCAGTTAAACTCACTAAAGAAGGTTTACTGTTTCAACAATATGCAAGAGAGTCGACGAATCTATGGGAAACTTTTCAACAATCGTTAATGGAAGAAACCCAAGAGCTTCAGGGAGAAATCAGCATTTACTGCTCAGTAACGGCAAGCTATAGCTTTTTACACACTATCTTAAGCGATTTTCGAAAAGCACACCCCAAAATTGGTATGACACTGCATACCGGTGACTCTGAGGATGCTATTAGTCATGTACTTGAAGATGCCGATGACCTCGCTATTGGTGCAAGACCTGATAGGTTACCCAGCAAGCTGGATTTTAAACGCATTACAACATCGGCCTTAGTGATGATCGCCCCTGTCAACAACCAACAATACGACAACCCAACGCTTAACTGGGAAAACACACCGTTAATATTGTCTGAAAAGGGCCTTATTAGAAAACGGGTTAACACGTGGTTTCAGCAACAAAATATTAAGCCAACTATCTATGCTCAAGTATCAGGTAACGAAGCAATTGTTAGCATGGTTAGCCTTGGATTTGGCATTGGTGTTATACCTAAAATAGTATTAGACAATAGTCCTCTTATAGATCAGGTCAAAACAATTGATCACAAACCCCTACTCCAGCCTATAGAAGTAGGCCTTTGCGCACAAAAAAAACGCCTCCAAAACCCACTCATTAAAGCCCTTTGGGATTCACTCCCTAACACTTAACTAAAAACATCTGGCGTATCAAGAACATAATTTAAAAAAACCGCTATAAAAGCGGTTTTTTGTTTGTAAAATAAAATACGATAAGTTGCCGGTCAAGCCTTAACGATTAGAGCTTAAGTATCTTTTCGCCTCGGCTAATGCCCGAGACGCCAGTGCGCACAACTTCTAAAATAGCCGACTCACTTACCGCTTCGATAAATGCGGTGAGTTTTTCAGCATCACCTATTATCTGGATGGTGTAAGTGCTTTGAGTCACATCAATAATTTGCCCGCGAAAAATATCGACACTGCGTTTAATCTCTTCACGCGTGCCACCGGTTGCCCGCACCTTAATCATCATTAACTCGCGTTCAATATGAGCTCCCTCTGACAGGTCAACGAGCTTAACGACGTCAATAAGTTTATTGAGGTTTTTAGTGATTTGCTCAATGGCAACATCATCGCCAACACTCGTTAATGTTAGGCGCGAGAGCGAGGCATCCTCGGTGGCGGCAACATTTAAACTCTCAATATTATAACCGCGCTGAGAAAATAGACCGACTACACGAGATAATGCACCGGGTTCGTTTTCCATTAATACAGAAATTATACGTCTTGTCTTATTCATACAGTACGCTCCGTTTTGCTCAGCAGCATATCGCCTACCGACTCTAACGGAATTTGCATTGGATAGACGTGTTCATCGCGGTCGACATGAATATCCATAAACACAACTCGATCTTTCATCGCAAAACACTCTTCTAACTTACTCATTAGCTCTTCACGCTTTGTCACTTTAATGCCCACGTGGCCATAGGCTTCAGCTAACTTTACAAAATCCGGCAGTGAGTCTTCATACAAGATTTCGGAGTAACGACCTTCATAATTCATATCTTGCCACTGCTTAACCATACCTAAGGCGTGATTATTAATATTAATAATCTTAATGGGCAAACCATATTGCTTAAGGGTCGATAACTCTTGGATACACATCTGCACACTACCCTCACCAGTAATACAGACAACAGTCTCATCCATAAAGGCAACTTGAGCACCCATAGCCGCTGGAATACCATAACCCATAGTACCTAGGCCGCCAGAGGTTATCCACTTACGTGGTTTATCAAACAGATAATACTGCGCTGCAAACATTTGGTGCTGACCGACATCGGTAGTGACAATTGCCTCGCCTTTTGTGACCTTATAAACTGCTTGCACCACCTCTTGAGGTTTTATCATTTCGCTCTGATCATCAAAACGATTTTTAGTATAAATTCCATGCTTTTGACGCCACTCGTTAATAGACTTCCACCAAGAGGCTAACGCTTTTTGATCAACTTGATCTAAACCTTTTTCGATCAATGGCAGCATTTGCGCCAAAATCGCATCTGCTGGGCCTACAATAGGAATATGTGCAGAAATTGTTTTAGAGATTGAAGCTGGATCGATATCAATATGAATAATCTTAGCATTAGGACAGAACTTATCGAGAGAATTAGTCACGCGATCATCGAAGCGTGCACCTACACAAAAAATCAAATCACTTTTATGCATCCCTGTATTTGCCTCGTAAGTGCCATGCATACCTAACATACCTACAAACTGCTCATCAGTACTTGGGTAAGCCCCTAAACCCATCAAAGTGCTAGTGGCAGGATAACCCAACATTTTAACCATCTTGGTGACAAGCTCGGGCGCATCGCCATGGATGGCACCACCACCGATATAAAACATGGGCTGCTTTGCCGCTAGTATGGCATTGACAGCTTTTTTAACTTGACCACTGTGACCTTTTTGCACTGGATTATAAGAGCGCATAGAAACCGATTTTGGGTAGATATATTCATAGGTTGAAGTAGGCGCCGTAAAATCTTTAGGTATATCTATAACAACGGGGCCCGGACGTCCTGTAGAGGCAATATAATAAGCTTTTTTGACTATTCCAGGAATATCGGCAGGGTGCTGCACCATAAAGCTATGCTTAACAATCGGACGAGAAACACCGATCATATCTGTCTCTTGGAAGGCATCTTGACCGATTTTATCGCTTGGTACTTGGCCTGATATAACAACCATCGGCACCGAATCCATAAAGGCTGTGGCAATACCAGTAATTGCATTAGTAGCACCGGGGCCAGAAGTTACCAGCACCGTACCGACTCTGCCGGTAACTCGGGCGTAAGCGTCAGCCGCATGCGTGGCCGCCTGCTCGTGCCGCACTAATATATGTTTAATTTTATCTTGTCGGTACATTGCATCGTAAATGTGCAAAGCGGCACCACCTGGGTAACCAAACATTACATCCACGCCTTCATCTGCAAGGGCGCGAATAAGCATATCTCCACCTGAGAGCATTTCCACTTGAATAACCTCTATCACTGTCATGATTAAAAATAAGAATGCAAAATTTAATGAGCAACCGCCGTTATTACAACTACATGTTTGAGCTCTAATAAATAGAAAAATTCTATTTATTAGAGCTCAAACGTGCTTATAAAAATTGCATGTATACGTTGTTATCATTTAAACATTCGAGAAAGCAAAATCGCAGGCGTAAACGCCTGAAATATTGCTTGCGGAAGGGGCCATGAACTAACCGGTAAGTTAGCAGCTCAGGGGTCAATCATAATAAGCGGTAACTTATTAGATCAAGCCCATAAACCTCAGCTTGGAGTGTGGTTTACGCCTCACACCGCAGAACAATAAAAAGCGCAACACAAAATTACGCTATTGGTACGAATTATAATGATTATTTATTGACAATCAACCTAATAGCGTTAATTTTGGACAATAAGATTAGAGCAAACGTGACAACGTCATATGTTGCTAAATTATTCATTACATAATTTTTATGAATATCAAACCGTATCATCATATCTATTAATTTAGCCCATCTTTCTTGGCAAACAATATAAAAACATTCTTTTATTTTAAAATAGCTAAAAATCAAAAAAGCCAAGCCTAAGCTCAGCCTGTTTAACGAATTTCACTCTCGTTGTAAATTTATTACCGCTGTCACAACGAGGGCTTAACTGGCGGGAAAATCCTCTGGTATTTCATCGCTTAAAACACCGCTACCTTTGTTCTTATTCGTGCGATTAGGCAGCGAAGATGGCGAAAATAATGGGTAAGCCAGCTGCCATTTTGTTTGTATTTTTTTATTATTTTTGGTAACAACCCTACTAGCGATACACTCAACAATGGTTTGTCGCCCCTGTCTATAGATTCAACGACATCGTTGCTTGAATTGGTCACCCACATCCCATA
>JBLHWO010000211.1:0-6558 GCA_047629215.1 Cellvibrionaceae bacterium | reverse complement strand
TAATAAGATTCATATTACTGCATCATTTGCTCGCCATTACCCCCTAGTGAAATCTCACCAGAATCAGCCATTTTACGTGCAATCATTAATATTTCTTTCTGTGCCGATTCGACATCGGAGATTTTAACCGGACCCTTCGCTTCTAAATCATCGCGTAACAGTTCAGCGGCTCTGCTCGACATATTATCGAATATTTTTTCTTGCAAGTCATTATCGGCCCCTTTAAGGGCAACAATTAACAACTCGGAAGAAACCTCTCGGAGCAAGGCTTGAATACCACGGTCATCGACATCACGTAAATTATCAAAGACAAACATAAGATCTTGTATCTGGTTTCCGGTGTCTTCATCCACTTCCTTAATAGATTCAAGTAATTCACCGGCAATACCACTATCGAGATTATTAACAATTTCTGCAGCGCATTTAAAACCACCCATCGTTGTGGTTTGTGAGCCCGAACTACCTGAAAATTGCTTCTCAAGAATATCGTTAAGTTCCTGTAGAGCGCTCGGCTGTACCGTATCCAAAGAAGAGATTCGCATCATAATATCGAGACGAACCGTATCAGAAAAATACGTCATAATTTCAGCCGCTTGGTCAGGATCTAGGTACGCGATAACAATGGCTTGAATTTGCGGATGCTCATTACGAATGATGTCGGAAACCGAACGCGGCTCCATCCATTTCAATGTATCCAAACCCGTAGTATTGCCGCCCAATAAAATTCGATCGATTAAGCCATGAGCTTTATCCTCACCCAAAGCGGTAACCAACATATTGCGGATATAATTATCGGCGCCTACTCCTAGCCCTGTTAAATTACGCACTTGTTCCATAAAGTTACCCAATACCGCCTGAACCTCCTCTTGTTCGATATTAGATAATTTACTCATTGCCGCACCCACACGTTGAACCTCTTTGGGCCCCATATGTTTTAACACTTCAGCTGCATCTTTTTCGCCAAGCGTTAATAGTAATACCGCTGCCTGCTCTATCGGCGGCATTATGCGAGCTTTTACTGTGGGAGCACCTGAATCTTCACTCATTCTTCGTTAACCCAACGTTTGATTACTTGTGATACTCGGCCTGGATCTTCGGCCACTAGGCCCTTTATCGAATTCAACATATGCTCATAACTTGCTTCTGGGCCAGGCAATGCCAAGGCCTCCCCACCATGAAGCGTGACAGTTTCATCAGACAACTCGTCAAAGGAACCTAATCCAGAGGCCTCTAATGCGGCTAATTGCTTGGCTTCTTCATCTTCTTTTGCTTGCGTACCGGTTTTAGCCAAGGTTTTGAGTATTGGTCGCAATAAACCAACGAACATAACCAATACTACCAATAAGCCTACAAAGGGTTTAAGTAACTCCCTCAGCCATGGCTGCTCCCAGATGGGAATTTCACCCGAATCCAGTAAACCGGTATCGGTATCAATGAAGGGAGAGTTAATGATGTTTACACTATCACCACGTACCGCAGAAAAACCAACCGCATCTCTTACCAGTATAGCCAATCTTTCGAGTTCGTTATCCGACCATGTTTCATAGCGCGCCTCTCCTGTTTGGGCGTCAACAACGTCTTTATCGTCAACCACAACCGCAACTGTCAAACGGCGCACTTTTCCTACTTGATGCTTGGTATAGCTTACAGAGCGATCCAATTCGAAATTACGAGTGGCTTGTTTTCTGGTATTCGAGGGCTGGGCTGGAGCGCCATCGTCTCGATTAGCGGCTTGTTCAGGCGCTTCTCCATTAGCTGGCGGTTGATTAGCCAGCGCACCCGGTATGCCGCCCGCTGCATTACCTACCCTTCGCTCATCCAGTATTTGCTCACTTCGCATAGCCGGAAGGTCGGGGTTAAACATCTCTTCCGCTTGTTCTACTTCGTTGAAGTCAACATCGGCTGCAACTTCAGCACGGTAACGGCTAGGCCCTATAATTGGATCTAATAAGCTACGAATACGACTATTTATCGATTCTTCTATTTGTGTTGCATACTCTAATTCTTGTAGTGCTTTAGTAATTCTTGGATCATCATCGCCTCGCGATAGTAAGTTGCCTTTTTGATCAACCACGGTAACATTTTTTAAAGCAAGCTCTGGGATACTCGAAGCGACTAAGTTGGAGATAGCGCGAACTTGATCTGGCTTTATTCCTCGACCAGGATAAAGCTCAACAAAGACCGACGCGCGCGGCTCTCTTGCATTGCGTACAAAAACAGAATTTTTAGGAATCGCTAAATGAACACGCGCCGAACGTACGCTATTTATGCTGGTGACAGTTCTTGCTAACTCTCCCTCTAAGCTACGGCGGTAACGAGCCGCTTCCATAAATTGACTTGTGCCTAAAGGCTGCTCTTTGTCCATCAATTCAAAGCCAACCGATGTGTCACCGGGCAAACCTAATTCAGCTAGTTTAATGCGGGCATCGTGAATTTCATCGGAAGCGACTAATAGTGCACCTGAGCGATTATCGACTTTAAATGTAATATTATTTGTTTCAAGAATTTCGATTACTTCACTAGAATCTAAACGATCTAGGCCAGCATAAAGCGGACGGTAGTCTTCACCAATTGTCCACAAGACTGCTGCAAAACCGATAGCCACACTAGCGGCTAAGGCAACCATAAGACCGGCCTGCCTCAACAAATTTAAATTATTAAAACCTTCGATCAAGTCACTGGCTGAACGATCTTTACCACCGGATCCCGAACCTGCTAAATCATCATCGATATCAACCATTGCGTCTGCTGTACTCATTAAACGTTACCTTTTATACCAGTCATATGAAATATCAACATCAAACTGGCATATTCATAATATCTCGATAAGACTCAACTAGCTTATTGCGTACTTGCAACATAGCTTGAAATGACACACTGGCTTTTTGTGATGCAATCATTACATCGGTAATATCAACACCGCTTTGACCTTGCTCAAATGCCGTCGACATTTGGCCCGATGTTTGTTGTAAGTCATTCACTTTATTGACAGCCTGATCCAGTAACTGACTAAATCCTGGCCCATCATCTGCAACCGGTTTTAGTGCACGAGATCCATTAAGTGGTTTCGTATCTGCAATCTCATCAGGTTTAAACGCCTGAGCCTGAGCTCTTAGAGAACGCATTTCTAATAAGACATTATTTATGTCCATTCTGTTAGAGATCATTGCTATTGCTCCACACTGATTTAACTCGATACTTTTTTAACTGAACTTTAACTGAACCGACAATATTTTGGCGTTTAAAATAAAATTATCGGCTTACCATTGGTTTTCAATAGAAAAATGCATAAAGCGGGCCAAAAGCTGCCGCCGGCATAAAAATGCCTTCCGAGGATGGAGGGGACATCAAAAATGTAGGCGCAATTTCTTGCACCTATATGGATTTAGGTAATACCCCAAGGGCACGTAGTGTCAGTTAAGAAGGTGTGAGAACACAAAAATACGTTGTTAATAAGAGCAGAGAGAAATAGAAATA
Organism: Cellvibrionaceae bacterium; assembly: GCA_047629215.1. Taxonomy (GTDB): domain Bacteria; phylum Pseudomonadota; class Gammaproteobacteria; order Pseudomonadales; family Cellvibrionaceae; genus CANLBN01. Next base: position 3,081 of record JBLHWO010000211.1, on the reverse strand, counting down.
AAAATAAAAGGAATGTTGTGCGTCTAGAATTATTATTTTTGAAGCAAAAGCATCGCGACAAAAATGCCGTTAAGGCAATAATATACGCCTTTTTTTGATTTGCGAGTTAAAAACGGAAATCAAACTCCTTGATATCTCTCGCTAAACTGCGCTCGGCCAAGCGAGCCTCAAGACGTCGTCGCGAATCAACAAGGGAGGTGGGTTTTGAAGCGGTTTCCGAATCTATCTCAGAACCATTAATTGCTTCATCCTCAATATCATCAAGGAAACCATCTACAGAGGAAGGCAGGTTATCACTCATAAACACTCTCCACATTTCTAACTAACGATACTAAAAATACTGTTGAATTGAAAATAGGTCAAGCTTTTATTTATGATTTTTTTTGTCAAAAAAATGCCGACTTTAACTTGTTTATTATAAAGTATTTTAAGCCTTTATAATAAAACAGTAAATTAAGCCCTAGTGTGCACGCCTCTAAACCAAGTGTGTTTGACTATCAAGACTGAGCCCTATTTCACGCATTTTGGCTAATTTATAACGTAATGTACGCGGGCTAATACCTAGTCTTTCAGCTGTATTCTTACGACTACCATTTTCCTCTCTAAGGGTATCGACAATAATTTCGAACTCCCTTTTTTTGAGGTCAGCACCTAGCGCTTTGCCTCTGTCTTGCTGGGGAGCCGTTGCGCCTTGTAGCCTTACATCTTCAAGGTAGTCGTCACGGGAACCATCGAGTTCGTTAAACGTAGATAAAGGGGTAGTTAAGCCATAAGAATGATTAGGTAAGTGGCTTGTTATATTAAGTGAAGACGTGGGAGATGGAGATGTAACTAGTGTCGATGCGATAGTAGACAACATTTGCAAACCAAGGTCTTGATCATTAATGGAGATACCGGCTTGGAGAATTAACGCTCTCTGGATCACATTATCCAGCTCACGAACATTACCCGGCCAATCATATTGATGCAGTGCTCGCTGGGCCGACTCTTCAAGCTTTACACCTACCCGCTTTTGTTTGAGTGCATGTTTTTGAAGTAAACGACTAGCAAGAGGCAATATATCTTCTCGACGCGCCCTCAATGGTTTCCATTGCAAGGGCAACACACTTAAACGATAATATAAATCTTCCCTGAATAGACCATTAGCGACTTGCTGCTGCATATCTCGATTCGAGGTTGCTATCACTCTTACATTAAGCTTAATCGTTTTACGGCCGCCTAAACGTTCAACTTCCCGCTCTTGTAGTACACGTAATAATTTGGCCTGTAAGCCAACATCCATCTCAGATATTTCATCTAACAGTAACGTGCCGCCATCAGCCTGTTCAAATTTACCTGGTGCGCTGGCATAAGCACCCGTATATGCCCCTTTTTCATAACCGAATAACATTGCCTCCAACATATTTTCTGGAATAGCGGCACAATTGATGGCTATGAAGGGCTTAGAAACTCTGGGAGATCGTTGATGTATATAGCGGGCTAATACCTCTTTACCCGTTCCCGACTCGCCAAGAATCAATACAGTTGAATCGGTCTGCGCCATGCGATTAGCGAGCTGTAAAAGTTGCTGACTGGACAGTGAGGTAGCAATAGGCTCATCACCCGCCGCTTCTTCACGCCCGTCTAGTTGCTTGGCAACAATATCAATTAGTGCCTTAGGTTCAAAAGGTTTCACCAAATAATCAATGGCGCCGTTGCGAATGGCATCTACGGAGTCACGAATACTGGCGTAGGCCGTAACCAATAAAACCGGGATATGAGGATAATCCACTTGCACTTGATGTAATAAGTCATGGCCACTAAAGGCCCCCATGTTCACATCCGAAACGATCATTGCAATGTCATTATACTTGCCAAGTATATTCAGAGCCGTTTCAACATCAGGCGCACTGCGAGTATTGTATTTAGCGAGCTGTAAGGTATCTTGTAGCGCTTCACGAAGGGCTGGATCATCTTCGACCACCAGCACATGGGGGATAATTTCGTTCCCGACTGCTTTAACGGCTAACGACATAATCTCTTCCTCAAAAATAAATTTTAATAATTAAACCAATGGCAAGCAGAGCCGTGCACAGGCACCGCCCTGTTTTCGATTCGTTAATTCAAAACTCCCACCATGAGATTGGGCAACAATATTGACAACCGATAAGCCGATACCGGTACCCTGCCCTTTCGTGGTAAAAAACATGTCCTGAATCTTTTCTTTTTGCTGGAGATCAATGCCTGGGCCATTATCTAAAATACTAATAACCAACTGATCGGCATTGATTTTAAATTGAATAATAATGTCTGCTGATGGCGTCGTTTGTAAACTATTATTAACGAGATTTAATAAAGCGCCTATCAATGCATCAAGATTACACTGCAAATAGTGCTCTCCCTTCCTATGACCTTCTCGGATACTATCTCCCCCATCACCCGCTACTCGCTTCCATTGGCAGCTAGCGCCGTAGGCTTTAATAGGCATCTCAATGGATTCTGCCAAAGTATCCTGTAATTGCGTTAAGCTCACTTGATCTGTCAAAGGCATATCACCTTTGACAAACAGTAGCATGTCTCTTATCTGGCGCTCCATAAAATTTAAGCGGTTCAACAGCTTAGTAGTAAAGCTTTGACGCTGTGTCGTTGTGAGTGTTTCTGTAGATAAGTGGTTAGCGTAGAGTACTGCTGACGATAGCGGAGTTCGCACTTGATGCGCCAAAGTAGAGACCATCTTGCCCAAGGCAGAAAGCCGTTCATTACGACTTAAATTGGCTTGTAATTGGCGAGTTTCAGTTTGATCGGTCAAGAGAATGATTTGACCATCATCATCTAGTGAGCGGGTAACAATACTAATTCGCTTGCCCTGACTATTTGAAACTTCATGGCCATCATCATCTTTTGGTGCAAAGCAACGCTTAATAACATCACGCCAATATTGTCCCACTAACTTAGGCTCTAAAAAGGTTTCGGCGACCGGGTTGCTTTCAATAACCACACCTTTCTTATCCAACACGACCACACCGCCCGGTAAAACATTGATTAACGTTTCGAGACGAGAAGCAATTTGCTCTTTTTGTTGTAACTCTTTATAGCGCTGCT
>JBLHWO010000210.1:0-6596 GCA_047629215.1 Cellvibrionaceae bacterium | reverse complement strand
CCTCTGACAGTGCGATCGCATTGATTGTTAAATCACGCCGAGATAGGTCTTCTTTAAGCGTAATCTCAGGGCCAAACTCACACACAAATCCTGTATGCCCACGGCCTGCTTTACGCTCTGTGCGTGCAAGTGCATATTCGTCTTTTGTTTTTGGATGCAAAAAACAGGGGAAATCACTCCCAACCTGTTTGAAGCCTTTATTTTTCAACTCCTCTGGCGTCGCACCAATGACAACCCAATCGCGGTCTGCTACTGGTCTCTTTAATAACTCATCACGTACAGCTCCTCCTACGAGATAAGCTTTCATTACATTTTCCTAAATTAAGTATTTATAAGTCACTGGGCGAGCCCAGTGACGATTAGCTTGCGCTAGTTCTTGGGCCTGTTGTTTTAGGACCTAGCGTCACAAGGTCATTCAAGACGCCATCTAAACCACCGTAAACGGAGATATTACCGATACGCTCTGTCACTCTTTCAAGTGATTCTAACTCTTTCAATCTTAATAAGACTGGATTGTTTTCCATTAATTTGGCGGTGTTATGCAATGATCGCATAGCCTGAGTTTCTTCACGACGTCTTATCAAATTAGCTTCCGACTCTTTTTGTGCTTCCACTACTTGATTCAAGATCAATTTCATTTCTCCAGGCAAGATAATATCCTTAACACCGATACTAACAAGCGCCACCCCATACTCTGCAAGTTTTGCACGAACGCTATCTGCAATATCGTTATTCAAGCTATCTTTATCCTCTAGCAAGGTATCTAAAGACTGTGTACCCACCGCCTCTCTCAACCTCAGCTGCAGTTCTCGATAAATAAACGCACTATAATCCGTTAACTTCAATGCAACATTCTTTGGGTCAACTATCCGAAAGCTTGCACTTAAATTGATTCGCAAGCTGACCCTATCCTTCGTCAAAATTTCCTGCCCGCTGACATCCATTGACTGTAGACGTAGATCCAAATGCTTAACGACGATCGAACGATTGTATTTCCAATAACCATAGTTACCAGGCTGCAAAAGCTTTTCAAACTTTCCATTCACCATCAGCAAGCCAACCTGTTCATCAGGCACTTCAACGTACGCAATTGCTTGATTCGCTATTTTACATTGGCCAATTTTAACGCCACGCCCTAACAACCCTAAAAGCTTCTTATCAATCTCAAACGCTTCTGAAATATCAATCACCTCCATACGGACTTTCTCTGTACACTTCCATACAGCCCTATATGATCCCGGTGCAAACACATCATGTAAGTTACCGTTACGATAAAATAGTCCAACTTGCTTGTCTGTCAGTTCATATTGCTCCAAATAAACGCTTAACTTATCAGTATGCGTATTCATTAAGAACCTTGCGTGCTTATCCTTAAATTCTAAATCGGTGATATCAAAGGTCTCAATACTGACCTCACCAGACATTTCTTGTATCCGATGACGTCCTGGCTTGAGCACTTTTTCAAAACGATTTCGTCGATACATTAACGCGCGCTCATTATCTGCAATATCTATAGTTTTCCAGAACAACATCTTCGTTACCTCTCTTATAATTGTTCATTTTGTCAATTATTCGCTTATCACGAACTTCCTTTATCTATTATTCATATCACTAGAAACATCGATTAGTTGAGGCTCACCCAGGGTGACTGGGCTATATGATTTAAACCACCAAGGGTAAGTACCAAGCGCATTCGTCATTCAAAACTAAGCAAGCTATAAAGCAATACCTATCTCTGTTTGACGAACGTTAAGTGCTTACCGTCAATAATTAACCCATCAAAAAGGGCAGCCATGCTGGCGTTTTTAAGTTCTCATAGCGCGTTATTCTAGTCGCTTAGAGAAACATAAAAACCATGAGCCTCTTTCTAGTTTCAATACAAGGACCTTAACCTTGCGGGGACTCGAACCCCAGGCTTTCGCCTTTACCATTGAGTCGTTTTTGAGACGACGGTTACTTTGGTAGGAATTGAACCTACGCCAAATCGATTATGAATCGATCGCTCTACCAACTGAGCTACAAAGTAGGTGTTTAGGGCTCTTGATAAATAGGTACACAACACACAAAACGCGCTTGCGCCAGGTTGGCATGCAGAACCAACACCGCTTATTTAACAAAGCATCTAAACTCTTTTGTGATACGTGAACGATCACGTATCAAACATTCTTTAATATGTTGAGACTCGTACATCCCATTTATCAGTACCAAGTTCACTTAACTTGATCTCTGCATCACTTAACAACCCAACAACTTCAATATTTGTCAGCAAGTGTTGGCTTGGTTTAAGCGTACGAAAACAACCACCTTTTCCTAAGACTAAGGGTAATAACAACTGATCAGCCAAATATTCACCTACTGGCACACCCGCTTCTAAATATCGCTTCATCTGCGAATAAGCCTTATCAGCAACCCTTTCTGCCTTTACGCCATGATCACCTAGCGCTTCAAATACTTCTTTTACATTCTCCATCTCAAGCGTAAGAGAGAGTATATTTCCTGGTCCTGCAGACCTTACTAGCCGTTTTTCAAGTTTTGATTCAAACCAACCTTCTTTTTTCCCGATACGCTTTAACTCACGGTCACATACGTGCTCCGGTATATTGGCCGATATCGCTAAGGCAGACTTCTGCTCTAGCCTTCCAGCCTCTAACAGCTTCAACTTATTAATATCCTTACTTGGGAAAATTCGTGCTCGCCACGCACCGCCCCCTGCAGGATAAAAACCGTAACGATCCAATTCAGTCTCAATTCGATAACCAAGACTCGCCATAAGTGGCACAAAACACTTTTCAATAAACTCATAACTCGGCGCCATTCCATTGTGCGTTCCACCTTCTAAAGTGAGCTCACTCTCTCCCTCAGCTTTAAGTAACGGCAATAGCACCGTCTGAAAAACTAAGGTTGTACTGCCTGCCGACCCGACCGAAAATCGATAATTTCCTGCTTTTACCTCTCCAGGAATAAAGGTCACTACTGTTGATCCCAATTCGTCACCGGTTATTTGTGCACCACAAATACTCTGTGCTGCCCTCAAACATGTTAGATGCTGCCTAAGCAAACCTGGTTTAGATCGACCAGCCCTTGTATTTTCTATACGAACAGCTTTCCCTAAACACATAGACAAGGTCAGCGTGGAACGAAATATTTGTCCACCCCCTTCCCCCTGAGCACCATTCACAACTATCATTTTCTTTCCTTTCGTTCTCTTAATTAAAATTTTGGTGGACGTGACGGGATTCGAACCCGTGAATAACAACAACCGAAGCATTACTTTCGGCCAATAAGGTTCTTGGAAACGCGCGCCAGCTAACACCCGCAATAGAGCATTGAGCCTGCATCCTCAACCATACGAACCGTACTATTTACGCTGCCACCAGTTTTACCTGGCCACCCACATGTCAATCATTTTTGGTGGTGACACTCCCTGCGCATCAGCACGCCCAAAACTTTTATGTCCATCCCTTGGACAATTAGCTCCTGCCTACGCTCCTACTTATCCCTTTACACAAACAACCTGCTTCAGGGTGTAAACGACTTCGACTAAATCCTTCTGAGCCTCCATAACTTTTTCTATTGATTTATAGGCCGAAGGCGTCTCGTCGATTACACCTGAATCTTTTCTGCACTCCACATCAGCAGTAGCTTGAATGTGCTCTTCTAATGACACTAATTTTTTCGCTTTAGTTCGCGACATCACTCGGCCAGCACCATGACTACAGCTACAAAAACTTTCAGCATTACCTAAGCCTCTAACTATGAAAGACTTCGCGCCCATACTTCCAGGTATGATGCCCATTTCGCCTTCTCTTGCACGCACCGCTCCCTTTCGTGTCACCAAGACATCCTTACCATAGTGATGCTCACGTGAAATGTAGTTATGATGACAATTCACCGCTTCTAACTTTGCGTCAAACTCTCGACCCAACTCATCTTTTACCGCTTTGATGACTCTCACCATCATCACTTCTCGATTAGTACGGGCGAAATTCTGCGCCCATTCAACCGCCTCGACATAATCATCAAAATTATCAGTTCCTTCCGGTAAATAAGCTAAATCAGAGTCTGGTAGGTGAATATTCCACTTCTCCATATCCAGTTTCGCTTTTTCAATAAAGTGAGTACCAATTCGGTTACCTACCCCTCGTGACCCGCTATGCAACATAAACCAAACGCAGTTTTTTTCGTCTAAGCAAATTTCTATAAAATGGTTTCCTGTTCCTAACGTGCCTAGATGGTTAAGGTTGTTTGTGTTCTTTAAAACACCGTGTTTTTCCTTTAACAAATCAAACTGTGCAGCTAATGGCCCCCATGCTTTCATCACATCATCAGGCGCATTTTCCCAAGCGCCCTTGTCTCGCCCTCGACGAGCACGTGCTGAACGTCCATGCGGCACCGCCTTTTCAATTGCAGAACGAATTCCGCTTAAGTTGTCAGGTAAATCTGATGCGGACATACTGGTACGCACCGCCATCATTCCGCACCCAATATCAACACCCACTGCAGCTGGTATAACGGCTCCTAAGGTAGGTACCACACTACCAATGGTCGCGCCTTTTCCTAAGTGAACATCAGGCATTGCGGCTACCCATTTATGAATGAAAGGCATGCGCGAAATATTTTTTAATTGCGCTCTAGCCTGTATTTCAAATGGAACACCTTTGGTCCATGACTTGATGGGTACACCACCATCCTGCATTACTTCATACGATTGTTCTGACATTACGTTTTCCTTTTCGTCAATCTATTCATCTAATTCAAATAATTTTTGATTTATATACCTAAGCTATAGCGAAGAAGATGCCAACAATTACTCACCATCAAAATAAAAACATAACACATTGTTTTAATTAACTATTTTATTTTTAATCCATTTTTTAATAGAAATATCACACTCACTAAACTATATTGTTTCTATCTTTTAAGATAGATTCTATTTATTTAAATAGATTGGATTTAGAACTATGAAAACAGTCGCAATAAGCATTCTCGGAACCACCATGGATCGCCGAGGAAAACGAGATAAACGCTGGGACAAATGGCGCCCGACTATTTCAATGTGTCAGCACGAAGATTTATTGGTTGATCGACTAGAACTACTCTTCGATGAACGTTCACAACGCCTAGCAGATCAAGTAACCGAAGACATTAAACGCGTGTCACCTGAAACAGAGGTGGTACACAATCTTATTAGCTTTAGTGACCCTTGGGATTTTGAGACCGTTTATAGCGTATTGCTGGATTTCGCCCGCGACTACACCTTTAAAACCAGCAAAGAAAACTATCTCGTACACATCACAACAGGCACGCACGTCGCTCAAATCTGCTGGTACCTGCTTACAGAAGCTGGCTACTACCCTGGTAAACTCATACAAACATCTCCAAGTGATGGCCCAAACAAACAAGTTGGCAGCTATCAAATCATTGATCTGGATTTATCAAAGTATGATCAAATCGCCTCACGCTTTAGGAAAGAGCACCAAGAAGGCACCACCTACTTAAAAAGCGGCATTGAAACAAACAACGCCAAATTTAATAAAATGATTGAGCAGCTAGAACAAGTCTCTATTAGGTCAAAAGAGCCAATACTTATTACAGGGCCTACTGGAGCGGGTAAGTCACAGCTTGCTCAACGTGTATATGAGTTAAGAAAACATCGTGCCAAGTTAAAGGGGAAGCTGGTCGCAGTTAACTGCGCAACACTGCGTGGCGACAATGCTATGTCTGCTTTATTCGGACATAAGAAAGGGTCATTCACTGGCGCAACAACTGATAGACCAGGCCTACTAAGAGAAGCCCATGAAGGGTTATTATTTCTTGATGAAGTCGGTGAACTAGGCCTTGATGAACAAGCCATGCTACTAAGAGCTATTGAAGATAAATGCTTCATGCCTTTCGGCTCAGATAGCGAAGTGACAAGTAATTTCCAACTAATAGCAGGTACGAACCGCGACTTATCAGAACAGGCTCGTACAGGAAATTTTCGCGAAGACTTACTTGCCCGAATAGACCTTTGGACATATCAGCTACCCTCACTAAAGGAACGAATCGAAGACCTTGAACCTAATATCGACTTTGAACTCGAAGCATTCTCTAACAAGTCTGGCTATCTTGTTAAATTCAATAAAACAGCTCGAGAGATTTACTTAAGCTTTAGCTACTCAACTGAGGCAACCTGGTCGGCAAACTTCAGAGACCTTAATGCAAGCATTACTCGAATGGGGACGCTTTGTGATGGCGGGAGAATAACCAAAGACATCGTCGATGATGAAATTACGCGGTTAAAAACCAAGTGGCGAACAGCACCTAAAAAGCCTAACTCACCAACTCAAGTTATCGAACCAATACTTGGGGTAGCGCTTTGCGCTCAAATTGACTATCTCGACCAAATCATGCTCGCTGAAATAATCAAAACATGTAAAGACTCAAGTTCCATGGCAGAAGCCGGCCGAACGCTATTCAATATCAGCAGAAATACCAAGAAATCAAACAATGACTCTCATAGAGTTAGGCAATTATTGAATAAATACGGACTAGATTTTCAGAATTTACTAGCAGACACCTAAAGTGAAAGCAGGTCTTTGCCACAGTTTATTAAC
>JBLHWO010000209.1:0-6613 GCA_047629215.1 Cellvibrionaceae bacterium | reverse complement strand
CGATGTAAAATCGGCCTTTCAGGATGCAGCTTGGTATAGCCTATAAAACACCTAGATGATGTAGACCACCTTCACTGATATGCGCTTACTAATCTTCGCTAACAGTTTCAATCACTTTTTCACCACGATAAAAACCGTCTGGACTAACATGGTGACGTAAATGCTTCTCACCACTAGCTACATCAACTGACAATGCAGGAACAGCAGTTAAAGCATCGTGTGAACGGCGCATGCCACGCTTTGAACGAGTCTTCTTACTTTTTTGTACAGCCATGGTAGGCTCCTTATTAAATGTCTATATGTAAATATGTCTAAAGTTTAGCTGACCTGACATGCAAAAGCTCATGTAAAACAACTAATGTTTAGTCACGTCAGGATCAAGATTATCCGATGTTAATTTTAAAGAACCCTTCAGTTCTTCCAACACCTGAAATGGATTTGGTTTATTCGCCATTTTTACTGACGCAGCCTCAGAGAGACTATTTTCGCTTGTAGATAAAGCGGAGTTAGCCTTGGTTTCATCATCAACGCTTTCTGTATTATACATCTCATGAGCGATACACTCAGTTGGATGATAAGCCACTATAGGTAGACCCAGAATCAACTCATCCTCGATCATCTGATAAATATCCGCTTGCCCTTCTTCCAAAATCCATGGCTCCCAAGGCTTAGATAGAGCAGCTGCTTTCTCATCATTCCAAACAATACCGAGGTTAATCGATACGGTTAAAGACTCAAGCACTGGCTCTAAACAACGCTGGCAAATCATTGCAAGCTCTGCATCAATAGAGCCGGTAACATTACGAATACGCTGCTCATCAACGCCAAATAATAGGGTAACATTTATTTTACCCATGTCGGCGCTGGCCAGCAATGGCTTTAAACGATCAAGTGCCTTCACATCGACACTACCCCTTATATCCACCCCTTGCTGGGCAAATTTTCGGGGATCGAGTTGTCTTGGTAAGACAGACGATAGGTTGTTGCTTGGCATGGTGCTAGACATAGGCGTGCATAATAGGGAGTTGATGAGATAGTGTCAAAGCGAATTTAGCTAAAAAAGCTGCTTTAAGGCCAAAAAACATCAAAATTAGGTGAACCGGCTCGTAAAAGGTAGAATCGCTGTCAAATATACACTCATTATCACTCATTAAACATTTTTTATGTCAGCCGAACCCACCAAAACACTAATTTTAGCCTCTAGCTCCCCTTATCGCAGAGAGCTCCTACAAAAACTCACCCTGGACTTTATTTCCCTAGCCCCCAATATCGACGAAACGGAAAAGGCTAATGAAACCCCGGATGAATTAGTTTCGCGACTGGCCCTAGAAAAAGCCGAAGCCATAGCCAAAGATAACCCGAATGCTCTGATCATCGGTTCTGATCAGGTTGCTGTTTTAGGTGAAGAAATATTGACCAAACCCCAGACCTATAAACGCGCACATAAACAGCTTTCGATGGCTAGCGGAAAGAGAGTAAAATTTTTAACCAGCCTTTGCTTATACAATAGTGCTAACAATAAATACCAGTTAAAGGTTGTTACTTATTTTGTTGATTTCCTAGCGCTATCAGAAGAACAAATTGAACATTACTTACGAAAAGAGCAACCGTATGATTGTGCCGGCAGCTTCAAGTCTGAAGGGCTAGGTATCACTCTCTTCGCGAGCATGTCCGGTGACGACCCCAACACCTTAATTGGATTACCTTTAATTGCGTTAACGTCCATGCTACGCAATGAAGGCATCGAACCACTAAGTTAATAACTTAGATTCTAGCCTGAAGCACTTCAGCCTGTCATAGTCGCCCCTCTATTTATCGAGGGGCGACGCATGAAAAAACAGTAAAGTTCCAAAACGTTTGGGTTATCGGTCCAAATTTCAACCTCAAAGGCTCATGCTATCACCTTAAAAACTATGCCTTATCCGTAATGCTTTTCGAAAAATAAAGACATAAACTATCATTAACCTACCATCAATCGTTAACCGCTATCAACAAAACAAGGAACTAGTTTAACTTACCCGTCACTAATGCCTTAGCGGCGATTTAATATATTTAATTACTATATTAGAGTTTTCAATGATAGATTTTAAGAGGAATACAAAAATGAGTAATATTGGTGGCGTAGGTGGCATGGGCGGCATGGGCGGCATGGGTGGCTTTCCCACAGCTGGTCAGTCTCATCAGCTTCAAGGCTTACTGGACATATCAGCAGAAGGGGCAGATAAAGTAATTGGCGCGCTTGCAAATAAAAAGGGTATTTCACAGTCGCAAGCAGCTGATCAGCTTATAAAAATGTTTAGTGGTGCTAATCCAGCAGGTGGTGCTAGTCCAGCAGGTGGTTGTGGTGCTGGCGGGATGGATGATGCGAACGGCAATGGCATACCTGATAAGATTGAGGAGTTGGTCGCATCAGGGATGTTATCCCCAGAAGTTGCTGGGGCGATACTTGCGGCGATGGGAGTTCCACAAGCTACAATAGACAGCTTTGTAGCTGAAGCTAAAGGCGCAGAAGGAGTGTCAGGAACGTCAGGAATGTCAGGAATGTCAGGAATGTCAGGAATACCAGGAACACCAGGAATGTCAGGAGGGGAACAAACGCCAGGCTGTGTCTTCACAGAATTACCAGGAGCTAATGAATTATCTTACTAAGTCTTTTGTGACGCGATTCTGTTTTATGGACAAAGCAGAAATTCATTACTAAGCATCATGACGCCATGGCATTCTTTTCATCTTAATTCTCTAGAGTTAAATCTAGACGAAAGGTTTTGGGATTATACAAAAGCATGATTAACAAAATCGCCAATCGCAGCCAGCAAATGATGAGAGGCGGTATTATCTCAACACTTCGCTAAATTCAAAAAAGCTACCGGTTTACTTAAACGTTATTTTAAAAAAAAGCACGGGCTTTAATGTCACAGAAAGTGTGTGGCCATTTATCACTTAGCAAACCATGAAATGTTTAGGGAGACATATGATATTCTTTTCATTACGAGGAATAAAAAAACATCTTTAGCAGGTAGCAATGCCACTGTCAGACTAACGAATTGCCTCGCTAAACTCAGCCACGACCATTTACTTTTTCGTAGTCATTTGTAGTAGCTGCTCCAATGGTTGCGCATGTCAACCATTAAATAAGCGTCACTTATAAATCCTGCCACAGTCAGCCATACTCCGATTAAAGATGCCGATCGATCTTGAGGTAGCGCTCTCGTTAAAAACATTATCCCATAGCACATCGGACCACTAGGCTATTAACTTAACGCAACTGTACAGGGCTATCAGAAGATACACCCAATACTTTACCCATACCGACACCCACCGCCACACCAAAACGTTTTGTAAGTTCCTCCAATGGGGATAAATGTGGAGTGTAATCTTTAAATTCTTTATACCCGATAATATCTCGCGCAACAGACCCGGGACTACCCAAGCCATCAATTAAACCTAGCTCTACCGCCTGGTCACCACTCCAAATTAATCCTGTAAAAAGATCATCATTATTGGTAAGACGCTCACCACGACCCTCTTTAACTACACGAATAAATTGTTCGTGAGTTTTTTGTAACACAGACTCCCAAAACTGCTCTTCATCTCGCTTAAGAGGAGAAAAAGGATCAAGAAAAGATTTGTGCTCCCCAGAGGTAAAGTTTCTCCGTTCAACACCCGCTTTTTTCATTAAATCAACAAAGCCAAAACTTGATGCAGTCACGCCTATTGAGCCCACTAAGCTAGCCTTATCCGCATAAATTTCGTCTGCAGCCACTGCAATATAGTAACCTCCCGATGCCCCTAGATCCTTAATGACCGCATAGACTTTTTTGTCCGGATACAACACTCTTAAGCGCTTTACCTCATCGTAAACATACCCTGCTTGTACCGGACTACCACCGGGGCTATTGATAATCAACATGACCGCTTTAGAACCCTCACTTGCAAATGCGCGCCTTAATCCAGCCACAATGTTGCTCGCGCCGGCCTCTTCACCGTCCGCAATAACACCTTCAACATAAACAACACCGGTATGCGGCTCGGTAAAGTTAAAACCACTACCCGAATCACTATTTTGAATAAAAATACTGCCTAGCACAAAAGTAATGTAAACAAATGTGAGCAACTTAAAAAAAATGCCCCACCGTCGAGATTTTTTCTGCTCATCTAAGGCCGTTTGAGCAATTGATGAAACCAGCTCCCAGTCTCGATGCTCACTATTAGGATCAACATTTGACTTACGACTGAAAAAACCCATAAAAACTCCAAAGGAATAATACTTAATTTTTTACTGAAAAAATGATGTTAAAGAATTGATAAGTTGGATCCAATCATCCATTTTTCAATACCCATGCTACAAAATTTGAAAAATGATCAACGCATAATACGGGCCGATACTGTTTTAAACGATTAACATCATGCGCACCATAACTAACTGCAACACGCGGTATATTCAGTTGCTCTGCCATCGACATATCATATTCTGTATCGCCAACCATAAGCGCATTATCAGCTGTTTTAGAGAACTGACCCAAGAGCTCAGATAGCATTTGAGGATGCGGTTTAGACCTTGTTTCATCGGCACAGCGACTGCCGTGAAAAAAATTGCTTAGATCTAAGTTTTTTAACACCCGGTCTAAACCTCGACGACTTTTACCTGTCGCTACGGCCAATAAATAATTATTTTCACGCAACTGATGTAAGCCTTCCATGACCCCGCCAAAAAAAGGAGAGGGTTGCTGGTCAGCCGCTAAAAATTGAGTGACGTAAGCCTGACGAATTTCTTCACGCTCTTCACTATTAAGCTCAGGGTAAAGCGCACTCATTGCTTCAGGCAAACCTAAACCTATAATATTGCGAATTGCATCACGCTCACAGACACGCTTACCGCTATTAACAGCAGCCTGCTGCAAGCAGTCGATAATCTTATCCGCAGAGTCGCTTAGAGTACCATCCCAGTCAAAGATTAAGAGCAATACAACACCTATTTTCTTACTGCATTTATTTACTGTGAGACATTTGCACGAAAGGCATTTTACATTTATCTTCACTGGCTATGATTAAACTTCACTAGAGAGAGTGCTCAATACAGTAAGTAACTCTGCACTTAAGGGAGCCTCTACTGTCACCCTAACCTTATCGACAGTCGTAAATTCTAGCTTAGCTGCATGTAAGAATAGTCGCCTCAAGCCTATTTCGCGAATTAAGCCATCTGCAACGCTATCGCCATATTTTTCATCTCCCAAAATAGCATGTCCTGCATATTGGCTATGAACTCGGATCTGATGAGTGCGCCCAGTAATGGGTTTTGCCTCGACTAAACTACAACCCTTGAAATGCTTTAATACTCGATAGTTGGTCAAAGAGGATTTCGCTCCTTCGGTTTCCTCTTCAACAGCACGAACAATCCGCTCACCGCTAGCCAACTTATTCTTTAGAAGTGCCACTTGTATTTGTTTACGGCGCTGAGGCCAGCGGCCAATCACTAAGGCATTATAGACTTTATTAATGTGGTTCCGTTCTCTCAAGAGCTGCTGCATATAACGTAGACAACGACGGCTCTTAGCAATCATTACACAACCAGACGTCGCCTTGTCTAACCTGTGAATCAACTCCAAAAAACGATCTTGATCACGTATTTGCCTGAGGCTTTCGATTAAACCCAAATTCACGCCACTACCACCATGAACGGCTAAACCTGCTGGCTTATTAACCACTAACAAATCATCATCCTCATAGAGTATCGACTTACTTAAAAGCTGAACCAAACCTTGACCCGGCTTTACCCGCTCAGCTTTTGCCGCCACACGTATCGGTGGAACCCGAACAAGGTCTCCCGCTTTCAACTTATATTCCGGCTTAATCCTTCCCTTATTGACTCGAACCTCCCCCTTACGTAAAACCCTATATATCAATGACTTAGGAACACCTTTAAGGCGGCTAGTTAAGAAGTTATCAATTCTCTGACCCGCCACATCATCATCAACCTCTAAGATTTGCACCTTGGGCGTTACAACCGGTTTAGAACTAGGGGTTTTAGAGCCAGGCTTCGGAGGTTGGATTCGTGATTTTGATCGTGTTGTCTTCATCAAGTGATCATAGCAGCTAGAGTTAAACTGTGACTAGAAAGCTTTTGACTGTAAAGCAGAGATATTGCCCCTAAAGCTTGCCCTACCAACCAGGGAAAAGCAATCTAGCAACATTTAAAGTCAGTGAAAAACGCTAACTCATTGAAATATCAGGGGCTTACTGCTATAGTCAATGAAGATTTTGTTGGTTTTCGGGTTGAGCATTTCACTTGTAAGTTACCTTTAGGCTGTCCTCAGGGATACTTGGCATTGTGGAATTAAGCGAAGTGCTTAGTATAGTTTTGGATCGGTTATTAAACGATAATAACTTCTGTATTAAAGCTCTAAGCATCGGCTCACCTACTAGAAAATACCGAAAGTCGGTGCCCCTACTCCCAACCCGCTCTGCCTATATTCTTTAAAGCAGAACTTTTGAGCAGGCTTTTAATGCAGCACTTTGGGCACACACACAGAAAGATGATTGATAAGAATTATTATTTAATCTGAACTTAAATAATAATTCGATGTAATAATCTAATAAATCATTTAGAAAGATT
>JBLHWO010000208.1:0-6633 GCA_047629215.1 Cellvibrionaceae bacterium | reverse complement strand
TTTAACCAGCATATTAAAATCAAACAACTCTTTATCATTTAAATTTTTAACCAGACAAAACTTTTCTGTATGGCAATTTTTACAGCTACTTTTGAGTGAATCGACACTAATTATCTGATCAGTGCTTGTCATTTTTTTATCCTCGGAAAAGCAGTGATTGGAGAGTTCATAAGTGAGTGCTGCTAAGATGTCTATGCGGCTTCATTACCTATCATTTTCATGAAATGTCTATAACCGACCTTATCTTCTACCCACATTAAGCCAGCCTTGTGCTGATTTCGATAAACTACAATCGCTTTCATATAACTAAGACTTAACTTTTGTTGCCGGCCACTATCAACAAATGTTAGATAAATAAAGTCCCCTTGTGACAAATGCTTATCCGCGTCGAGAACACAAGCACCACCGGCACTAATATCATTGGCGATAAAATCCTTATGAGATGCTTTATGATTACGAATGCTAACAGGCAGTGAAGTCGACAAACGATGGCCTCTTCGTTGCTCCATAACGCTCTCCTAATAGTTAAGATTAAGTTTTAACATACGGATACCAGCTTGTGATGTCAGTTATTGGTTTTGATAATGTGGTTTCTTACTAGACTGACTGCTTCAGACCACCGTCTAAAACAGTTAATCGACACCAAGAGCGTATATTGAACCAATTTGTTCTTATTCAGACTATAGGTACTTGTACCTATAGTAATAACTAAATAGACGCTATTGTGAGGAGAGCAATTATTTTGCCTAGACGCAGTGGCACTGGCATCGCGGAGGTAGAATTTCGCTACTTTTTATTAGCTTGTCCGTTAATACTCCACGGGCTGTAGTCATTCGCGTAGCTGGCGAGTGGAAATCTTAGCCCATGTTATGTTTATTTGAGGGGAATAGTGGTTCTATTTACCAGATAATAGACGCTATCAAGCGACGAAACCAACACAAAAATTGGCCCCAGTGGCACCGCCGCAGTAGCTAAATATATTAGCCGGCAAGCCCATTATTGGGCGCTAATTAATGCACCGGCAACAGATTAATATTCGCATGCTGAATTAAGGTAACGCGTATTACCACCCAACATTAGTTTTCGTAGCCGCGAATGGCTGTAGCCGCCGCCGATAGCCAAATCAATATCATTTTCATCGGCATGAGCGAGTAGTAGCTGACCAACAGTCGGTGAGCCCTCATCGGTTTGCTCAAGATACAATTTGACATTCACTCGATGGCGGGTGAGGTAATTGCTTCCATCGATCCCTTTACCCAGCTCAGATTGACTGCCTTTACTGTTAACCGTAACCACATTGATACTATCAGCCGCTTGTATCAAAGTTATCGTCGCATGTATTGCCCGGGCTGATTCTCGAGTTTCATTCTAGCCTGATATTATTTTTTGCCCAAAGCTGCCTTCGCTCCACCCTTTTGGGATAATCAGCACAGGCCGACCAGCTTCAATTATCAAATGATTAATAAAACCTAGCCCCCAAAAACGGGTAGCTTCGTTACCGTCGACTCCAGAGGTAAAAGTAAGACTGGCATACAGCATGAAGCCATTTGGCTCCTCATCCTCTCGTATACTGTGCAGGATAAAGTCACACCCTACTTGTTTTGCGACTTTGACAAGGGTCGCCGTTACTTTATCGGCACGAGCCTGCGCTTCCGCAACCAGCCTCTCCATTAAATCAACAGAAAAGCCTTCATAGACTTAATAGCGATTGACATTATCAATCATAAAATACGAGCCCGTCAGGCCAGCCTTGTGCTGTAATGCGAGCTTGGCGGTAGCGATAACAGTATCGTCGTTATCGCCACTTCAACAGACTAAAATATCCTTTATCATACTATGCCTTTCTTTTTTAAAATAATAAAACTACCTAATTAAAACCATATATACTGTAGGTATAACTACCCATTACAATTTTCAAACTATGCTTTTAAAATAATATATTGAAATAATAAGGAATGAACATTCCAAAAAATAGTGCCTACAAAAGGTACCTTATTTATTTGATGGGTGACGATGATGCTGTTTATTCCAATATGGTTCTGCTCTTATCGAATCGGAACATGCAGCTAACTTTATTTCGTTCTCACGACAAGCTAATGTTAACCATCAATCCATACCCGCTTATCCGCTAGTTGAATGTAACTTACAGCCTGACAATGTACTTGCTATTTACGAGTTACTTAAACAACAGGGGATTCTTCTACCCACTATTTGCCTGTCAACGCACTGCGATATTCCTACATACGTTAACGTTATGCGAACCGGAACCCTCGATTTTATTGAAAAGCCTTTTACGGAAGCCAGGCTACTCACATTGATAAGGCGGGTTATTGATACATGTCAATAGAGAAAAAAATAATTTTTAATAGCTATTTTAGTCATAATACTTGAAGGTAAGGTAGGCATTATTGTCAGCATGACAAGCATATGACAGCTGTAAATAATATTTTAATGACTTGATCCATATCAATAAAAGCATAAAATAATAGAATGAAAAATGATGCTAAATCTATTGACCAACTCTTTTTTAAGTACGCCACGCAATTTAGCCGCATTTTATTGGTGCTGGATGAAAACGGCTGTATTGAGCACATTCATTCCGATATAACTGATTTATTTACCGATTCGCAGCATCAACTGATGGGTAAAAACTGGCTTGAATACTGTGTGCCTCAACACGCCTACAAGAAAGCAATGGCGACGTTTACTTTACTGATGCAGAGCACAGATCATCAAGTCGAGCACCATGTTTATCCTATTCTTGGCTCAGGTAAAAAAGAACGCACTATTTCTTGGTATTCCATCCCCAAATTCAATGATAAAAAACAGGTGATCGGTATTTGGATGGCGGGTTTTGATACTAATCCAAACGATTTGGCACACTATGAAAAAGAGCTATTAATCAAAAGAAATACGCTTGCCGCTCAAACCATATTAGACCACGCGGTCGAAGGTATTATTACTATGGATGATCAGGGGCTTATCACCTCATGTAACCATGCGGCTGAAAACCTCTTTGGCTATAGCAGCAATGAAGTTATTGGAAAAAATGTTAAGATGCTGATGCCCCCCCCTTACCAAGAAGAACATGATCGTTACCTACATAACTACCTCACTACGGGCCATAAAAAAATTATTGGTATCGGTCGTGAAGTCGCCGGCTTACATAAAAATGGCAGTCAATTTCCCATGGAATTATCGGTTGCCGAGGTGCATGTGGAGTCAGAGCAAAGCTTTATTGGCATTATTCGTGACATCACCGAACGCAAGCAAGCAGAGGAACAGTTACGACTACGAGACCAAGAGTTGCAACTCATTCGCGATAGAATGGCCCATATGGATCGCTTAAATGTGATGGGAGAGATGGCAAGCGGTATCGCCCACGAATTAAATCAACCCTTAACCGCCATTGCTACCTATGCACAAGCGAGCAGCCGCTTACTCGATATGCCCCTTAATAATAAGGATGACCTCACGCATTCACTGATTCAAATTAACGAACAAGCTCAACGAGCGGGAGAAGTGATTCGACGGCTACGGGCCATGATCACTAAGCAAGCGCCTTCGCGCCAACGCGTTGACCTCAAGGCCCTGATTTTAGAAGCCATTGAATTAGCCAAGAATGATAATCGCATGAAAGGTATCGTGACTAAGACTCATTTCCTAGACAAGAGTTTGACTGTAGAGATAGACTCGATACAAATTCAGCAAGTCATTCTTAATCTGATCCGCAATGCGATTGATGCCATAGACGCCAATACTGTAGAACAGAATAAACAGATAATCATTAAAACCGAGCAGAATGATGACCTTACCCGTATTGCTGTGATTGATAGCGGCCCAGGTCTAATGAATATTAACACGGAAGAAGCCTTTAACCCTTTTGCCTCTACCAAAGCTCATGGAATGGGGATGGGGCTGGCTATTAGTCAATCAATTGTGTTGGCGCATGAAGGCACTATCGGCTTTAATACTGATAACAAACACGGTACCGAATTTTATTTTACCTTGCCGCTGGCCCACAATTTTTAGGATAGAGCATGGAAGATTTACAGAAAACTGTTTTTATTGTTGATGATGAAGCCCCTATTTTAGATGCGCTCACATTGTTACTGAAGTCAGTAGAGCTCTCAGTAAAAACCTTTAACAACGCGCAAGACTTTATCGATGCTTATGACTCTGGAAAGCCAGGCTGTTTACTGCTCGATATTCGCATGCCCGGTATATCCGGGCTTGAATTACAAAAACATCTCAATCAACAACCTTATGCTCTTCCCATTATTTTTATGACCGGTCACGGCGATATCCCTATGGCAGTCGAGGCTATCAAAAATGGGGCGGAAGATTTTATTCAAAAGCCCTTTAACAGTGATGATTTACTCAAAAAAATACAGGCTGCCTTCGACAAAGATAAATACCAAAGAACCAATAAAAAAAACTCTCTGCAATTCTGTGAGAACATTCAATCCTTAACTCCCAGAGAAAGAGAAATTATGGAAAGGATGATCGCAGGGGATGCTAATAAAGTTATTGCGATTGACTTAGGAATCAGCCAGCGCACCGTTGAAGTTCATCGTGCACATATTATGCAAAAAACTCAGGCTAAATCTCTCGCCCAACTGATTAAAGTGACCGTTGTTATGAAGCAAGCTGAAAACTCACTATAATCTTTCTATACCCGTAGCGTTTATGGTTTAGAGTTTTTCACTCAGCCCGTCATTCCTACGAAGGCAAGAACCTAAACTTGAACCTACTGCGGCTGCCTAATGCACAGAATCTAAAGCGTTTTTCACTTTTTTAGACTACACCCTTAGGGTGGCTTCGAATTCGGCTAAAAAAAAGTTCACTTTATATTCTGCAACTTAAACACCCTCGCTACGATCCAACTGCCGTTTTTAGATTGAGAAATAGTGCAACACCCAACTGGATTCCTGACTTCGCGGGAATGACGAATCACCTAAATATTAAATGCTACGGGTATATTAATTCGAAGCGATTGGAAAAAATTATCTTGGTCTATTGCCAATCACCTTATCATTTAATCTTAAACGTATTGATGCCCAATTTGTTATAAAGAGGGAAAAAAAGTAACTACCGTCAAGATAAGTACAATGCAAATAATCAATAACACAGCGCCCAGTGTGCTCGCCATACTGACACAGCTGACTAGCGCATAAAAAGTTAGCATAGCGCCAATGACGAAACGTGCCATTTTGTCAAATTTACTTACGTTTGAATTAATCATATTTATACCCTCGCCTTAATTTCAACACTAAAAACAAATAGATTGTTGTGCCATAATCAGCCTCCTTTGGTTGCAGTAAATCTGCATTCTACTTTGGCGGTTACATGTTCCTAGAGTTAAACGCTAATAGTATAGGCACGCAAAAACCATGTGCAGATATGGCTCCATCAGCTCAGAAGAGCACAAGCCAATTCAATAAAAACTGGCTGATTGATTTTAACAGGCAATTAATTATTTTCTATTTTCTGCCCGTAGCTCAGCTGGATAAAGAGCGCTCCCCTCCTAAGGGACAGGTCAGAGGTTCGCCCGAGGGACTTGGTTTGAACCTCCAGGCTCGACAAAATGCCGGGAGCATTTTGATCCGCGATAGCGCCCAAAGGTTAATGGACGGGCGTCAGACAATCCTCTCGGGCCACTACAGCAATCAAACTTTAATCAAAATAACAAACACCAATACCGACATGTCTGTTATACTATGCGCCTTTCGCGCCTGCCCGATTACTTTTGCACCCAAACTTTATCACCTAGTTAAGCCTAACTTGCTGTTGATCTGTTAGAGATTATCGGTTGACAACTTTATTACAAGTTGATGACTCTTACTATTGATATAAACATCCCTGCGGGAGATGTTGATAAAAGATGGTGCTTACAAGTAACCAGTAGGTCTCTTTTATCCTTTAACTTTTATATATAGTTAACTATCAATAGCGACTCTAGGTAAATATGACACAATCTAATACTCCCTCTGTACCTCCGACAATGGTAGCTTTTTCAGATTTAGGCTTGCCAGAACTTTTATTAAAATCTCTTTCAGAACTAGGCTATGAAACGCCCTCTCCAATTCAGGCACAAAGTATTCCTCTTCTACTTGAAGGGAGAGATCTCCTCGGCCAAGCCCAAACGGGAACTGGAAAGACAGCGGCCTTTGCGCTACCCATGTTAGCAACACTTGACGCCAAGGAATCGTACCCACAGTTGTTAGTGCTTGCGCCAACACGTGAACTGGCTATCCAAGTTGCCGAGGCATTCCAGCGCTATTCTCGCAACATGGGTTTTAATGTTTTACCTATCTATGGTGGCCAGTCCTACGATATCCAGCTAAAGCAACTTAAACGCGGCACCCACATTATTGTTGGTACACCTGGGCGAGTAATGGATCATATTCGTCGAGGCACTTTGAAATTAGATAGACTGAAAGCTCTTGTGCTCGACGAGGCCGACGAAATGTTACGTATGGGCTTTATCGATGATGTTGAGTGGGTCTTAAAGCACACTCCACCGAAACGTCAGATCGCCTTATTTTCGGCCACCATGCCGAGAGAAGTCGAAAAAATTGCGAATACGTATTTAAATAATCCCGCCCTAGTCAAAATTGAAAATAAAACCGC
>JBLHWO010000207.1:0-6656 GCA_047629215.1 Cellvibrionaceae bacterium | reverse complement strand
AACCGATAAAAACCAAGCGTTAGTTTCCTTGGCTAGTCTATACTACGAGCCGTTGTGGTTATTTATGTCCGCTTCGAAAATGGCGTTTAAAGCCACTGATTTAAAAGGCCGGCGAGTGGCTATTGGCACGAAGGGAAGTGGCACGCGAGCACTGGCTGAATTGCTATTAAGCAATAACTCTATTGATACTACTAATGCCTCATTGCTCAGTTTAGATAGCGGTAGCGCAGCTCAAAAGTTAGTATTGGGTCAGGTTGATTATGTGTTTATGGTGGCAGCAGTCACAGCACCGGTAGTGAATGACTTATTATCCAATGCCAATATTGTTCCTTTCGACTTTGAGCGTGCTAAAGCCTACACGCGGCGTTATCGTTTTTTATCAGCCGTTGAGCTTCCGCAAGGAGTGGTAGATTTTAGCCGTAATATTCCGTCTAAAGATACTAACTTATTATCGGCTGCCGCTACGCTGGCTAGTCACGAAGCGTTGCATCCGGCTTTGGTCTCACTGTTGATGCAAGCTGTTGACAAGGTTCACAAGGATGGCGGTTTATTGGAAGAGTTAGGGCAATTTCCATCAGAGCATTTTACCGATCTCCCCTTACACAAGAGCGCGAAAAATTATTTCGACTATGGTCCACCATTGTTGCAGCGGTATTTACCTTTTTGGGCAGCGGTTTTAGTTAATCAATTAAAAGTT
Source organism: Cellvibrionaceae bacterium (assembly GCA_047629215.1). GTDB lineage: Bacteria > Pseudomonadota > Gammaproteobacteria > Pseudomonadales > Cellvibrionaceae > CANLBN01. Next base: position 5,959 of record JBLHWO010000207.1, on the reverse strand, counting down.
TTCTTAATTCCTATTCTTGCGTTGATTATTCCCCTAAGCCGAATATTGCCACCACTGTATCGTTGGCGGGTGAGGTCACATATATATCGTTGGTATCGTGATTTGAGGATGATTGAAGAAAAAATGCATAGACAAAGAGAAAATAATGAAGGCGTACCGAAACCAGAAATAGTATTATTGCAAAAAGAGTTAACCGTATTAGAGCAAGATGTGATTCAGCAATCTGCTCCTTTATCTTATACGGATGAGCTCTATCATTTACAGTCGCATATTAAGCTGGTCAGAGAACGTCTAGAAAACTTATTATTATAAATGGCTAGGCAACTAAAGAGTTTTTCTATTTACATTTTTCTTTCTAAAAACATTAAAATTAAAAATAAAGGTAAAATCTATGAACGCTAAACAAACTGCAGCAACTTTACTTGACCAGCTAGATGATAATGCAAGTTGGGGAGAGGTTAAAGGCACGATTATGACAGTCTATAAGCGTGAAACAGGTGACGCTAAAGCTGATGCAATTGCCGCATTATTTTTGTGCGCGGCTTTCGTAACGGCCTGTATATTCTGGGTTAGTAGTCAATAATGATTCACGAGTTCTATTATGATTAAATTTGATTCTTCTTCTTATCCTTACGCCTCTCGACAAACGGCCACTTATTCGAATAATGGCATGGTCGCCACATCGCAACCACTGGCAGCTGAAGTGGGTTTATCAATGTTAAAAGCCGGTGGTAATGCAGTCGATGCTGCTGTGGCAACAGCGGCCGCACTGACGGTTGTCGAGCCAACCGGTTGCGGCATTGGGGGCGATGCTTTTGCACTAGTGTGGATGAAGGATGAATTACATGGTTTAAACGCAAGTTCTCTCGCGCCTGAAGGTTTAACACCCGAAGTGATGGCAGCGCATGGACACGAAACAACCATGCCGCTTCATGGCTGGCTGCCCGTTACTGTACCGGGTATTCCGTCGGCTTGGGCAACTTTGCACAAGCGCTGGGGTAAATTACCTTTTGCAGAAGTGCTGAAACCAGCGATGCGTTTAGCGGAAGAAGGCTTCCCTGTTTCGCCTACTATTAGTTATCTGTGGCAGAAAGAAGCAAAATTAATGGATGCTGTATTAACGGACTCTGTTTTGAAAAAAGGCTGGTTTGATACCTTTACGATTAATGGAAACGCACCTAAGCCCGGCGAACTATTTTCATCCCAAGGTCATGCAGAATCAATACGAAGTATTGCCAATACTCAAGCAGAAAGTTTTTATAGGGGCGAGCTCGCCGATAAAATAGATGCATTTTCTCGCGAGACAGGTGGCTTAATTCGCAAAGAAGACTTAGCGTGTTATCAGGCTGAGTGGGTCGTTCCTATTAGCGTTAATTATCGCGGTTATGATATTTGGGAAATCCCACCTAATGGCCAAGGCTTGGTCGTTTTGATGGCGCTGAACATATTAAAAGGCTATGAATTTGAAAGCCGAGATACAACGGAAACGATTCACAAGCAAATAGAAGCGATGAAATTAGCTTATACCGATGGACAGTCTTTTATTGCTCAGCCCGATCACATGCCTTACACGGTTGAGGCCTTATTGGCAGAAGACTATGCTGCAGGCCGCCGCGCAGAAATTGGCGAGCATGCATTAACGCCACAGCCCGGTGAGCCAACTAAAGGCGGTACGGTTTACTTAGCAACAGCCGATGGCGATGGCAATATGGTGTCGTATATACAAAGTAATTTTCACGGCTTTGGCTCGGGTGTGGTTGTGCCCGGCACGGGAATCGCGTTGCAAAATCGTGGCGCTGACTTCTCTCTGGATCCCAAACATCCCAATTACTTGCAGGCAGGTAAAAAAACATTTCATACCATTATTCCTGGTTTTATTACCAAGGGTGAAGGTAAGGATAAAGGTAAAGGCGAGGGTAGGCAGGCAGTCGGGCCTTTTGGTGTTATGGGTGCCTACATGCAGCCCCAAGGGCAACTTCAAGTGGTTACTAATATGATCGACTTCGGCATGAACCCCCAAGCTGCATTAGATGCTCCACGCTGGCAGTGGTTTGGCGATAAAAAAATTGGTGTAGAGGTGGATCTCGATTCCACCATTGCGGAAGACTTAAAAGCAAAAGGGCATGACCTAGAAGTAGCAACCGACCCCACGATTTATGGGCGCGGTCAAATTATTGTTCGCGATCCTGCAACCGGTGTGTTGTGTGGTGGAACGGAGAAACGGATTGATGGCAGCGTCGCTGCTTATTAAAGTAGGGTGGGCTACCCCCACGTTTTTTATAAAATAAATAATACTAGCTTGCTAAATCAGCGTTTAAAATGGTGTAGGTAGTGGCTAACCTTTTTGGTGGGCGATTATACCGTTTGTTAAAATGTGCGAATTTGCTAAGCCACTGACAGGTGGTGGATAGCGTCAATTGAGACGAGCTTCTTTCGTGGGTCATGGTGTGATCCTTTGAACCATTAGTGGTTGCCTGTTCTTTCCCGCTGTTGTTAATCTACGTGTCTAGTACAGGTGAGCCATTGAGTTCAGACCCACGGAATAAATATTCATCAAGGAATTAAGTTTTTTATTGTCCAAGGCTGCGTCACTTACCATTTCGCTATCATCTCCAAGCAAGGTGATTAGGTCTGTTCCTGAGTTGTTGGCGCTGCCAGCTGCCACATCCTTAGCGAGGTAAATGGATCACCAGCCAAGGCGATCAGGTTTGCTGCTGAAATGTTTACGTTGCGCACTGCCGTAAGCGATAGTGTCAGACTCGATTGAGAAGAAAACTAAATAATCGAGCCCCCATGTTCTATCTGAACAAGAATCAAACCCATTTCAAATTCCAATTGGTGATAGTTAGGCAGCATGTGTAAGCAGATACGATAGAATGCTTTGTTGTGCTCATTCTCTTTTAAATACGCTAACTCATGCACTGCAATCATATTCAATAATGCTTCAGATTATTTCTTAAATATTGCGGTCACAGGCAATTCATTTTTAGCCTTTAATTTACTGCCTTGTTTGCGAGAAACATAGCTGAGTAAGTCTAAAGCGTTATGCATTACATGAATTTTACTGTCGTAAATTATCTTGCTCGGTGGTGATGATTGCTTCATATATTAATTTTTTAAGGTCTGCACGTATTCATGTAATACATTGTCGTTATAAATCGAGTGTGTGGTCGGATGTCGCCGCAATAAAAAATCAGTCAGCGTGTTATTATCAAGTAGTGATCGTGATTGCTGAATAACCGTTAGCGGATAATTAGCGGGGTATTTTTGGGTCGTTGCGGATGTTGACACGGGTGAGTAATCTAGCAGGTGCTTTTAACTTATTAATGTTCAAAACGGGAGGAAGTGAATTCCCCCATTTTTTGATACTTTAAAATGAGTTAAGTACCACTCCAGCGTCTCCGATTATGAAGTGATGATCCTTGATTTCACGGATGTCCCCGTGACCGACGTGACGGTGGGGCTTGCGCTTGATAAGCCATAAAAGATGCGCTAGATACCAAGTGCGAAGTTTTCATATTATGTCCGAATGAGCGAACACGCCAACAGCTAGATGGGTTTCAGGTGTTAGATTTGGTCCCTAGTAACAATACCTGTTCATTGCGCCACGAAGCCTTAGAGGCTACTTAAGGTCATTTTTTAGCTGTAATATTGTTTTAACTTAGCCGTGCCAATATATAAACAGACCTATTAAATACATTACACTCATGAAGCAATTCAGCCGCAGCCAAAACGATCTTATAGTTGATCTTAATCGCCCCCCGACAAGCTCTGCTAGTTCCTGTACCTCGACAAAGGTATTTTCCAAAGCTTCGGCCACCGCAATCACCCCATCAGCGTCTTCAATTAACTCGCGGGAAATAAATCACCGATTCCACTACATGCGCGCAGCAATGTTAATGGAGATCACTTCCGATGCAGTTCGAGCGAGGGTATTCAGCTTTGGAATGAATGGGTCCGTCTGGTCACTAACATCATTATTGACTTTAATCCCACCATGTTCAGGCAGCTACTTAGCAGTTTCAAGTGTCAGGCAGATGAAAAAAAGGTCCGGATCGTTAAACAGGCTTCGCCGCTGGCCCGGCACAACATTTACTTGTAAAGGTAGGTACAGCTCTAATTTGAGTGAGAGGGTGGCGGATCTGGAGCAACTAATGAGTTCGATTGAGGGGTGTTTGCCGGTTCAGAAAAAGTAATCCCTCCTCAGAGGTCAGGGATGGAAGGTGCTGTAGGGGTTTATGTTCGTTTACGAGGGGAAACCCCCAGCCCCCACTAATTTTTTATCGAACTTTATATGTTTATAAGCCACTAATATTTGTCCTTAATTACGTTAACAGTATATTGTTAACGTAGTTTATACATAATACATCATTAACTTTTTCAATATATGCTTGGTTAACATACAAAAAAAGTAAATAAAGGTAGGTTAAGATCATAATGAAAACACCTGCGCCAAGATCATCTCCGCTGACTAATTATGCAGCTAGTGCACCACCACGAAGAATAAAAGACACTGAATCTGTAACGGCAAATAAAGAAGATGCGACGCCTAAAATGAATTCTGAAATAGATAAGCCAGTTTCAGGTCAAATACAAGCACCAATTACTAGCAGGCCACCAGACTTAAATGGCGTGCACGTGCATAGTGACTTTGCTGACTTTGTTGCGAAAATTCGCGAATTAATGCAATCACGTAACGAATAAATATTGCCCTAGAGTGACGCGGTCTAACGCTTTTCTATCCTACAGGCCTCGTCCTAGAGCAAAAAAGGGTACATAACTATTCAATGCGTAACTATCTAAATTAAAGTGCGGCCATAATAAAGGCATCCTCTATTTTGGAGTCAGTGTGTTTCTAAAAAGCAGTCTGAATGGATGCAGCTACTCAAAAAAATGATCCCCTCCATGAGTTATTGAGCGAGGTTAGTTCTTGCGAACATTATTTAATGATGAAAATGCTAGGGTTTGGATGTAATCATTAAATAATTATTTATTAGAAGGGAATTATTTTTCTATAAATTTTTATCGAACTTTATAGATTTATAATCCACCTATCTTAAATAATTTAGTTTACTGCGTAGTGTTGAAGATATTCTTAAGGTTGTGAATGATAAAGATAAGACTGCACAATTTGCAAAAATTAATTTGTAATAACGATGCACCCCATTACCGAAGGGCTACAAATCCAAGGTATTGTAGGGTAAAGACCTCTTGACAACACTCTTGATGAAAAAATATCTCAATGGCGAACAACAAAGAATGTTACGCAAGTACAGTGAAGAATGTACTTAATTAGTAGTATTGAAATAGTCTTCATGTTGAATATCAAATAGAGGTTTTTTATGGATTCTAGTCGTATCTGTAAAGTATATGTGCCTTCATCAGCTAGCGTAGCAGCGCAGTCACAGAGCCGACTGCCGAACGAGGCAAGTCATAATGGCATTGATATCAATGCCGGTGTCGTTGAACCACAGTCATCTTCACAAAGGTCATTGCAATCAAGGAAGAGGGCAGCAGAGGAAATTTCTGCAGAATTGCCCAGCACGGTAGATTTGTTCAAACAAGTTCCGAACGCAGTGTTTGGCAATATGACATCTTTCTTAAATCCTACTGATCTTAAGGCAATGAGGCCTGTGTCCAAAGATTTTGTATCTAAGGATAGGCAAGAGTTTATTGACCCAAGGATGAAGTTTGTACTTCAAACACCAGAAGACTTCGATAGGTTGACCTCAGGCGAAAGTTCAATCGATAAACAATCCATATTATCGCTTAAGCTAACTTTTACACCAACTCTAGAGCAAATGTGCGCATCCTCGCAGCTTCCAAACCTGACCAGCCTTAATCTGGATGGTTGCAGTATAAGTGATGCTGGTGCTGCAGCCTTGTTGGCTGAGGGTATATTGTCCCCGAGCCTGACCAGCCTTAATTTGAAGGGTAACAATATAAGTGCTCTTGGTCT
>JBLHWO010000206.1:0-6657 GCA_047629215.1 Cellvibrionaceae bacterium | reverse complement strand
GTACATTTTACTCACTCGGGGAGTACTTCCAGCTCACGCTGAGCTTGTCGAAGGAAGCCTATCACAGGGTGAATTTTGTACTCTGGCCATAGACATATAAGCATATTCCGAAAACTTAGGAGTCTGCTCCCTTGATTACAGATGATATTTAGGGGATATTTTTCGACTTATCAGCGCCGTAAATGGTATTATTAACGGTTATTAATTGTCGCCTCTATTGAGCTAGGCGTTAACGGGGCCGAAAGTACCCTCCTCGTTTATTCCTTCTTTTTGGCCCGACCACTATTTTCATCCTTACAACAAGGTTTTACTCTGTGTTTAGATACGCCTCCGATCGATTACCCATCACTATTATTCTTATTCTTAGCCTGATTGACTTTAGTTTGTATTTTTTGGTAGAGAGCACCTGGGCCTTAGGGTCTTTCTGGTTGCTTATGATCATACCTAAAGCAAAAATCTGTGCTTGGAACCATCATCACCAACATACTCTCACCTTTAAAAGTAAAGTGCTGAACCGGGCGCTAGAATTTTTCTACGCATTACATACAGGGGTCACCACTAACTTATGGTTACTTCATCATGTATTAGGACATCATCTTAATTATATGGATCAAACCAAGGATGAGAGCCGCTGGCTGCGTAAGTCAGGTAAAAAAATGGGCGAAATTGAATATACCCTGAACGTGGCGGGTACCGCTTATATACGAGGTTATCAAGTGGGGTCACGCTTCCCTAGAAAACAAAAGCCCTTTATCGTTTATACGCTACTAACCTTGGCGATTGTGGCAGCTCTGGCTTTTTTCAAACCCATGGCAACTCTCTTCTTATTTGTTCTGCCGATGATTTGCGGCTTACTGCTTACCTCCTGGGCAACTTACGAGCATCACGCTGGACTCAGCACTGACAATGAGTTTGAGGCATCGCGAAATAACCTCAACCGCTTTTACAATATCACCACTGGAAATCTGGGTTACCACACCGCGCACCACCACAAACAAGGCGTACACTGGTCTTTACTGCCTGTATTGCACGAAAAAATCAAAGATAAGATACCTGCTCATTTAATTACCTATTCGGTACTTTAAACAAGGAAAACATTTTATTTTGATTTTTTTGCGAGCAAAAAAGCCGCTACTAAATCAAATAAGAAGGACGCGCTAAAGCGCGCTTCTTATTTGGCCTTTTGCTTAAATACAACACAAAAAATGAATGATTTGCTCAATAGTATCAAAGATATGCTCCCTGAGAGCGATGAGCTGCCCTTCGCAGTGTACACGTCTGCTCATGAGCAAAAGCTATTAAATGTGCCTATTGCAAAGCCATTATTAATCGTTGTGATTAGTGGCTATAAAGAGCTCGGTAAAAATAACGAGATCACCTGCCACACGGGTGAATTTATTTTTTTATCAGATAGCCCTTCGATTAACATGCGCAACATTCCTAAAGATAATGCCTATTTTGCCTTATTGATTGAGTTCAGCTATGAGGATTTTGATGGCATCCCCAGTATAGACAATGAAAAATCAGACCACTTTATCGGTAAGGTAACGCTCGCACTTGAAAAATGTTTGCAGCAGTTTGTGGAGAGCGCTAATTGGGCACCTAAGAACATTTGTGCTTTAAGAAAAAAAGAAATTCTAATGTTACTTTATCATCTTGGTCATACAGAAGTTGTATCGATGATGGATAAGCAAAAAGTTAGTCATCGCCTGCATGATCTATTTCATGAGAAAAAATTTCTTGATGTGACTACTAGCTATATTTGTGAGCATTTAGCCATGAGTGAATCTACCTTGCGTCGCAAACTCATATCAGAAGGTACCAGCATACAAGACATTAAAGATAGAGCCAGGCTAGGCCTAGGCTTACATTTACTGCAAACAACCGCTAAGCCTATAGGCTTAGTTTCTGAAAGGTGTGGTTACCACTCACAATCACGCTTTACCGATCGATTTAAAGCACATTTTGGTTTAACACCGTCTGAGCTAAGGAAAACTAAAATGACAGATTAAGGCGAAAAGTTGAATGTTTTTGCTCTAGATGAACAGATATGTCATGGCTATTATAAGTATTCGATTAACAAATCACATACGAGGCTCATCATGCAAAACATTTTCACGTTTTTTTCGGCTTTATCCCTTATTGTTTCAGCACCGTTACTCGCAGGTTCCTTAACCTTGTCCAGCAATGATATTGAGCATGCAAAGTTTATGGATAAAAAACAGGAATTCAATGGCTTTGGTTGTTCTGGTGAAGATTTATCACCACACCTACAGTGGTCTAATGCACCCAAGGGCACCAAAAGCTTCGCTGTGACCGCTTATGACCCTGACGCACCAACGGGTAGTGGATGGTGGCACTGGCAAATTATTAATATACCTACCAATGTTACAGAGCTGCCTAACAATGCGGGTAGTGCAAAAGAAAATTTGTCACCACCAGGTAGCACACAAATAAAAAATGATTACGGCAGCCGAGGTTTCGGTGGGGCGTGTCCTCCTGAAGGCCACGGCGTTCATCATTACCGCTTTACGGTACATGCGCTTTCAATAGAAAAAATTGAATTGCCAGAAGATGCTTCTGGTGCATTAGCGGGTTATATAATTAACGCGAATACAATAGAGTCGACTACGATTGAATCTTTGTATAAACGCGATTAGCCTAATAAAAAACTTTACTAAATCAAAGGGTTACAAGCCCTTTGATACTCGCTAGTCGAAAAAACTATTCTTGCAAATTTACATGTTTTGAAATTTTTTTTTGGTTTCTTGAACACTAGAATCATTTCATCAGAATCTAGCTAGGCATTTTTACAATAGGGTAAATGTCGTAACGACTGGATTTACCCTCTAATATCAGCCCTGCTTCCGGCAGAGATAGCGAAGCGTATTGTTGCGCTAAGCTAAGCGCTTTACGGGGGCGTTTAATAACGACTCTGTACTTGGCTTTGCTTAAGGCCAAGGCCAATAACTCACCTGCATCACCATCATCTCCTACTATTGAATGAAAGGCCGCCATACCTTTTTTTACTTTTGCTTTTTTTTCGCGCTCGGGAAACATAGGGTCGAGATAAATTACGTCTGCTATTTTTTCGGTGCCTTGTTTGCCCGTGACGGATTGCTCACTAGGCAACTGTAGATACTCTAGTGAGTCTTGATGTACTAGTGTCATCTTCTCGATAATAGTTTTAATCTCGGGATCACTCGATTGATGTGCGCGTGCTAAACCATCGCTTAATAGGTAAAAAATAGAGTCAACTCGTTCAAGTAAAGTGACTTGGCAGCCCAGGGTGGCTAGCACAAATCCATCTTGACCCAAGCCTGCGGTTAAATCGAGAACATGCGGTCGGAAGCCTTGTTTTATACCAACGGCTTTGGCAATAAGCTGAGCTTTACCACCACCAAATTGGCGCCGATGTGCTACTGGGCCGCCTAATAAGTCGACTCGAATAGGGCTAGGAACACCGCGACCGGTAAAATGCAATGACAGCGATTGATCAGACTCAATAGCTAGTACAAATTTGCCACTCTCTAAGTCTCTGGGTAAGCGCGCTATTATGGGTAACTGTAGCTGTTTGGCAAGCTCATCTCTTTTTTGCTGGACAGAGTTCTGGGCATAGCCCTGCAGGGCGGGCTCCGCACAAAACACGCCAGCAATGAAAGATGGGGAGGACTTAATCATTGGGTTATAAAGCGTCTTTTAATAGGGGGCTGTTAATTGGGATCTGCTAAGAGCACCTTTTCATTATAAGGGCTTAAACGAATAAAAAGACAGTAGATCTGAAATACTAGAAACCAGTAAGAGACTTTTACTAAAGCCTTAAACTACTAAAGCCTTAAACCAAAGAAACGACTAAGCTAAGCAAACATTAAACCGATTGTATTGCGCTGAAGGTACATGACTTTCATGCTGACTGGCTCTTGGTTAACCGTACCCACCATTTTTATAAAGCGCACTGTTACCTCTGTGCCCATTGGCGGGATGGGATGATTTTCAATTTTCACAGACGCACCACCATCAGAGATATCCTGAGTCGAGCCGATTATTGTGCCAAATGTAGGATGAGTAATTTCAACTCGTATGCTAGCTGATTTACGCACTGAACGACGACGATCGTCGCCGCGATGCATTTTTGAGGGATCGTTACTAATACCGGTGATAAAGGTCATAATCTTATTTGATCCGTTGATTGTTGCTTTGTTAACCTAAGATAGCGTTAGGTTATAGTATTAAACCAAAGCGTTAACTATTTAAAAGCACTACTATAAAAATAGTCTAGCCCTGCCTAAAAATCAACTACCAAAATCCAAACCTAAGCGCTTACCTACCTGCTCATAAGATTCAATAACGTTACCCAGACCCTGACGAAAACGGTCTTTATCTAGCTTATCTTTGGTATATTTATCCCAGAGGCGACACCCATCGGGCGAGAACTCATCGCCGAGAATAATTTCACCATGGTAAAGCCCAAACTCTAATTTGCAATCTACTAAGAGCATATCGCCCGCTAAAAACAAGGCCTTCAGTATATCATTAATCTGGTGTGTGAGCGCTTTCATTTTATCTAGGTGCTCAGATTTAGCCCAGCCAAAGGTTTCGATATGAGATTGGTTAATCATTGGATCACCAAGCTCATCATTTTTTAGGAAAAATTCAAATATGGGTGGATTTAAATCAATACCCTCTTCTATTCCCAAACGGCGGCACAAAGAACCCGCTGCGATATTACGAATCACACATTCTACGGGTATCATATCGAGACGTTTAACGAGACATTCTGTATCAGAAAGCAGTTTTTCAAAATGAGTAGATATACCAGCAGCAATCAACTTTTCCATAATAAAGGCATTGAATTTATTATTAACCATACCTTTTCGATCAAGCTGCTCTATGCGCTTACCATCAAAGGCAGAGGTATCATCACGGAAGTGCAGTACCAATAAATTTTCGTTATCTGTCTTGTAAACAGACTTGGCTTTACCTGAGTAAAGTAGGTCACCTTTGTTCATGAATTCAATCTCTATCTATGATGTAAAAATAAAACTGTGGCGTAAACATACAAAAACAAGCTTATATTTTCTCAGCTATTTGTTTTAGACTAAGTGTTATCGATTATATTTTTAACTCGCTGAACAGTGCTGGTTAAATGGTACTATTTAAACCGTTCGACCATCGGCAAACCTGATTCTGCCGCGACTTGCTTTATTACAGGCTCTAGAGAAATCCAATCGAAGCCTTCGTCTTGGCAAGCATAAATCACTTCTTTTAAAGACACTGGAATTTCATCAAATGCCTCACGTGCTAGCGAGCTAGTATTGTTTTGTTGGCTAATATGAGCCACAACTAATTTCTGTAATTTAGAACAATCAATGTGTGTTAAGAAAGCGGCCGCTTGACGATTACTTAAATGTCCCCATGGGCCACCCACTCGCTGCTTAAGGGTCGACGGGTATTGCCCAGAGGCCAACATTAACGGGTCGTGGTTAGCTTCTAATACCAAACCATCACATAAATGATAATGCATCTCAACATGAGGGGTAATACTGCCAAGATCGGTCAGTATACCCAAACGCAATGAATCTGTTGCAAAAATATATTGTGCCGGTTCTGCCGCATCATGAGGTACGGCAACAGGTGTCACCTCAATAGATTTAATCTTAAATGGCTGATAGCTTTTAATCAGCTCTAGTGAGGGCAGCTTACCAATATCTTTGCTTCGATCCGTCCCCGGTGTCATATAAACAGGGACTTTATATTTTCGTGCTAATGGCCCAACACCGTTAATGTGATCGCCATGCTCATGAGTCACTATCACCGCGTCTAGCTGCTCCGCCGACACGCCTAAACGAGCAAGTCGCCTAACCGTTTCTTTAAGACTAAAACCACAGTCAATTAACAACAAGCATTCGCCGTGCTGCACCAGAGTACCATTACCTTTACTACCACTGCCTAGAGAAGAAAAGCGCAATTTACTCAATACCTTATATAAGTCGTAGGCGTATTGTATCTAACAAATCTATCGCTGTACCTGGTGGTAACAAGCGGCCTGAACTGTCGCGAATATAGATAGCCGTTCGTTGCTGCTGTTGGCGCACAACTAATAAGTAACCTTTATTACCCGATAACTTCTTCGAAGTATCACGACGGGTGCTATCAGGGAATAACTTGTTAACTTCAGGTTCATCAGGCAAACTCGATAGAATCGTCTCTAAAGACTGATCACCGGTAAAATCAAACCATCCTGAAAAGGGATTTTTACTGGCATTGACTGCACTAAAATAATATACGTTTAGAGGTTTATCTTTGCCGTAAAGCGTAAACCCATCTTTGCTCAATATATCGGAAAAGGCACGATCAAGACGAGACTCCCGAGCAACTGATAAAAGTGCTGGCTCCCCATCAACTTCAGCTAAACGCACTTTTTGAGGTAGGTCGATAGTAGCGGCTAGATAAGAATCACCCAATGCCGTATCAGATTCGTTCAGGATGGTTACCAGTTGCTTAGCGAGTAAATCACCATGAAGTCGATCTGACAAAACCTCGTCAACTTGATCACTCACTGCTTGCTCATTACTCAGTAGCTTTTCATTATAAATAAAAATATCGGTCGTATTTGCTTGTAAGCCTTGCTCAAGTCTCAAACGATAACGTACTTTA
>JBLHWO010000205.1:0-6688 GCA_047629215.1 Cellvibrionaceae bacterium | reverse complement strand
CAGTATCCGCAGTCTCGTTAGGATCATTAGGAAAAGTATCCACACTATCGGGAACGCCGTCACCATCACTATCTGGACCGCCACCTATTACAACGGTGATTAATGCACTTGCTGTCGCCTGGTTATTGGCACTATCTTCCGCAGTAAAGGTAACAGTTGTAGCATCAAGCAGGAAATCTGCAGGGGCATCATTAGTAATAGTGACAATGCCCGAATTATCTGTCGCTGTTGGAGTACTTAAGAAGACTAAAATCTCTGGAAGAGTTGCAGGCGCGGAAACGCCACTCGCAATAGTAACGATTATATTACTTGGGATAGAGGATATAACGGGAGGTGCTGTATCGCCAGTCAATGGCTCAGCAATAAGAATCGCGTTTCGGGTAAAATTCTCACCTGTTTTACTATCAACAATTTCGGCGACAACCCTTAAGGTATCAGGCGACTGTGGATTTATATCTACCGATCCACCAGTGATAGGCAAGGCAGCAGAGGTGACTGAGGCAGTAACATCAGTATCGGAAGAATTAAACACAGACCATGTAATAGTGGCTGTTGAATCAACACCAGCGTCATCAGTGGCGCTTGCATTAAAAGTAACTGGGCTACCGACAGTTGTAGTCGAGTTTAAAATATCAAGGCTCAATGTTTGCCGTTGTCTGTATAGACCCCAACCAGGTACAAAACTAGCGAGATTTGGAATCATTGCATCAGACAGAATCTGTTCTACATTATAGAAAAAAGGTTCATGACCAAAGTTGGCTGTTTGAACCGCAACTGGACCGCGAGTTTCTGAAAGATTGGAATTACCGTAAAACATGGGGAATATTGATTCCGCATTATCGTAGTCACTCAGTACGATAGTTTGCTGTATGCCGCTACTACCTATGACGTAAACAACTGGTTCCAAACCGGTATAGTCAATGGCTAAACCAATAAAGAAGTCATTGTTGGCATAGTTGTTTTGAAAGACTAAATTCTCCCAAATTGAATTACCCGAACCGGCAGTGTTAACCGACATTGAAGAACCGGGCGCTAAAGGATCAGAAAAGTCTTGGTTATTGCTAGGGGCAGTTACACAGCAATAATCGTTAATGGGCTCATTGGGACTGACAAATCCAAAGCCCATATCATCATCTAACAATGCACGGCCTTCCCAATAGCGAAACTCGCCAAGCATTCCTTGGTTAGCGCGAAGAGCCGCTTTACCATCTAAACCAGGAATATACCCAACACTTAAACCATCATCAGAAGTCGAAACAATCGACGATGTTACGCTTGATACAACATCAAAAAACACCTTGTTTTTATGACTGGTTACAGGCGAAACTAAGGGGTCACTCGAACTCGTCGGACTCAAGCCATTGGCGACTTCATAACCATCGGACAACCCATCGAGATCACTATCAGATCTCGATGGGTTAGTTGATAAAATCACCTCTTGAGCATAGGTCAAACCATCTAAATCATAATCTAAGTTGTCGCCACCGGTGGCCGGGTGTACATAAAAGTCCACGCTGGAAATAGTTCTTAATTCTTCTACATCCTGCACACGAGCTTCAAGAGAGAAGCTGCCAGCAGTGTTTGTTGCTGGTGATATTGTAGAGCCGCTACCAATGGAAATATTGTCTAAAAACCACTCCACTGAAGAGGCAATATTAAAGCCATCCGCATCCATAGCTGTTGCGGTAAAGGTGATCGAATCATTTTGCTGAGCGAGCTGACTTCCTTCTGCAATGATCAGACTAGGCTTCGCACGTGGTACCGGCATGCCATATTCGACTAATGAACCTCCGTTGAACAATAGCTGCTCTACAGTAGTGCGTGGAACACGAGTGAAGTCTGCACCATTAAGGCCGCCAAAGTTTAAGTGAAATTCATTGCCTTCATGGGACGCTATGTAAAGGTAGACAGCGTCAGTAACACCATCCATTGAAATTATTTCTGAGTAATTAGGGGTTGATCCAAATCGATCACCAAAGAAATAAACCACTGGGCTCGTCCCTCGGTAATCTATTGCAATACTGATCACATTCCAAAATTGAGAGGAAACACCTAGCTCGGGATCGGAACGTAAAGCTCCTACATCATTAGCATACAAAGGGGCAGCGCCTGTGGCTACACCCACAACAAACTCTCCATCACCAGCCAAACGTTCAATCTCTAGATAATAAAATCCATCACCTGGATTGATTGGGAGCGAAGATCTAAGGCCAAATAAACCACTACCTGCAGTTGGAGAGATTAGAACGTCTAGATTGCCATTTGATAAGGCAATACTGCTGTCTTTATCATAATTACTCCAAGAAACAATTCCATCGGAAGGCGCTGAGCTGGCATAGAAGGAAGCTAATGATAACGGTAAGATAAATATAAAAGCTGACTTGATAAGCTTAGGAAAGACACGATTCCTTATGAACGACATAAACGACATATATGGACAACCCTTTGAGATAAATTTTTTTGTGAACTTTATCACAGAAAGGTGTTGATTAACTACTTTACGCGCCAAATAGAGTAAAAAATACACAGGGTGGTGGTCGTTTTTTGATCTCAGCTAACTCGTTACTCGATAATGTTTAATAACTCTCGCAAAAGTCCCGCACGGGACAGAGTTTAAGGTGTGGTATGCCTTAATATATTACAGGGGTGATCTTATCATCACGCCATCAATGTGTATTTAGCGAGGTATTCTATGAGACGGAAAGCAAAAATTTTTATGAACGGCCGCAGTCAAGCGGTTCGTTTACCGCTTTGATTGCGATGAAGTCTATATCCGTAAAGATCCAGAAACGGGGGGCATCATTATTTCCAAAAACCCGAGATGATGGAATGATCATTTTGAGCGGATTGATAGGCTAATATTCCACAGGATTTTATGGCCGAGCGTGGTAACAACGAAATACCATTAAGACACCGACCTATGACAATGGTAAAGAATTCGCGCTTCAGGGCCCCTACCGCTAAGACACTAGAGGCCAAAAGTTACTTTACGCACCGCTATCATGAGCTTGAATATGTATCTGCCTGCAAAGCCTTGGATATGGATATTCTTGTTATTGGGGAGGAGTGGGGAAGTAAGCATTATAAGATCGCCGTTGAATCCTACTTGAAATCTAGAGGCAAACAGATTATTCAAGTTAGATATTATAGCCCCCGAACTTGATCAGCTCAGATAAAACAAAGTGCAATAGCTCAACTTCATAGATGCACATCTATAGAAAAAGCGGTTGCATAAAATATATAGCAATACCCAGACAAATGATAAGAATAATACTTAACCTTACTTGACGAGGAAAAGCTGAGGTTTAGTTAAAGTGATTGAATTCACTTTGAGTTCCGAACGTCCTCTAAACCTCAAGAGTTTTTTACTGATACAATTTTATTATTTTGGTGCGTACTGCTGCCTAACTAAATTGATTCTTGCGGTATGTTAGATAAATACAGGTCATCGGAAAAACTCGATGTTTATCCACCCCTTAATTGCCTAAAACATTTGTTGCGGTTTTCTTGGACGCTGCTTTCGCAGCTTTTTTTTCTTTTGCCGTTAAAAGCGGTTTCTTTTTAGCATTTTTTTTACTATCTTGCCCTTTAGACATAATACTTTCCTCTTACTGTAACCCTGTAAACCTAAAGCCAGTTTGAGCCAACCTGAGGACTGTTGTTACCAGTGCTTCTATTAAACCTAAATACCGTAGTTGAATCTACTACGGCTGTCTAAGGCACAGAATATAAAGCATTTTTCACTTTTTTAGGCTGCACAGGTAGAGTGGCTACGAATTTGCCTAAAAAAGAATAACATCACTTTCTATTCTGCACTTTAGTCACCCTCGCAACAATCCAACTGCGGTATTTAGGTTAAAACAGCCAAATAAATCAGCAACGATATTAGTATGACCCTATAAATGATCAATAGATAGGAATAGATCATGTCTGCTTAATATCTATTAATAGTACATGACTGACAGTACGATTTTATCTGGTCTTAATATTAATTTATGTTAGATAAAGTCTGAGCTACCACAGCTAAGAAACGCTAGTCTTTAAGCTGCGTCTTTTTAGTTTTAGCTGTCAGTGGTTGACACTAAGCAGTCCTACATAACTCTAACTGTCCCGGCGTATCAATTTCAAACTCCGCCTGAACCAGCTAATGCCCTTTAAGCTAAATCTCATCAATAGCATTACATGGTTGCTGAGATTGGTTGAGCGGATAAGGGTGATAAACCTTCCTGGTTTTTAGTTGTCGGTGTTTTCTTATTTTGTACTTGCGGTTGCCAGTGTGACCCTACCATCGTCGCTGAGTGGCTATCGAGAGCGTCCATGTTGATCTTCTCGCTCGAAGATAATTCAGCAATTGCTTTATTTTCAGATTTGAAGCAATTTACCCTTTATTGCAAAGAAAATGGTTTTAAGCCGATACCAATTCAAGGGAACGTACTTGACGGCTATTGATCATTCTTAGTCAGCAAAAACCGTAAGCGTGCCACCGTTGATAGGCACATCGATAGTCTTGCTGACACAGGGGGGCTCGATCAGAGTACATGGATTGCGCTTCCGCATCTAGTCAGCCACGATACGTTCGAAAAAATGATTGGGGCTCAGCGGCTCTTCCAGCACAATATCAATGTTAACCCATCGCAGGTCGATGTTTATAAATTGCAAAGCGAGGTGGACTCTCTTAAATCCTACCAGCAGCGCGAGGAAGAGATCGAAATCATGAGGGCTGTTAATAAGAATAAGATATTGCACCAAATACGCGACCTAAGATCAAAAATATCAGCACTTCGCACGACTAAACTCAAAGAGCTCTTGCGTTTGAACGCCGACCGCGTAAAGGATCTTTTCGAGAAGTTTGAAGAAAATGGAGAGCTGGCCCGTTTTCTGATTCTGGAAGGTTATCTAGACGACACCTACTATCAATACACGTCTCTCTTTATTTGGGCCGTCTATCGCCCCATGACAACAAGCTTCTAATACAGATACGGGCATTCATCACGCAAGAACCTGATTTCCCTATCGACAAGCCTGAAGAGGTTATCGCAGCAATGCGAGATGAAGACTTTCGGCAAAGCTATGTCTTGAACGTCAAGCTTGCCGATAGCCTCCTGAGTGAACAGAGCCGTTATCTCGGCCAAACGCAGAAGCTTCTCGAGTTTATCTCATCCGAATTCGAAAGGTGCGAGGGTATTTTCGAGACCTACTATACCAGTGGCCGCGATGTTGTAGGATTGCTTTCAGGGCTAGCCGATACTTGGAAAGGTCTTGTCCCAGCTGTCATTGCTAGCACCAACAATACCCTCCACGTTACCAGACTGATTGCTAGCCTACCAAAAACCTCTCTCAAAGTGATCGCAAAGGATTTTGACGAGTTACCAGAATTTGTTTCGAAGAACCTTCCAGAGATTTTAGTGAATTCACCCGAGTTGGCACCGGAACGCCTTGCGCGCCTAGAGCTTGAGGTCAAAGATTTAGCTGCAATCAAACAACACTCTGAAATTGTCTTTAGCTCTGAAAATTAGCATTTTAAATCTGTCTTACTTATTAATTAGTGAGTTTTAGCTTAACAGATAAGATAGGTGTTATTTTTTATTTACGTTCCGTTTTTATTGGAATGTTATCTTTAATGGGGGGGCATAAGGGCAGGTGCTGTTCTATACTAGCAAGTTTAACTATTTCTGAGTGTGTTGAGCATCGTTGTTAACATCATCTTCTAGTTACAGCTCGCCTAGAATTTCATCAGATAAATATACGTTAGGGTTATTGAGAATATCTTTTTTCAAATAAGAACGCTGGTGAATACCCGAATTGGTTTCTCCCTTTGCTTCTTTGAGAGCTACATTAAGTTCCTTAACAATCTCCTCAGCATGGCTTCTGTATGAGGGAAAGTTATTGATTGTAAATAAATCGATTTTAGATTCCATCAATATTCCTCGCGGATAGCAGGCAATGCCACAAAAATTGATTTGTTATTAGATGCACGAGACTAGTATTATAAAATAGACAGCGACCAAAACCATAAAATCGAACTGGTCATTGAGACTGTTTTCAAATTAGACGATGAAGAGATAACTGAGAAAAACTATCTGGGCGCAACCCCATAATTCGATGCCGCAATAGTAATTTGTCACAAACTTTGTTAGTGTTGTTAAAGTTGCTAGTTTGAGTATTCTTTCTAGAAAATCAGCAATCGTAAAAAGCGTTACAATCGTAAAAGGCGTTAGGTGTCTCCATTTGAGAATGTAGGAAAAGACAGCCTGTGGAGTTTCTTGGCTGCCAGCTTCAAAATACTGGCAAAAGACTCACCATTACAATGAATCAATGTAAAGTCAGCATTGAAGACTCGCTGGACGACATGTGCCTGGGTTATGACGAGCTGGCGCCTGAACACCATCTAAACTGGATTGGTGACAGTATTATTGGAAGGGTAGAAATCTGTCTATGTCGGATTAAGGGATAAACGTGCTGTTTCAATCAACTAGAATGTAATCCAGTTATTCCCTAGCAAAAAGTAAGTACTGCAGCATCAGCAACGCACTGCCCAAATCGTACTTAGTGTATAGAAACCCCCTCACTGGCCCTAACATCGGGTCTCAAGACTGAGAAGCAAGACAGTATTATGAATGATCATGACCTAATCCCAGCCACTTACATTCCCTCTGTACAAATTGAAAGCGGAAAGAAATTTGTCAAT
>JBLHWO010000204.1:0-6692 GCA_047629215.1 Cellvibrionaceae bacterium | reverse complement strand
CGTGGTGAAAAAGTGATTGAAACTGTTAGCGAAGATTAGTAAGCGCATATCAGTGAAGGTGGTCTACATCATCTAGGTGTTTTATAGGCTATACCAAGCTGCATCCTGAAAGGCCGATTTTACATCGGCCTTTTGCTATTTTGGTGGCTAAGTCGACGGGTTAATTGCCTCGATCCAAGCGACCCTAAAAGGCTAGCGAAAGCTAATAATGCGTAACAAAATTAAAAAATGGCGCCTGCCCTAAAAATTGCAGTAGATGCAATGAGTGGCGGCTTTGGTCCTAAAAGTGCAGTGCCAGCGGTTAAAGAGGGCCGATTGTGCAGCAGCGGGAAATACCGGCGCCTTACATTGCTTTGGCGCGACATACATTGAGAATGCATTCATCTGTTGATAAGCCAACGCTGTGCAAAATCATACCTGCACAGTTGGGTCGTAGTTATATCTTGAGTCTCGGCGCTACCATCAACTGTTCTTCAGGGCAGTGGATACAGTTTGCTCGTTTAGGGCTGGCTTTGTATCTACGCGATAATGCGAATATTAAAAAGTTACTCGGCGTTCGTTTCCCTAATGAGCACTTTAAAGGCATGGGTGTGATTCGCCAAGCGGCAGACGGTCTGCAGAAAGTGAGCGCCTTAGAGTGCCAAGGGTGCATAGAAGGTGTCACAATTTATCGAGGTGTTGTCGATATTATTGTTTGCGGTGGTTTTGTGGGTAATATCGATCTTAAATCGAGTGAGGAGACTGCACGTTTTATGCTGGAAGGTGTTCAGGCTGCGTTAAGTGCATTCTCTGGCAATGGCCTCCAGTAAGACCAAAATCGTTCGATGGCCATTAAACCATGGCAAGGGCAATGTGACCTGACTCGCTGTAATGGTGCAAAGTTACTAGGGGTAAAAAGTTTGGTGGTGAAAAGCCATAGTGGCGTTAGCGGGCATGCATTTTCGCAGGCATCGTCAATGTTAATTGAGAAAATGCCAAATTATTCAAGCGCATTTTTTGATGATTTGCTAAGACTATTTGACAGTACGGTTTGACAATGTTTTTCAGCAGCGCTATTGGAAAAATTGTTAAATTGTAAAGCGTATAAAAAAATAAGGTATCCGTTTAAATTAAGTGGTGTTAATTAATCCGTAATCAACATAAAAATATTAACAATTGGTCTAACAATATGAATAAATTAGCTTTTATTTTTCCTGGTCAGGGTTCCCAAAAAGTGGGAATGCTCGCTGAGCTAGCAATAAAACACCCTGTTATTGAAGAAGCTTTCACCGAAGCATCCGATGTTTTAGGCTACGATTTGTGGGCGCTTGTTCAGTCTGGTCCTCAGGAGGAGCTAAATTTAACCGAGCGAACTCAACCTATGTTACTTGCTGCAAGCGTTGCTTTATGGCGAGTGTGGCAGCAAGAAAAAGGAGTTCAGCCTACGTTAATGGCCGGCCATAGTCTTGGCGAATGGTCTGCATTGGTTTGTGCAGGCGTTGTGAATTTTAGAGATGCAGTTAAGTTGGTTCAGTTGCGCGGCAAGTATATGCAAGAAGCTGTACCAAAAGGAGAGGGTGGCATGGCGGCAATTATCGGTCTAGATGATGATGTTGTTTTAGCGGTGTGTGAAGAAGCTGCTCAGGATGGTGTCGTCTCTGCAGTTAATTTCAATTCTCCTGGGCAAGTCGTTATTGCAGGTAATGCGGCGGCAGTTGATCGTGCGTGTGAATTATGTAAAGAAAAAGGCGCTAAGCGTGCGTTACCTTTAGCGGTAAGCGCACCGTTTCATTCATCTCTTTTACGTCCAGCCGCCGATAGATTGGCAGATGATATTGCTCAGGTTTCATTTGATGCTCCACAAATACCTGTTATTCATAATATTCACGCTAAAACTGAATCTGATCCTGAAGCAATTAAGGTGGCCATGATCGAACAAATATATCATCCGGTTTTATGGGTGGCTTGCATCGGCGCTTTGGTCAAAGAGGGTGTTGGTACTTGTGTAGAGTGCGGGCCTGGAAAAGTATTGTCAGGGCTAAGTAAGCGTATTGATCGAAGTATTAATTCGTTAGCGATTGAAACCCCCGATTCATTCTCTTCAGCATTGGCTGCTCTATAAAATGTAATTCATAACTATTATTAATTGAAACCAAGTTAAAGAAATCGGTGAGAAAAATGAGCTTAGAAAATAAAGTAACTTTAGTGACGGGGGCAAGTCGAGGTATTGGTGCGGCGATTGCGGATAGTCTTGGTGTCGATGGTGCGATAGTCATTGGTACCGCAACCAGTGAATCAGGAGCAGCGAAAATATCAGCACGCTTCGCTGAAAAAGGCATAAAAGGCGAAGGCATGATGTTAAATGTCACCGATGCTGATTCAGTGGCTGCCGTTCTTAAAGCGATAAAAGAAAATTACAGCGCACCTGCAATTTTAGTTAATAATGCGGGTATCACTAAAGATAATTTGTTGATGAGAATGAGCGAAGAGGAGTGGTTCGATGTGGTTAATACTAATCTGAGTGCAGTTTATCGACTCAGTAAAGGTTGTCTGCGAGGCATGATGAAGGCTCGTTGGGGTCGTATTATTAATATTAGCTCTGTTGTCGGTGCAATGGGTAATGCGGGCCAATCTAATTATGCCGCTTCCAAGGCTGGAGTCGCTGGTTTTGCGCGCGCGTTAGCTAAAGAAGTTGGTTCACGTAATATAACAGTTAATACCATTTCTCCAGGTTTTATCGAGACCGATATGACCGACGCACTATCGGAAGAGCAAAAGAATTTGATGTTGAGTGCAGTTCCTTTGGGGCGTTTAGGGCAGCCAGATGAAATTGCACAAGTTGTTAAATTTCTTGCCGGTGATGCAGCGGCTTACGTTACAGGGGAGAATATTCATGTTAATGGCGGTATGTATATGGCTTAAATATTACTTGAAAGAGCTCTTTATTTTTATCCTAACTATCTGATTTTAAAAGTTATATTTTAAAAATAGTATGAAAGGTACGATAAAATCAACATAAAAAGTTACATGCGGTGTATTTCCATGTAAAATGCGCCGACATAAACATGCGCTTAGTGATATTTATTATCTAAAAGCCCTTGAAATAAAGGGTTTAAGTGTAAATTAACAAATTTTTATTCATTGGGGAGTTCAACAAAACCATGAGCAACACAGAAGAGCGCGTTAAAAAAATCGTTGCAGAGCAACTGGGTTCAAAAGAAGACGAAGTTAAAAATGAAGCGTCTTTCGTAGAAGACCTAGGTGCAGATTCACTCGACACTGTAGAGTTAGTCATGGCATTGGAAGAGGAGTTTGAAACAGAAATTCCTGACGAAGAAGCTGAAAAAATTACCACTGTTCAGTTGGCAATTGATTATATCAATTCTAACCTGACTTAATAGCTGGTAAGTTTTTGTTAGTAAAATTTCTGAAAGCCGTATCTATTTAATAGTACGGCTTTTGTTGTTTTAGTAAAGTGAAAGTATATTGGTTTGTTTTTCGGCTAATTAGTCGACAGGCTCACAATATAAGACTTTTTATTTTTTAATCGTATTAAAATAGCAGGGTTCAATGTGAGACGCGTTGTCGTAACCGGTTTGGGTATGGTCACGCCTGTAGGTAATACAGTCGATGATACATGGTCTTCTATATTAAAAGGTCAAAGTGGAGCTGCTCCTATCAGCCACTTCGATACCAGCTCTTATACCACTCAATTCGCAGCAGGAGTTAAAGATCTAAAGGTCAGCGATTATATTGAAGATAAAGAAGCCCGTAAAATGGATCCTTTTATTCAATATGGCATGATTGCAGGTATTCAAGCCATGCGCGATAGTGGCATTGAGGTCACTGATTCTATTGCGCCACGTTTTGGTGCTGTAATTGGGTCAGGTATTGGCGGTTTAGGGACTATAGAGGATGGTGCATTAACGATTGCCAATCGTGGGCCTCGTCGGATATCACCTTTCTTTGTTCCTGGTTCTATCATCAATATGATAGCGGGCAATCTTTCTATTATGTATGGTTTTAAAGGGCCCAACCTTGCTGTAACGACTGCCTGTACTACTGGAACCCACTCTATAGGTTTAGCTGCACGCTCGATCATGCATGGTGAAGCTGATGTGATGTTGGCCGGCGGTGCTGAAATGCCGATTACGCCACTAGGTTTAGGCGGTTTTGCCGCTGCGAGAGCCTTGTCAACGCGTAATGCTAATCCGCAGGCGGCTAGTCGACCTTGGGATACCGATAGAGATGGTTTTGTATTAGGTGATGGCGCTGGGCTCATAGTGCTTGAAGAATATGAGCATGCTGTAGCCCGTGGCGCAAAGATTTATGCAGAATTTGCTGGTTTTGGTATGAGTGGCGATGCTTACCATATGACTTCGCCCCCCGCAGATGGCAACGGAGCTGCCTTGTCTATGAGTAATGCTCTTAGAGATGCAGGTATGAACCCTGAAGAAGTTCATTATATTAATGCTCATGGCACATCCACCCCAGCAGGTGATATTGCGGAATGCCGTGCGGTAAAGTCAGTATTTGGTAATACGTCGAAGCAGCTAGCCGTTAGTTCGACCAAATCTATGATAGGTCATTTGCTAGGAGCAGCAGGTGCGGTAGAGGCAATATTTAGTATCTTAGCGATACGCGATCAGGTTGCACCGCCTACGATTAACTTGGATAACCCTGAAAAAGAATGTGAAGGCATCAATCTTGTGCCGCACACCGCTCAGGCTATGAACATTGATGGGGTACTCTCTAATTCATTTGGTTTTGGTGGCACTAATGGCTCATTAGTATTTAAAAAACTGACTTAGTTTTTTAAATTAAACTAACATTGAAAAAAGGCGAAATAAATTGAGTTTGTTTCGCCTTTTTTGTTTAGACTGATGCTAATCGTTTAATACGATTATAAACCCATATATCGATAGCCTATTTGTTATGTCGTTCAACTCTTATCCAATTATTTCCGTCAATGGTCGTGATGTGGACTCCGTATCGGTTAATGATAGGGGCCTAGTCTACGGTGATGGAGTATTTGAGACGGTATTAATTGTACGAGGGGAAATTCCGTTATGGCCTTTACACCATGAGCGTTTGCTCAAAGGCTTAGTTTTATTAAAAGTATCTATGGCGCCTCAGCGTTTAAGGCAGGCAATAGATAAGGTGTTAGAAACGGCCAAGACCATGGTGGATGACATCCTCGTAATGAAATTAATAGTGACTAGGGGCGAGTCTACGCGCGGCTACCAGATAGACCCCTCAGTTACGAGCACTTTAATAACGCAGCTATCGGCATTAGTTATTGATGCCGAGAAGCACAATGGTGTTAGCGTGCACTTTTGCCAACAGGCTCTAATGCCGAATACTTGGGGCGGTTTAAAAACACTAAACCAGTTACCTTACGTGCTCGCAGCGCAAGAAAGGTTAAATACTGAATTTGATGAAGGTTTATTATTTTCTCTTGATGGAGAATTAATAGAAGCCACGTCACGTAATGTGTTTCTAGTCAAGGGTGATGAAATGCTAAGCCCTATCATTGACAAGTGTGGTGTTGCTGGAGTAATGCGACAAACTATTATGGATAAAGTAGCAGCGCACATTGGTATGCCCGTTGTTGAACAGCAATTGTTTAAAGAAGATTTATTATCAGCTGATGAAATATTTTTGACCAACAGTATTACGGGCATTTGGCCGGTAATACAATGTGAAGAAAAGAAGTGGTCCGTTGGCCCAGTAACAAGATCTTTACAGGCAATGTGCCACGGTATTTTCTTTTCGTAATTCAAGTAGTGAAAAATTTTATATATATTGAGGTGTACTCTGTCACGTTTAGTTAACATTATTTCTATTTTAGTTTTGTTGGCCATGCTCTTGTTAACTGTGGTTGTGTTGGCCTTTAATTCTTGGTTACACCAGCCGCTAAATCTAAAGGAAGAGAAAATTGTTGCTATTAAGTCTGGCGATACCTTAGGCAAGATTGCTTATCGTCTCGCGAATGAAGATATCCTTACGCACCCTAAATTATTCATTTTATATGCTAAGTTGACTAAACAAGCTGATTTGATGGTTGGTGAGTATCGTTTGCCTGCTAAGTTAACACCAGAGCAATTATTGTTTGAGTTGCGTTCTGGCGATGTAGTGAGCTACAGCGTGACTCTAGTAGAAGGTCTCACCTTTAAACACTTTTTAGAAAGATTAAGTAAGCAAGAAAAAATAGAAAGTGTCTTAACGGGCAAATCATTTTCTGAAATGAAAGATATCTTAAAGCTAAATATAGAACATCCTGAAGGGTGGTTTTATCCAGATACTTACCAGTACGTCTCTGGCATTTCCGATGCCGATGTTCTCTTGCAGGCTCATAAAAGAATGCAGCGAGTATTGGCAGAAGAGTGGGATAATCGCGCAAAAAATTTGCCCTATAAAACGCCTTATGAAGCCTTAATTATGGCATCAATTATTGAAAAGGAAACCGGTGTTGCCTACGAAAGGCCAGAAATTGCAGGTGTATTTGTTAGGCGTTTACAAAAAGGTATGCGCCTACAAACAGACCCCACCATAATCTATGGCTTAGGCGATAGCTATAAAGGTAATATTCGCCGCAGACACTTGCGACAGCCCACACCTTATAACACCTATGTTATTGACGGTTTGCCGCCCACTCCCATTGCGATGCCTGCACGGGCGGCAATCAAGGCGGCTTTAAACCCTACGGCAGG